>DARQ01000017.1:5155-6164 GCA_002503395.1 Euryarchaeota archaeon UBA60 | reverse complement strand
CGAGCGAGTTCTCCAGCACTTGATAGAATATCATTCAACCAAGCATCCTCGTGTGGTGTCTCGATGATTTCACCTTCACCAGACTGGAATTCACCGGCCAGAAAAACCTGTTTGAGTTCTTGAATACCCTCACCGGCGAGAGGCAGGTTTCCGGCGCACATCTTGAAACCGTTATGGGTCGGCATCGGCAGGTGGCTGGCGGTCACCATCACCCCTCCTTGCACCGCAAGATTCCAAACCGAGTGGTAGAGGCAACCGGTCGGCACAATCCCTAGGTCGAGTACCCGGATTCCCCCTTCGGCCAAGCCCTCCATCAGCGCTTCAGCCAGAGGAAGGGAGGAATATCGGATGTCGCGGGCGACCGTGATTGAATCGGCCTCGAGATAGGTTGCCAAAGCGCGACCTAGGCGGTGGGCGAATTCTACCGTCAGTTCACCACTTGGTGCGGCATCGGGCTCACCCGATGCCGACAGGCCGCGGATATCGTAGGCCTTGAAGCAGTGCTCGGGCCACTCGCTCATGGCCGTGACGAGCCGGTTGTATTTTTCAACGTCTTGCTCTCGGGGACCGGTTATTTTCGCATTATTGCGCTGGCTAGCAGCAGTGCCGCAGAGAGGCCAAACCATTCGATGAGAAGGCCTTGCCATGCCGCTACGACACTTAGGGCGATAAAAGTCGGAGTCAACCAACGCAGAAGGCGCGGCCAGGTCCACAATCCATGTGGCGGCTCATCCATGTAGGGTGAGCCGGGCAATGCAACACCTCAACAGCAGTTTTCGTCGACTGCTTGGACGACGATTTCCACCATCGACCCACGAGGCAGGTCATTGCCGCCGAAGGCGGCTCGCGCCGGTGGGCAATCACAGTCTTCCAACCATTTGGCATAGACCTCGTTCATCGCCGCGAAATCGTCAATATCTGCGAGTAGTACCTGGGCGAAGACCAGACTGTTACGGTCGGTGCCGGCCGCAGCCAATAAGGCATCGATTTTTTCCAGGACCGCGCCGGT
>DARQ01000017.1:3417-4996 GCA_002503395.1 Euryarchaeota archaeon UBA60 | reverse complement strand
GCAGGAGGGAAATAGGGGTTCGCTCTTAGCCCACTTCCGCTTCGCATCACCTATGGTTGCGCCTACCATCACCTGTTGGGTCATCGACCATCCGGCGCACGCCCAGGCCCTCCTGCCCTTCATCAGACAGGGTAGTACCGATGACCTCATCATTGCCACCAAACGCCCCGATGTCGAACATCTGTTGGCGACCGGCGAAGGTGTAATGCCGCGCCGCGAGACGTTGTGGGTGGAGCGGCCGGTCGGGTCAGAGATGGGAAAAATCGCTCGATTATTGCTCGCCCGACGCCGAATCACCTTGGTGCGGCAAGCGCTGAAATCACGCCGAGCCAGTGACCGGGAAATTGACCAGATCGTGGTAATTGCCGCACCATTGGAACTACGCGCCGCCAAGCGGTCAGGGATCCCACGACGTCTCTATATCAGTGATAATGAGGGCGACCACATTTCGCATCGTCTCGCTCTGGGCGTCAGCACAGAAATACTGTTACCCGATTCTTGGCGAGGCGAGATGGACGGCGGTTTCCTTGCCAAGGCGAATAGCAAAGGTCTGAGGATTCACCGATTTGTTGGAAACAAGGCGCATGTGTATCTTCGGCCGGCGACATTGGTCGAGTCACGTCCTGATGGAGGAGGGGATGGCAAGAGAATCATGGTCAGGCGTCTGCTCGGTGGTGGAATTCACGATGGAGAGATTGTCGATATGGTTGATGTCGGGAAACTTGACCTTGATTATGAAATCGATGAGCACATCGAAGGAGAGAGACTTCCTGAACCGTGGTCATTGCCGAATCGTACTCTGGATTACACTGGTGTGCTCACCCAATCGGTCACCTTAGCGACCGAATCCGCATCTCTGGGTGTACCAGCCATGCTCATTTCTTCGGCCGGGCGCGGAATCTTTACGGAACTTCTCGCCAGTGGCGCTCTGACCATTTGCGACAATATCGAAAGCCAAGGCGCAGAAATATCGGCTTGGTTGTCCGATCTGCACCAGTCCGACTGCGGTGAGTGGCCTGATACGCTGGCCGAGTGGCAGAGTATCATCCTGCCTCCAGAATCGGCTACTGTGGGATGAACTTCAGGAAATTGCTCCGGCGACTAAGATTGCAAGAATCTCGCGGTGGTCAAAGGCGACCCGCTCGGGAGACTCAAGCAATTCGGCCAGCAAGAACCAGTCTGCGGCGGCCGCGTCATCACCCGCCTGCAGAGCGGCCTGTGGTTCGACATCGACATGATAGACGATGCTGACAATATGTTTGCGGGGGTCGCGCTGTGGGTCGCCACGCACGCACAAAATCTCTCCCAAGGTGCCGGTGCATCCGGTTTCTTCAACCAGTTCGCGCAGTACCGCTAGTTCGGGGTCTTCACCATACTCGACGAATCCACCGGGCAGGGCCAGCAATCCATTACCCGGCGGCAGGTCGCGGGTGATCATCAAGACCTCGATTCCCGAGACGCTGGCACGGGTACAGACGGCATCGACGGCCACTGCCGGATTGCGATAACCATCGGGTTGAGGCGGTGGTAAGGCACGACCCAAGGCATCGGTTTCTGCTCCGCACTCGCGGCAGGTGTC
>DARQ01000017.1:502-3315 GCA_002503395.1 Euryarchaeota archaeon UBA60 | reverse complement strand
AGGAAATCGCGCTTGCCGAAGGAGGGCCAGAATACATCGGTGAAATATAATTCAGAATATGCCGCCTGCCATAACAGGAAATTTGAGATCCGTTCCTCCCCCGAAGTGCGAATCACCAGATCGGGGTCGGGGATTTCGCTGGTGTACAACCTGCGGCTGACCTCGCGCTGGTCGATGGATTCCAGTGGCAGATTTCCTGCCGCGTGGTCGGCGGCGATACCGCGAATCGCTTCGACCAGCTCTTCCCTCGACCCATAGGCCAGGCATATTGTGAAGGTGAAATTCTTGTAATCTGCGGTTTCAGACTCGGCTCGGTCAATGGAATCACGGACTCTCTGCGGTAGTAATTCGCGCCGCCCAATCACACTCACCTTGACCCCGCGTTCATGGATTCTCGGGTCTTGGCGGATGTCATCAAGCCCTTCGGCATAGAGGTCGAACAGGGTTTCCAACTCCTCACCCTTGCGATTCTCCAGATTCTCGGTCGACAGAGCGTAAACGGTCAGAAATGGTATTTCCAATTCCAATACCCAATCCATCACCTGCTCCAGTTTCTCCTTGCCCTTGCGATGGCCGATGGCGGTTGACATTGCCTTGGTCCAGGCAAATCGGCGATTACCGTCCATTATCACCGCGAGATGCTGGGGGGTCTCAAACTCAGCAATCCGGTTGAGCAACTTGGCCTCGACAGAAGCCCCGAGGATATCTCCCACCCTTCCACTGATGCCAGTCATACGCTCCGCTCACGGTATGGCAGCGGCTCATTATTGAAACCCATATCCCCTAGTGCCGCACCGTTGGTTTGATGTTGGCCAGCCCGTGGCGAGAGTAGGTGAGATGATTGTCGGTTGAGGAAATCATCGCCGAATCGTGGTACCCAAGTGGGATTGCCACCGCTCTGGTCGAAGCCGAAGGTGCTCCTGCAGGTATAGCCATATTCCGCATGTCGACTCGATGGGGAACCCACAACCTATTCCACCCGACATCTTCACCGCAAGATTCCCAATGGTGGTCAGAAGTCACCTCCAATCCTGGTTGGTGGGGAGAATCGCCAGATATTTCAAACGCGGAAATAACCCAATTTCCCTCAGATGGAAAGGCTTGGAAGGCGAAATGGGACGATTCTGGGCCGGCTGGCTGGTCGAGCCAAACGGTCGAGATACGTTGCCTCCCCCTAGATGGCCACGGTCATGCCAAGGTGCTGGCTGAGGTTGACTCGAATAATCTCCTTTCGGCAATCGGTGGATTGCAATTCGCTGGCAGGGATATCTTGGTCATTCTGCCGGAACCAGAGCATCCCTCGGCACTCGAGGTCATCAGTGAACTTGTGCTAGAAGAAGATGAGGCCGGGCTGAATTATCTCGCCACCAGACTAGGTCAGGCATTGGGCGGATTCGCCGCCAGCATCAAGCCGCAGAATCACCGCCCTTATACCCAGAGAATCTGGAATGATCGACTCAAGAAATTGGAGGATTGGAGCAAAGCCAACACCTTGTGGCGGGCACCGCACTCAGTCGAAACTCAAGGCACCATCACCCATCGCAACATCGGCCTAGAGGTAATGCACATTGGCCCGGATGAAGTGCAAATCTCGGGATGTTGCGATGGCTTGTTCAACGCAATAACCGGTCTTCAGCAGAATAATCCGGCAATCCGTGACCTAGCCTCACTTTTCACTTCGCTCAGCGAGCATCTCGATCGGCTGAATGGTCTGCGCTATGAGGAAGGAATGCGCAAGGCCATGCTCGCCGCGTGGGCGGCCAAAGCTCCCGAGCGTTGGTCACGGCCACGCGCTCTCGATACCCACTGTGGCGGAGTGGCAATCTGGGAGTACGAGCAGCGGTTGGAGGGCCTTGTATTTGCACATGCTTGGAATCGAGACGTGGCGTTGCCGACTCGCGCCTGGCTGGCCAAAGTCTCGCGCTTGCAAGCCTCGATGTTCGGTGACCGTATCTGGGCGGCATTATCCCTGGTTTGCTGGTCGGGTGCGGCGATTATCACTGCTCTGTGGCTCGACGGGGGGATTTCAAATGTCGTAGCGGTTGCCGCGCCTCCCCTGCTGTTTGCTGGTTTTTGGTTACGTCGGTGGTATCATTCCCGCGCTCGACCGCCTTGGTTGCCGCTTTGAGAGATTCCCCCTGGTTTGATAATTGTGCGCGCTGACGCGACGGCTTCAATAAGGCGGCACGAGTCGAGGTGAGTGGTTAGATGTCGCAGGTCACTATTCAGCATCCGCCGAAGGCGCGCCTCGCCGTGGTTGTGCTACTACCGCTCATGCTCTCCGTATTCGCGCCGATTGTCTCGGTATATGCTCAGGATGAGACATCTTCACAAGCAGTGGTTGCCCAAGATAGTGGAGCATTTCCTGAGGAACTCTGGTCGGTTGATTATGCTAATCAGATTTTCCCCTGGGGGGGTGATGACCGGGTGCAATTCCGTGCCTACCACGACTATTTCACGATGAAAGAACGTATGCAATATCTCGCCGACCGCAACCCCGACATCCTTGAGTTCCATGAAGGTCTGAAGGGCGGGACAAATGCCCGTGGTATCGAGAAAACCGCCGATTCATACGAGGGTTGGTACTATGGGCATTCAAGCCCTTGGCTGAAGATTACCGGCAATGTGCAAGGTGGCGAGTATAACGAGTTCGTCGGCGATAATGGCAATTATGCTGACCGTCCCGATATCATGCTGGTCGGCACCCACCACGCCCGTGAATGGATGTCCTATGAGGTGCCGATGTTATTCCTTGAGACCCTGGTCTTTTACTACGGTAAGGCCGGCATCGATAATGACGGTGATGGCCTGAT
>DARQ01000017.1:0-300 GCA_002503395.1 Euryarchaeota archaeon UBA60 | reverse complement strand
TACCTGATTCCGATGCTCAACGTCGACGGCAACCGCTACGATAGAGAGGAGTTCTGTGGTGAGAATGCATGGGAGAACTGCCCCACTGGCGGATGGAGGAAGAACCTGCGCGATAATACCGTGACCGGGGTGACGCCGATTCCCGATGTCGATGAGAGCGTCGACGAGGGTTGTGACGGAGTCGACCTGAACCGAAATTACCAGTTTGAGTGGGGAGCACCTTTAGGAGCAACAGGTCCTCTTTTCCCGGGTTTTTGCTATGCTGACGGCCCTAACAACGACGTCTACAACGGACCGGTG
>DARQ01000041.1:2470-5378 GCA_002503395.1 Euryarchaeota archaeon UBA60 | reverse complement strand
AGATCGACGCCGACACATACCGCGTTTCGTAAGGCCTCGTCGATGCTAGCGGCAACCATCGCATAGGTATCGATATCGGAATAGCGCGGCACGATGCCGTTGGAGATTACCGCTCCCCTAACCTCACCGATTATCGGGGCGATTACCGCGGCATCACTGGGAGCATCGTGATTGACGCCGCAGAATGGCTTGATGACCGATTGGGCGATAACTTCGTGGTCGTATGATCGTACCCACCATTCCTTGCTGGCAACATTTGGCCGCGCCATGATTCTAGTGAGGATTCCACCCATCTCAAACGGCCCTGTATTGGGGGTGATGAGAAGGGGGTGCTCTGGTGCTGTCCACTCGGATTCTAGTTGTAGTTGTGGACAGCCGTCATAGAGAAAGGTAATCGGCAGGTGGGCGACTACTTGGTCACCGAATTTAACTAAGAAGATACCATCATCGGTGAATCTTCCAACCCGGGTCGCCTCGACCTCATGCAGTTCGGCCAACGCCTCAAAGGCGGCGGTATCTTCCTCCAATAAGCCAACTGTCATACGTTCCTGTGATTCGGAGACAAGGATTTCCCAAGGTGATAATCCAGGTTGTTTGAGGGGTACGGTGGAAAGGTCTAGTTCGGCACCATTAGTTAATTCTGCCATCTCACCGACGCTGGAGGACAGGCCGCCGGCGCCGTTATCGGTGATGACTTGGATTAGCCCTGCATCACGAGCCTCGAGCACCATGTCAATCATTTTCTTCTGTGTAATCGGGTCGCCTATCTGCACTGCACTGCTCGGGCTCTCTTCGGTCAATTCCATACTTGAGAAGGTCGCACCGTGAATTCCGTCACTTCCAACCTTGCCGCCGACCATGTAAATGATGTCGCCCGGACTGGGGGTCTTGATGTGGCTCTCCCGCCCATCGGGCAGGAGACGTGGCATTATTCCTACGGTACCACAATAGACCAATGGTTTGCCGATGTAACGGTCATCGAAAATCATCGCGCCGTTGACCGTGGGGATGCCGCTTTCATTGCCGCCGGCCCGCACCCCGGCGTGGACGCCGCGAAATACCCTTGAAGGATGGAATAATCCCGATGGTAGGTCACCATCGTAATCAGGTGGGCCGAAGCAGAAGACATCAGTATTGGCGATTGGGCGGGCTCCCAGACCAGTACCCAATATATCTCGATTGACGCCGACGATTCCGGTAATCGCTCCACCGAATGGGTCGAGGGCACTGGGGGAATTGTGGGTTTCAGCCTTCATGCAAAGACTCCAATCCTCAGTCCATTCGATGACTCCGGAATTGTCGTGGAATAGGGAAAGCAGCCAATCGGCTGATTCCCTGATATCGAAAGTCGGCTTCATGATATGGGTTTTGAATAAAGAATCGATGGTGCTGTCCTCGCCGGTCTCGGTGTCTATATGGTGGATTTTAGCCGCGAATATCTTGTGTGAACAGTGTTCCGACCAAGTCTGTGCCAGACATTCTAGTTCGACATCGGTCGGCTCCCGAGGGCTGATTCCGTGACTTTGCCGAACGGTTTGCACTTCGGGGTCGCGGTAGTGGCTTTGAATGGCTTTCATCTCTTTGAGATTGAGAGCCAGTAATCCGGTTTGTGATAGTTTGTTCAACTCTTCATCACTAACCTCAAGGTTAACTGTGGCTGGTGGTTGGTACTTGGTTGGTGGGCGCTCAGGGAATTCCAAAACAGCATCGCCGGTTGATGAAATAGACACCCTCTCAATCATCTGGTTGTACAGTTGATTGCCCAGCCAATCTGCATCGACATCACCTGGTAGACCCCAGAACATGTAGCCAGTGGTGGTTGCGACCGCCAAGCCATCCTTATCGGGAAAAAGCGTCTGTAAACCATCCAATGCGGCTTGCGCCCGGTTATCAGTAACACCTGGTTTGAAGCCGATAATAATGGTCAAGTCGGGCTCGGTTTCGAAGTGTCCTGTGGCTATGAATGTGGTATTGGCTAAGCCATCCTCGATGATNNTCGCTGAATAACTCGCTGGTGGAGCGTGCCAACTCGCTCGGACTCAGGTCTCCTTTTACCAAATAACCCAAGGTGCTCCTAACCTCGGTAATATCGAGACCGTGGTCACTGGATAATTGTCGGCGTATCGACTCGCCGCGTGCATCAGTCATTCCCCCGCCGGTTTTCGGTAGTACTTCGATGGTATGGACCAGCTCTGCCATTCGACCATCATCCCCTATTGGCATTTATCGCCCCTCGACGACATCCCATCAATTCATCGCTTGCCTAAGCAGGTTTCTTCTTCGCTCCAAAAAGGAGTGGTTTGAGGTGTTGGCCGGTGAATGATTGCTTATTCTCAGCCACTTCTTCCGGGGTTCCGGCGACGATTAATTCTCCCCCGCGGGTGCCGCCTTCAGGACCTAGGTCGATTACCCAATCGGCTGATTTCACAACGTCAAGGTGGTGTTCGATCACCAGCACGGTATGGCCTTTATCGCGCAGTTGCTGAAGAACGGTGATGAGTTGCTGGATGTCGGGAAATGACAACCCGGTGGTCGGCTCATCGAGGGTGTAGAGGGTGTGTTTATGGGTTGGCCGACCCAGTTCGCTGGCCAATTTCACCCGTTGAGCCTCACCGCCGGAAAGGGTTGTTGCCGGTTGGCCGAGGTGAATATATCCCAATCCGACCGCATCCAGAGTTCCGAGGATTCGAGATAGTCGGCGGTGGTTAGAAAAGAATTCGGCCGCTTCGGCGACCGACATCTCCAGCACTTCGTGAATGTTCTTACCCCTCCACAGAACTTCCAGGGTTTCTCTGGTGTAGCGCTTACCCTTGCAGGTATCGCAGATTATCCACACATTGGGTAGAAAATTCATTTCAAGTTTTATTGAGCCGGCGCCCGAACAGGCCTCACAGCGGCCGCCGCGTAC
>DARQ01000041.1:0-2291 GCA_002503395.1 Euryarchaeota archaeon UBA60 | reverse complement strand
TGCTTCCCAACCACTACATCGGCGCCGTGGAGTTGCCTTTGCAATAAGGGAGCGAGGGTTTCAGTGACCAGGCTGGATTTACCAGAGCCTGAGACTCCGGTGATGGCGACGAGGCAAGAGAGGGGGAATTTGACATCGATATCAGCGAGATTATTGACCGCTGCACCGGTTATTGTCAACCAACCATTATTCGGTAATGTGCGATTTTCTGGAATAGGTATTTGTTTTCTCCCTGAGAGATAGGCCCCAGTGATGCTTTTCTTGGCCTTGAGAATTTTCTCAAGCGGCCCACTGGCAACTATTTCTCCGCCGTCTCGCCCTGCCTTGGGACCTAGATCGACAATCCAATCGGCTTGGCGCAGGGTATCCTCATCGTGCTCGACGACAATCAGAGTATTTCCGAGATCAGTCAATTCTCGCAAGGTGGCGAGCAATCGGTCATTATCGCGTTGGTGCAGCCCGATTGATGGTTCGTCGAGAACATACATCACCCCAGTAAGGCGACTGCCTATCTGTGTCGCCAACCTTATCCTCTGGCTTTCTCCACCCGAAAGAGTGTTGGCGCGACGGTCAAGGGTCAGGTAATCGAGGCCGACACGGTCGAGGAAACTGAGGCGGGATTCGATTTCCTTGATGGCTTCGCTACCAATGAATAATGAACGCTCATCCAATGGATTACATGATTTTCGCAGGGCACCATTTATCGAGTGTTTTTCCGATTTATCCCCAACCCAATGGCGCACCACCGCCAGCGCTTCGTGGATACTGCAGAAGCTCAGACCGTGTAGGGTAACCCCGCCAACAGTCACCCCTCGTGCGGCAGGATTGAGTTTGGCACCTTGGCACTCGGTGCACGGCTCATCATTCATGTATGCAGCCAATCTGGCGCGGTTCTTCTCCGAGGTGGTTTCGGTATAGGTCTTCTCCAGTCGCCCGAACACCCCCTCCCATGGCCGCCGCATATTGTAAGTTGCACCACGTTTACTGGTGAAGGTGAAATCAATGATGGTGGAGCCAGAGCCATACAGGAGAATGTCTTGGGAGTCTTCACTCAATTCCTCAAAGGGAGTATCGGTTGGGATATTGTAGAATTGCGCCGTCTGTTCCATCAGGCCGCGGTACCACCCAGCGTTTATCGATGACTGGAAAGGTTTGATACAACCTTCTTCGATACTACGCTCGGGGGTTAACATCAGTTCAAGAGAATAGTTCCTGGTGACCCCTAGACCTTGACAGGTCGGACAGGCACCGAGTGGTGAATTGAAGGAGAATATCCGTGGGCTCATCTCGGTCATGAAAGCGCCGTGTTGTGGGCAGGCGAAAGTCTCGGAATATGCTTCGACCACCCCCTCTTCAGTCTCCCCTGCAACACTACCTTGGCTGAGTTTAATGGATTTCTTAGCACTGGCCAAACTCTCTATCGCCACCGCTCCCCCACCTATTCTGAGTGCCTGCTCGACCGCTTCGGTCAAGCGTTGACGATTACTCATGTCGAGGTAGAGGCGGTCGAGGCGGACATCGATGTCGTGGCGGAGATTCTTATCTAACTCAGGGGGTTGCTCGAATTCCTCTTCGCGACCATTGACCTTACCATTCAACCATCCCCCTTCAACCAAGTTGCGGAATAGGTCGGCATGGGTGCCCTTTCTGTTGCGCACCACCGGTGACCAGATGGCGATGGTGTGGGCTTCAAATCGATAGATGATATCGTCGACAATATCTTGAACTGTGCGAATCGATACTTCTCGGCCGCATTCTGGGCAGTGCGGCTGGCCGATACGCGCCCATAACAAACGGAGATAATCCATGATCTCAGTGACTGTGGCAACGGTTGAACGGGGATTGTGACTACCGGATTTCTGGTCGATGCTAATGGCTGGTGAAAGTCCTTCGATAGCATCGCAATCAGCCTTTTTCATCTGGCCGATGAATTGCCGGGCATAGGAGGATAAACTCTCGACGTACCGGCGCTGACCCTCGGCGTAAAGAGTATCGAAAGCGAGACTGGATTTGCCGCTTCCCGAAACTCCGGATATGACAATGAATTTACCGCGCGGTAGGTCTACATCGATGTTTTTCAAGTTATGAGTGCGCGCCCCGCGGACGGTGATCCAGCCATCTAGGTGGTTGCCGTCAACGCTTTTGTTACCACCCATCGACGCCGCCAAAGCATCGGTTGGCACGCTCGTTATTGAACTCATGTTCGCTACAACAGCAAGGCATCTATCCACTCACCGGCCGCTCCACTCGAGCCGGGGGGGAGTAAGGTGAGGGCGGCGGCGGTGGCCAGT
>DARQ01000053.1:28914-32629 GCA_002503395.1 Euryarchaeota archaeon UBA60 | reverse complement strand
GGCCTGGACTCGAGTGCGAGAATGAACACACCGGGTACCAAGGAAGGGAACTGGAATTGGCAATTCATGTGGACCGACATCGCCCAGAACGACCTGAATTGGCTCGCCGCAATTACCGAAGCTACCGGGCGGTGGCAAGAAGGCAGATTTTCTACCGGGGGGGCTGAGGGTGGTGGTGCCCTCGGTGCTGGAGTTGGCAGTAGTACTGGCATGGAAGATGCCGCAGCAGAAGGTATCGGCCGGACCAGAGGGGATGTCCAAGGTGGTGGCGGTGACGAGAAACCGGGTGAAGTTGTCGCTTACTTCAGCGCTGAAATCGGCTTGCGCAGTGACCTGCCGACATATTCAGGCGGCCTCGGAGTGCTGGCGGGTGACCATATCAAGGCGGCCGCCGACAAAGGTCTGGATTTCGTCGCCGTAACCCTGCTCTACCGCCGCGGCTACGGCCGTCAGCACCTCGATGGCGACGGTAGGCAAATCGAGACATTCCCGGCCTTTGACCCACGCACGATTCTCGAAGATACCGGAATCGACATCTCCATCCCCCTCGATGGTAAGAGTCTGTATAGCCGAATCTGGAAATATACGGTCGAATCAGAATTCGGCGGCGAGGTTGACGTACTGTTCCTCGATACCGCACATCCCGATAACAGCCCCATTCACTCAGCCCTCGGCTCACGTCTATACGGTGGTGGTGATGAGACCAGAATCCGTCAGGAATACCTGCTCGGCATCGGTGGAATCAGGGCGCTCAAGGCATTGGGAATCTGGCCTCTTAAAGGACTCCACCTCAACGAGGGGCACTGTGCCTTCGCGGGGCTGGAGATGTTACGACAAGGTTGGTCGAGAGAACAATTGTCACGACGTTGCCTATTCACCTCGCACACCCCGGTTCCGGCCGGTCATGACCACTTCGCGTGGGATGAGGTCGAGGCGATAATGGGAGAGGGGCTGCCAGATGACCTTCGTGCGGCCCTTGGTGGGGAGACCTGCTCGATGTCGCACCTGGCGGCACATCTCGCCGGGAAGGTCAATGCGGTGTCGAAATTGAATGCAGAAGTCGCAGGTGGGATGTTTCCCACCACAACCGTTCATCCAGTCACCAATGGTGTGCATCACCTGACCTGGGTCGGCCCGGCGATGCAGGAGGTATACGATGAGTTCCTGCCCAAGTGGCGCAACGACCCGGCAGAATTGCGAAAGTCACAGCGAATCCCAGCCGACAATCTTATTTCGGCGCGTAGGAAATCACGGACAATATTACGCGAACTGGTCAAGGTCTGTACCGGGGTGGAATTCGATGACAGCGCCCTCACCATCGGCTTCGCCCGCCGCTTCGCAACCTACAAACGCGCTGATCTGGTATTCCGCAATATTGCCCGCCTGAGCCAATTCGGTCGGGGGAAAATACAGTTCGTATTCGCCGGTAAGGCGCATCCAAAAGACGAAGGTGGCAAGCAGTTGATTGCCAATGTCATCAGTGCCAGTAAGGAGTTGAAAGGGAAGATTCCAGTCGCCTTCCTCGAGGATTACTCGATGGATACCGGAATGGCGATGACCAATGGTGTCGACATCTGGCTGAACTGCCCGGTACGGCCGATGGAAGCCAGTGGCACCAGCGGGATGAAAGCGAGTATCAGTGGTGTACCGAACTGCTCGATTCTCGATGGATGGTGGCCCGAGGCCTGTGACCACGGAGTCAATGGCTGGGCGATAGGTGGGGTGGATGATGAGCGAGATGATGAGCGAGATGGCGAGGCGGTACTCGATGCGTTGGAGCATGAGGTCTTGCCGGTTTGGCAGGCGGGAGAAAAATCCTGGTTGGAATTGGTGCGCGGGGCGATTTCGGCTGGTGCTGGTTTCAGTGCCAAACGAATGCTGGATGACTACTGTGAATTCTACGCCGACTTTTCCTAGGTGGAAACTCGGTGCATGCCAAATCATCCCTCGCCCAATCCGCCTCCACGCATCTTATTGATGGCAAAATGGATTATCATCAAACCCAATATCAGCAGCAGTATTATTCTTATTGCCGTAAAAGAACTGGATTCAGAGGAATAATTCTCGCCCTTCGAGTCTGGGTCTGACCCCCCTTCCGAGGTTGAATCTGGCTCACTGTCACCGGTAGTGTTGCCAGTGCCATCTGTTCCGTTAACGGTGCCATCAGTGCTGCCATTGCCACCTGCGGTCTGGTTTTCCGAGCCAGTTCCACCCCCGGTGCCATTCCCAGCAGTCCCATTCCCTGTCTGATTGTTTTCAGGTTCTGGTTCAGGTTCAACATCAGTCAATGAGTGACGAAGCACTGTCACAGAATTTGCAGATATTGCTAGAGCATCATCAAAAAGTGTAGCATCACCAAAGATTACCTCATCATATGGAATTTCCCATTGCTCTACATTACCACGATTTAACACGACCATATTGCTATCATCTCCTAATGTCATCTCGAATACCAGAAGGTTCTCTGACACATGATAAGTGGAATAGACTCCACGCCGTAGTGCAACATTTTCTAATCTTAATTGAGCGAGTTCAGAGGTGAAATTCAGCAACTCTAACCCCTGGCCTGAGAGATTGAAATCCATCATCCGTCGGTTATCGGGATCAGCACCTCCTGGTTGACCAGATTCATCCCCCATGTATAGTATCGGAGCGCCAGGGGTAGTCAGTAGCCACCCTATGGCTTGGCGAGCCTTATCATATGCTTCAGTAGGAGGATTGCTCGGCCGATCTTGCTCTACCCATTGATTCCACTGTGTACCGCTATCTTCTGCACGTGAAATGAATCGAGGGGTGTCATGACTACCGATGAATGGATTCATCACCGCACCCTCAACATACTGGTCTTGGCTTCTATTAGTCCAATAATCAAGATGTTGATAATCCATATTTCCACTTGCTAGGACATTGTCAACCACTGCATGGTAAAGGACGAAATCAGCCTGCCCATCGAGACCATGCTCGCCCATGTAGCTATTGATTGTCGCATATTCGCCGAGATTGTCGGCCAGTTCATGGCCGACCCAACCCATCGCGGTCTCGCCTTTGAGATAATAATCGACGCCCCCGGACTCAAAGCGTTGTTCGATGCGGCTGGCGAAGTTGTAGACTGCCAGATCATCGACATGCTTGACCGCATCGAGGCGCGCCCCATCGAGGTCAAAACGCTCCAGCCACCACATGCCATCGGCAATCATCTGCTCGCTGGCATCTCGGTTCTTCCAATCCAGGTCGGGCATATAATCTCTGAACAGGCAATCGAGACGATGCTCGTTCCAATCACAATCGGTTGAGCCACATAGGCAACCTTGGTTGAACCACTCGGGGTTCTGAGCATAGTATGGGTGGTCTTCGTGAACGTGATTGACTACGAAATCCATCATCACCCGAATACCATGTTCATGGGCACTTGTAACCATTGCCTCAAGTTCGGCCTCACTTCCCAGGCGAGAATCGACCGAGCGGGGCGCGGTCGGCCAGTAGCCGTGATAACCACTGACCTCGTGCACGCCATCCCCGGCCATTTCACTACCCTGTGCGGCACTGTTGAAGGGGGTAAGCCACAGCGCATTGACACCGAGATTTGTGAAGTAGCCCGAATCAATCTTCTCTGTGATGCCGGCAAAATCGCCACCTTGCCAACCGGCCCCGGTCGAGGCGGTGGAAGATGAGTTGTCGTCATTGGAGGTATTTCCATTGACGAAACGGTCGGTCA
>DARQ01000053.1:28427-28820 GCA_002503395.1 Euryarchaeota archaeon UBA60 | reverse complement strand
GCAAAGCCATCGTCATCGACTCCGCTGACGTGAAATGTATGCTTCCCTTCTGGCAGAACGCTGAGATCGATATCCCATGCTTCAGTCGTCTGGTTAAAAGTGGTGATTCCAGGGTAGAAGCCACTATTCAGTTGCGGTCCTCCAGTTGAAAGAGATGAGCCATCAGAGCCGGAATGCAACAGTATTCTTGCCGGCAGACCAGTAGCGGAATCGAGTTCAAGTGAGAAGGTCGAACGGGTGTGATTCTTCACTCGAGCGAGAGAATTTTCTACTCCATCACAATAAATACGCTCGGGATTGCTGGCGTCGAAGATGTAATCGGTACCTTCCATGATGAACTTGTAGCAGTATATTCCTTCGTCCAACTCCAACTCAACCGACCAAAATCCGGTT
>DARQ01000053.1:259-28334 GCA_002503395.1 Euryarchaeota archaeon UBA60 | reverse complement strand
GTAGCACCCCACCAGACGAAGGCTGCCACCTGAATTCAGTCATCGCACTACGCACTCGCAGAGGATCACCAGCCCCCTCCCCTTCCCCTTCCGCAGATGTGGTCGGTTGCACCTGAATAAACAACCAGGACTGGGCCAGCAGCAGAAAAACCAGCAGTATGGATTTCTGCCGACTCGACATCGTTTCACCTCTTGCTTACAATCTGGTTGGCGGTATCGACCATCTCATCGATATGCTGGCACAGGAATTCCCGGACGAAATCATTGGCCGGATTATTATAGCACACCTGGGGGGTCGCATGTTGTTGTAATTCTCCGCCATCCATTATCACAATGCGGTCGGCCAAGGTCATCGCCTCAATCTGGTCGTGGGTGACATAAACTGTAGTGGTGCCGTGTTCCTCATGCAGGCGACGCAATTCTATGCGCATCTGATTGCGTAATTTTGCGTCGAGATTCGATAACGGCTCATCCATCAGCAGGACCTTTGGGCGGCGAATCAAAGCTCGGCCCAGCGCCACTCGCTGGCGCTGACCGCCAGACAATTCCTTGGGACGTTTGCCGAGCAATTCGGCGATGCCCAATAGATTACTAATCTCCTTTACCCGGGAGTCGATTTCGTTACCTGAAAGCGCCTCTTGACCCTTCATCATCTCCATTCCAAAGGTGAGATTCTGCTCGACCGATTTGTGTGGATAGAGCGCATATGATTGGAATACCATACCAATGTCACGGGCTTTCGGTGGGAGGTCATTGACTTTGGCGCCGTCGATTCGTATCTCACCCTCGCTTACTTCCTCAAGCCCAGCCAGCATCCGCAATGTGGTCGTCTTTCCACAGCCCGAAGGTCCAACTAAAACCAGGAATTCTCCCGACTTCACCTCTAGATTCAGACCCTTCACGGCTCTAGTGCCATCCTCATATGTCTTCGCCACGTCAATAAAATTCACACCACTCATTATTGCATCTCCTTCAACCCTTAACACTCCCAGCAGTCAATCCCTCGATGAGGAATTTCTGGAATACGATGAATAGCAATACCACTGGAATCGCCACCAACAGTGACATCGCTGCGAAGTCACCCCACGCCGCATCGGTCGCAGAAATATATGAGGCCAGTCCGACCGGTAAGGTGAACATTTCATCGCTGGTATTGAAGGTCAGGGCCAATAGGAACTCATTCCATGCTGCTAGGAATGAAAATAGCGCTGTGACTGCAATTGCGGGGAGACTTAAAGGCAATATTATCCGATAAAACACCCCAAACTGACTACAACCATCGAGTAATGCCGCCTCTTCCAACTCTTTAGGCACAGTATCGAAGAAGCCCTTCAACATCCATACACATAACGGTAGAGCGGTGACGGAATACGCTAGAATCAGTCCGATTGCGGTGTTCAGCAGGCCGAGCGACTTCATCACCATGAAGTACGGCACCAGGATGATGATTCCAGGGAACATCTGCACCAAGAGGAAGGTGAACATCATCGCCCCGCGGCCTTTGAAGCGGTAGCGGGAGAAGGCGTAGCCGGCAGGAATCGCCAGACACAGCCCTAGTATTGTGGTACCGATGCTGACAATCACCGAGTTCCGCGCCCACCTCCAGAAGTTCTCACCGCCGAGAATATTGCTGAAATGCTCACCGGTCGGACTGGAGAACAGCGTCCCGCCCTGCAATGCATCGCCAGGTGAAATCGCTACATCGATAATCCACAGCACCGGAATCATGACCACTGCGACGACATGTAGCAACACCACGTGTTTCAGTCCTGCCTGCCACTTTGGCAGGAGTAGGCGATTGCGTGCCAACCCAGCTTCGGCCTCGGCGCGTTCCAAGGTGGAATCAACCCAGCGCGAGACAACGGGAGAGGATAGCAGATACAGACCGGAAAGTCCCGGGATGAGTAATACCAGCGCCGCCCAAAGGTCGACCAACAAGTACTCTTGACCACGAATAAACAGTCCGGTAATGCCGCAGGCAAGGGTGATTCCAGAAGTAATCAAGCCCATATCGCGCCGCTTGGTGCGCCCTTCCTCAGTATGGTCAATGCTGGTCAGAATCATCACCGACAGGGCCAACATTCCCAACCAGTGGATCAACATCGAATCATAATCACCGCGCAGGTAATCGAATAACAGAACCACCAATAACAATGCACAGGACAGTAAACTCATCCCGCTCAGTATTCGCAATTCCAGTGGTATGAACCAGCGAATCGCCAAGTCACTCATACTACCGCCCCCGTGGCATTGGTCTTCTTCATGTAAGTGGCTGAGAACCACAGCAAGATTAGGAAGATGACCACCGACCAAGCCGCGGCAACCCCGTACAAGCCGCGCCGGAAGGCAACATCATAGACGTAGGTGATGAGAATGTCGGTTGAGCCGGGCTCGCCAAACCACAGATTGGGACCACCGTCGGTCATCAGATAGATGACGTTGAACATATTGAAAGTCCAGATGAATCCGAGCAATGCTACAGGGACTATCGCCGGTTTGAGCATCGGCAGGGTGAGATGGCGGAATTGCGATACCGTCGATACCCCATCGACCTCAGCGGCCTCATAGATATCGCCTGGGATGGTCTGCAGTGCGCCGGAGATGACCATCATCATGAAGGGAAATCCGAGCCAGATATTTACTACAATCACCGCCGCAGCTGCTGGCACCGGCAGGCCAAGAATATCGATCTGGGTACCCAGCAGACCATTGAATAATCCATCGTATTGGAATATCCCGCGCCATATCAAGACGGTGATATAGGACGGAATCGCCCAAGGTAGTAACAGAATCGTGCGGTAGGCAACCTTGCCTTTAACCCGTCCTTGCAGGGCCATCGCCAGGGCCAGGCCAATCCCGACATGGGCGAAAACGTTGACCACCGTCCATAAAAGGGTGAATCCGAGAACCCGCAGGAATCCGGCGCTGCCAAACACCTCAACATAATTATCCAGACCGTTGAATGACTGCTCGCCCAGAGCGCTCTGATTTGCATCGGTGAAGGAGAGAACTATGCCGTAGCCGACCGGATAGAAGGTCAGCAGAGCCAGGGCCATCAGCGCCGGGGCGACGTAAAGCATCGCCGAGCGGCCCTGCGCGGTGCGTTCCTTCCATCCCAGCACCGCCAGCAGGACGACCAGTGACAGAGCGATACTACCGATGGCAAACCATACAGGCCGGGTATCGGCATCAGGTGGTAATTCATCAACCGCGGTCGAAGTCGCAGTTACGACCTCTGACAAGTCATCCGAAATCAAGTGCGAATCGAACGACCAAATAGCCAGGAAGACTTCCTCTCCAGCCGGCATCCCGGTCAGGTCACATTGGATGGCAACTGTCCCAGCCGGTACCACCGCACTACCGTTTTCACCACGGAAGACCATCACCCAATCACCATCACCCGTGCTACTCTGACAATCATCGTACCACTCGCCGAGAACAGGTTGTGCCAGAGCAGTTGTAGGTCCAGTGAAAACGGTAGAATGAAGGGTGGCATTGCTGGCGTTTGCGAAGGGAGATTTGCTGAACATGATATGGAAACCATCACCCTCCACGGCTGGGCCAGCCAACTCCCAAGTCAGATTGATATTCCGGTAACTTGAGGATTGACCACTCGCCTCGACCTTGGATACCGCAGTGGCCTGCACTACGGGAATGGCGAGTAGTATCATAACCAGTGCCATCACGACAATCAGGGGAATACCGCGCCTCATCCGTCGATTTCCTCCAGTAATTGCTGATTCGCCTTACTCAGTGCCTCTTCAGCGCTCATCTTCCCGGCGTAAACCTGCTCTATCGCCGCTGAAAGTGGATCCCAGACCATCGACATCTCCCGGGTCGTGGGGGCGGGAAATCCATATTCGGCTTGTCCAAGAAAACCGGACAACACGGGGTCATCGATTACTTCGGAATCACTCTGCACCGATACCGCAGTGGGCAGTGTCCATGTCTCCAAGGCGAACTGCTTCTGCACCTCGGGACTGGATAACCACAGTGCCAACTCGACCGCCTCCTCTTTGTGAAGACTCTGTTTGCTTACCGACCAACCCTTGTAGGTGACCATCGGTGAGATGCGCTCACCGCTGGAGTTGACCATCGGCAGAGGTGCCTGTGCGACATTGATCCGCGCCTGTGAATAGGTCGCCCAGTTCCAAGGGCCATCGATTATCATCGCCGCTTCACGCTCACGGAAGTGATTTTTCATGGTGTCAATGCTGGTACCGGTCGGCACCATGCCACCATTGGACTGGTCGAGCGCCAACCATGCTTCCAGCGCTGCTGCGGAGCCATTGGAATCGAGAGTCGGCACTCCATTCGCAGCGAATAATTCGCCGCCGAAGCCACGTTGAAACGCCAGCCAGCGGTACGGGTCTTTGAGCGGAACCGATAATCCGACCTGATTTCCATGGGATAGTGCATCGGCCGCCTCCAGCATCTGCTGCCAACTCCAATTCGCATTGGGTGGCTCGACCCCCTCGGCGGCGAATATATCGGCATTGTAGATCAGGCTGACACAATCGAAACTGGCCGGCAGGGCGAGCAAGTCACCACCGACCCGCATCGAGGAAAGAGCCTGCGCGTCGTAGATGTTCCTCTGTATCGGCGTAAGGTGCGGGCGCAGGTCCTCGAGCAGTGGAAAACCATCGACCCGCATCGCCCCGACCTGCCCCAACTGGTCGCTGGCAAAACGCATCAGATCCGGTGCTTCGCCACCTTGCGCCGCAACCCTGAAGGAATCTGCTGCCTGCATGAAAGGTCGATTTGAGACGTCGATGGCGATTGAAGGGTGTTGAGCGTCAAAAGTGGCAATCGCATCGAGAAAAACCTCATCCTCAAGTGAATCAGCCTCGAATGTCGACCACACCACCAAGGTGATGAGTTCTCCACCACCAGCACCATCGCCAGCGCCCCCAGCACCATCTCCATTGGTACCATCGCCAGCGCCGATACAACCGGGAATTATGATGAGCAGTGCGAGAATGATAGCCATCACTTCATTCGCACCCACTATCATTCCTCCTCGCTCGGGAAGTCTTCCCCGGGAAATAGATACGGCCAGATGGAACGCAGGTCTTTGCTCTCTATAATCGGCACATCCGCATCCCTGAAGGCCGATATACTGCGCTTGCGGCTCGGATTGAAGCCGATGAACGCACAATCCTCAACCCGCATCGACAAATCGATGTCGCTGTCGCCGACGCACACCACTTCATCGCTGGAAAATCCATTCATCTCAAGCAATCTAGCGACTATCTTACCCTTGCTCGAACCCCTGACCCTGACGACCCCCTCATCCCCCAGCCAACCCTCGTCATCGAATTCGAAACCATTGGCAATCCAATCATCAGCCGCCAGCATAGCGGCAATCGAAGCGACGAAGATATCGACACCCGCAGAGACGATGGCTACATAGATTCCACGGGATTTCAATTTGCTGATAACGGCGCGTGCCCCGGGCATCAATTTCGCCCCTTGAAAAGCGCGAAATATCTCATCACGATGTATCTCAGGCTCAATTTCCTTCCATAGTTGGATATCGATGCGCATGAATTCCACGTCGGTGATTTCTCCCCTTAGGAATGACGAGAATGCTTCATCACTATTGGTGCCATAGTGGTCGTGCAGAGTTCGCCACGAAGAGACCGCATCGACAAGGACGCCATCGCAATCAAAGACTACGCACTTCAGCAATTTCCCTCACCTACCCCTCATGCCAATCGAACACAGGGAGATATGAATACTTGTGCGTCTGAACCCCAACATCGAGATTCAAAGGACGCACTGCGAGGAGCAACACCGAAGGCCACTGAGTAATGTTACGACGTTCGGCCTTCGAGGAAAGGTTCCGGGGTCTATCTCCCTTAGTAAAATCCGAGCCTGATATTAATTCCCAGTGGCTCTCGCTAGTAGCCTTCGATAGAAGGGTATGGGCGCCCAAGACCCTCGGGTCTCGGGCGCCCACGCCTCCTTTGTGCAGGATCGCTCCTGCGCATATTCAACCGTGTACCTAATTCAGGTTCCTGAAGGTCTGCAACAGTGTTGCAGTGCCTGCGCCTGGGTCGTACCTGATGGTCACCTTGACATCGTTCAGCTTGTTGCCGTTGGTGTCATGGCTACCAATCAGAATCGAGTCTCCGACCCCGAATGTGGTAACACAGTTCTTTCCATCGGCGTCACAATTCACATTGTCGGCGAAGGTTACGATTACCGGAGCATTCGCTCGCAGTGTATCGGGGACGTTGGTCGGAACGAAACCATAATTGGTGGTGTTGGTCAAACTGGTTTGGTAAACCCCATCAGCCCACTCAAGTTGTACGATAATACCTTGGCTGGCTAATTCGGTCTTGGCATCGGTTACATCAAGCCTCCAGTATCCGGTAGGTGCGTCAGGGTTGACGTCAACCACTTTCATACCCAGACGGGGTACGGTCTTCTGGTCGGTATTCGCAAGCGAACTGGCCCACACGTAAATCACACCGGACAATACAACTGTTATGGCAACCATCAAGATAGTGGCGATAACCGGGCTGACTGCAGCCTCGTCATCTTCCAACTCCTCGGTATAGTCATCTTCCTCATCGCGTCGTCCCATAGCTAGCATTGCACCTACGAACATTCCCATCAGGCTGACCATCATAATGCTTGGAGCAAAGGATGGCACTGACGCCAGTCCATGAGTGGCGACAATCTCTGGCAGAGCTTGGCCGGTCGAGAGACACTTGTATGGGTGTGAACTACCACATAGGTTTGCATCTGTTGGGGCAGGATCCACCATATTAGTCATGATGTTGTTGCTGAAGTTCTTGTCCTCGAGTTGAGGGCGACGGTCAGCTAGGTCTTGGAACAGACCAGGACACGTCCATGAATCAGCACTCCCGCTACAGACATGCGCCTCAGGGTTGTCGTTGACGAAGTCAGCGGCGGACAGATTCGTTGGTGCAGGACAGGTCTCAGCAAGACAGGTCTTGACATCAACGTATACCGATACCTTCTTCGATTCATCCATGATTGGAACACCCGGGTGCTTGACGGTAATGCGCTCGCCGTTTGCTGGTGGGTCTACGAAGATAGTTCGTCCGGCCGTCAGGTCGCCTTCTTGGTGACCGTCCGACTTGAACGTGACCTCGAGTACGTGGTCATACTTGTAGGTACCATCAGAGTTCGGTGGGGCATCTCCGCCGCCTACGATTTCAACCGACATCGGTACTTCAGTTCCAGAGATAACGTAACTTACACCGTGGAAGTTGAAGCCGCTGCTCGCCGAATCGTCGAAGAAGTAGTCAGGCACTGGTTCAGGTGTGTTATCAACCTTAATCTTCAAAATCTGCATCTGTGAAGTGTGATCAACATAGGTTGTGGTATCGTTGAAATTAATGTAGTTCGGGATGTAGGCTGGATAATCCTCTGAATCGTGTACATACATCTCGATGAAACAATATCCTTCTTGGCTATTTGGACGTGATTGGTGAATTCCACCATCATCCATCTTGTCAACCTGCTCTGGTGGAGCATTGGTGGTCGCATCTGGAATCAGGGTGAAAGACATCTCGTCGCCGACGATGGCGATGTTGCTGAAGTAGTTGTCATACTCACATTGCATTGATGGGTCACCATTTTCAGTCTCCACGTAGTGGCGCTGGAATGTCCAGGTTAGGTCATCAGCATTGTGGTCGACATCAGCCTTCATCTGCGATAGATTAAACGTCATCTTAGCGACATCTGTGGTGTCTTCCTGTACGGTGATTGCCCATTCCAGATTGATTGGGTCACCATTACCGTCGACAATCTCTCTTGCCGGAGACAAGGACTGGTCGAATGAACTGTAGATAAACGGTGCGTCGTTGATTGGATTTATTCGGAACGTAACCGCCTTTGGCGTTGCGTCGTTGAAAGTCCAGCCGTAGATATCTACACCGAGAAGTGGATGTATGTAACTAATCGGGAAAGCGTCAGTACCGTCGTCGGACAGTGTCAGTGTAATGTCACACTCGCCACCCTCCTGGTTCGATGTGGTCTCTTCAATCAATAACTCAGAGCTGTTGCTGATGCTCACCGAGAAAGCCTCACAGGTCACCGGAACGCTGGCGCCCCAAGTGTATGCTTGTGGCTGCTCGTTCAACTGATCGTAGATGTAGGTGGTATCGGTAGTCAAACCAAAGACCGCAGTTCCCAACTTGTAAGGTACGGTTCCATGTCCCTCATCGGCGACGTTTTCATAACTATTGCTGTTGGTGGTGAATACTGGCACGTTAGACAATCCATATGACGACCAAGTCCCATATGGAGTGAATCCTAGGGCGAGGTTGTTGTTGGTATGAGCAAAGTTCCAGATAATCGGTGCGTCGTTGATTGGTAGGACAATGACGGTCAGGTAACCGGTGTCGGTCAATCCGTGCTCATCCGTAATCGTCAACTTGACGTTGTAGTTACCGAACTGATTTGGCAGAACTGTTAGATTCACAGCTTGATTATCACCGATAGGCATTGGATAATCAGGCGTTGATTCGTTATCATCATGGTCTACTCCAACCGTGTCCACTCCCTTGACTCCCCACTGGTAGTATTCTAGCAGGGTGGTCGGGGCGAACATTGGGTTCGGATGGTCGGTGATTACCCATTCTATGTCGATAGCAGAGGTCTGTATATCAATTCCATAAGGTGTAAGTGGGATTGTCTGCATCGGCATATCCTCGAATCCTACCATGTATCCGGTTCCAGTCAGGTTGTTGCCGACGGTGGTCACGGTTACGAAGGAAGGTGAGGCAATGAATGGGCAGGCACGCTCGATGGTGATGCTACCTTCGTAATTTGCTGCCATACTGATGTCACCGATGGTCCCCCAATCTTCTTCACAGGGTGCATCGCCGATTACCATTACATCGTAATTCTTGGCGGCGGATGCGGTTGTGGAACCTAAGTAACTGCGGTAGACCAGGCGGTAGTCGTCAATGTTTCCATCATTGAGGTTAAGTTGACCTAGAGTGATAGATAACGTATCAGTGAAGGACTCATTACCACCGGCAAGGGTGAAGTCGTCCGGATTAGGATGTACCGTGTTGACCTCTCCATCGCCCTCGTTCAATACAGTTGCCAGCATGCGGACATCGCCGTTTGGCGAGCCGATACATGACCATGGTATTGCGATTTCAGTAACGTCGTTGCTAGCCCAGCCGATGTAGGCGCTGTCTTGGCTCCACGTACAGCCTTCGGAGATGTCAGCCCAGGTGTTTGTTCCGGTCGACCAACTCTTCAGCCCCCACGTATAGGTGGTGTCTCCATCCTTTGGTGGGTTTGAGCCGTCCTCGGCCCAGAATGCATAGTTTGCCAAGAATGGCAATTCGTGTTGCATGTTATCCCATAGTAATGAGGTTGATGTTCCCGATGCACCATGACCGATGTAGACCTGCAGGTCTCCGCTGTCCAAGTTTGTACCGGTGATACCGATGTACAACTTTTGCGCATCCCAAGTCACCAACATGTCGTCGGTGCCGTCTCCCGACATGACGCCAGGCATCATGTCGTCGGATGGGTTCAGTGGGTTAGCCGCCCACTCGCTGACGTCTCCATCAATGGTAGGTGACGTATCGCGGAAGGTCGGACTCACAAAGGCCGCCTTGGAACCATCGGTAGCGGTGATCATCAAACCGATGTCGTCGGATGCAGTTGGCGGTGTCAGCGGAGTATAGTCCTCGTTACGGTCGGTAGTCAAGGTCAACAGGTTAGCCTCATGGATAACGGCGGTTGAGTCGAGCCACAACGAGGCGTTGTCCAGAGTATTTCCGACACTGGTGATGATGGTATTCGCACCAGCGTGTATCTGTGTTGCCAGACCTGCGTCGAAGGTGATGTTCTGGAAGTCTCCCTCAGCACGATTTTCTGCATATAGCGCAGTTCCGCCGGAAGCGGTTCCACCATTCCAGTTGAAGTCCACACCATCGGTCCAGACACCATATCCTGCTCCTGTGCTCAAGTCGTTCAAATTCAGACTTCCACCGTTTGTCAGGTAAAGGCCGATTCCGCTGGTGCCGTTGGCATCCAGATTAGCGCCACTGGTGGTCACGTCAACGCCATCTAGATAGAGGGCATATCCGACACCAGCAATTCTCGCTCCGCCGGTCAGTTCAAGGCCACCACCGGACATAGAAACTCCGGTGCTGTAGCCACCGACCTCGGTGCCATTCAGCGATATCACCTTGTTGCCGGAGGAAATCACATTGATTCCATTGGCGGTGAACGAAGCTGAACTCCCTGCAGTCACGGTGATACTACCGGTCATAGAGGCGTGGTTAGTGCAGTGGTAGTAATATGTTCCAGCATTATCAAAGGTGTAGGCAAAGGTGCTACCCAGATTCATTGTACCACTGTCAAAGACCTCGGAACTATTGGCATCAGAGGTAACTGTGTGGATGTATGGCGTCCCGTTGAAGTACTCCTTGGCTCTCCAGCGCACCGAATCACCCTCACTGATGTTCAGGCTCCCCGGGGCGTAGTAGGATTCCATGACGTCGACAGACCAAGAGGCGCCGCCGACACCACCGGTTCCGGTGAACTTGGAACCTGTATCGGAAACGGCGCAGCCATCGACCACGAGACCGTTCATGACGGTGGTCACATCGTTACCGCCGGTTACCAGCGTCGTTGCACCACAGTCTTCAGCCCATATACCGATTGCACCGGGTGCGGTGCGGCCAGCGGATGTTCCGATTGTGTTATCGGTCACAGTTAGGGACTGCCCACTGCGTACACCGTCAATCATGATACCGCCGTCGGCATCGGTCAGAGTGTTACCACTTATCGAGCCATAGCCGTTCAGGGTGTAGATACCTGGATGTGCCTGATTACGGTTTCCTGTGATGTCGTTATTCTTGACATCATAGTCGAGTGTACCGCGCAGGTAAATCGGTTGGTCACCTGAAGTGAACGTGTTACCATCGATCGTTAATCTTGTAGTATAGGCACTCTGGCCATAGACCTGATAGGTCGGTGCGGTGCTACCGCTGAAAGTGTTGTCCTTGACGCTGATATCATCTCCGTAAGAGAAGTAGAACCACGTCGAAATCGTGCCTGTGTCGAGGAAGGTGTTACCCTCGATGATCATGTCGTCAGGCCCCCACACGCTCTGTGTGAAGTAATAGGTGTAGACAATGTTCCTAATCATTATCGAAATCGGACAACCGCTGATGATGTTATTGGTCACAATGGCATCGTGGATACCGGAATTGACGATACACATCTCCTGATAGCCGAAAGAGGTCTTCGGAGCACCCGGGCCACCGGCGCGGATGAAGGTGTTGTCAGCGACGACGAAGTGGTCTGGATCCCAGTTGGTGTTCTCACGACCGGCGGCTATGCCGGACAGTCCAACAACCGTACTGTTGGTAATCCATGGATTGATGTCAGACCATGCAAAGTACCCGAACATCACTCCTGAAGCTACTCCCTGTTGAGTGGTAGATAGCGAGACGGCATTCATGTTATCCATGTACAGGTGTGAGTTGTAAGGATATGTCGATGTCCAACGCTGGTATCCGTAATAGTCGTAATTACCGGTTATTATCAAGTTGGTGTTGTTCCAGTTATTCTTAGTCGATGACGATGAGTCACTGGGTATGTACATGAAAGGCACGTCCATCAGGATTGTCTTGCCGGACATATCTTTTGGTGTCGCACCGAAATATCCGTATTCCCATGCATCGTTGGTGCCGTCGCCATCGTTGTCGTAGGCCTTGCTGCCACCGGAGGTCATGCCCGAACATCCGGCTAACATGGCGTATGCTGTCGAAGTGAAGGAGTAACAGACACGATACGGAATGATATCTGCTTCTTCCAAGGTAATTGTGCCCACAGATGCTGCATCCGGGTCAAGTGTTAATGAAACACTCTTGTATCGGAAATCCATCTTTTGATTCGCCCCGGTGCGTTGGTAGTCAATCTCGGCGGCAGTCACTGCTGAATAGCCACCTAGGTTGGGCCATGTTGCACCTGAACTGGTACGTTCCATTGTGGTATACAGGATTCCTCCCGCGATACCAGAAGCATCGGTCGTCGATGAACCTTGGATTGAGCTATCACCGGCCATCAACAAGATGTTGGCGCCTTCCACTGTACTGACAGTGCTATCGGTGTCCTCGGACAAGGTAATCGTTAGACTGCGCGCGCGCTTGATGACGCCAGTACCCGTGACCGAGGTCTTGTTATCATCGATTGTTCCATCGATGAAGGTCACTTCGCTCGAACCAGGTACGGCAATATCGTAATTGGTATTGCCGAAGTTACTTCCGATTAGTGTAAATGTCCCTTTGCCTCCCATACTCATACCTATGGCGTTGCCGCTGAGCATCAGACCAGTGAATTCGTGATCAGCAGTAGTCGCTGAGCCATATTCAACCGCCGCTCCCAGACTTCCGGTAATCGAACCGGAGAAACTGCCCGAGATATCGCGCTGGTAGGAAACTCCAGCAACTAGTTGGTCTTGGCAATTCAAGTTGTCCAGGTCAATTCTGCCTGCTGCAGTAAGACCGGTGCGGACACAGTAATCACCGTTGGTGACGATCAAACCGTCGACGGAGGCGAAAGACGAGCCCGTAATCACCATTCCACTTGAGGTCGGAGAATTAACGGTCATGCTCTCAAAGACGCCGGCCGCGTAGCCGCCACCAACCT
This sequence comes from Euryarchaeota archaeon UBA60, assembly GCA_002503395.1. GTDB lineage: Archaea > Thermoplasmatota > Poseidoniia > Poseidoniales > Poseidoniaceae > UBA60. The sequence goes on along the minus strand of DARQ01000053.1, from coordinate 15,671 downwards.
CGATTCCGACGTCGGAATCGTCGATTACTCCGTCCTTGAACAGAGGCGTTCCAGCCTCACGTGCCCAATTTTCGTTAACCAGGTCCACGATATCGTCCGACGAGCGCACGACCATCTCTATTCGGTCCTGATAGTTGTCAGCACGGTTGTGGAAGAAGTCGATATTCAGAGTTGCTCCGACAATTTTGCCCTCGGGTATTGCGACACCATTTCGGTCATTGGCGCCGTCACCTTCGTTGTTCATGTCGATTATCGGCATGGAAACCCGGTTTCCAGCCTGTGATAGTCCCGGAGAATACCCGGTGTAGTAGTAGTCCATACAGATATTGTATCCGCCGAATAGGCCATTGAATCCTTCTGGAGGATAGAATAACGGATTGTTATAGGCATTGTAAGCGTTGTAGTAATAGCCCCAGTAGTGGTATGGGTAGTACATCGATGCCGAGGACGACAGATCTTCTGCTATATCCCAGCGGTAGCCGAAATTATTCGGTTCAGAGCCGGCACCATAGTAACCATTTGATGATTGGGTGTAGGCTCCGCTTAGACCCACTTGGTTTGCGTAATATGTATAAGTCAAGTAATACCAGTAACCATAATCCTGATACGCTGGATTCTGATTATAGGCATATAGGTTGCAATCCCAGTAATTGTAGCCGGAATACTCGCCGCTGGTATCGCTTCCTGCGCGACCCAGGCCATCTGCAACACCATCACCATCGTGGGCGTTGTAGTAGCCCGGTGAGGTGCGGGTTCCGGTGCCACGGTCACTGTGGTTGTATGTCACATCAGCAACACCATCGGAGTCCTGGTCGAGTTCGAACTCGACCCACATTCGGTCGGTCATCATGTAATACTTGGAGGTAGCATAGTTATACCTCGGGTGGGCATTACCGCCGGCCCATATACTGTTGTAGCCGAGTTGCACGTAATCCTTATCCATGAAACCAGAGATGTCGAAGGAATAGGTTTCCCATCCTGCATTCATTCCCGACAGAGAGGTCGAGCGGTAGATAGTAGGTAGACTCATGCCACCGTAGAGGTTTACTCCAACATCACTGTCAGTAACCGTGAAGCCGTCCAACTGAGGTGCGGCGTTGTAGGATTTGATTCCTACTGCAGCCCCAGAGACAGCTAGGTTAGCCATTCCAGACTTCGTGTTCTCAAACCAGATTCCGGTTCCGGTGCCGCCGGTATTGATGATGTTGCCATCATCCCCTTCCAGAGTACCACCGTCAATCTCGACGGTTGCCATGTCATCAGAGTTGGCTGCAAGGCCGTATATCTTAGCGCCGTTGGTCATCTTCAAAGTGGCACCGGTTCCAATGTACAGAGCCGAGCCGGTTGTACCGCTCTGGGCTACGTCCTTGACGATTCCGCCGTCAATCCAAAGAAGCCCGTCCTGAATATCGAGGTGCAGTGGATAGGAACTGCTCTGGGCGCGGATGGTGCCGATCAGTTGTGAGTTTGGCTCCACGATCAATTTTATCCAAGAGCCGCCACTCACTGTTAGAGTAGGCGAAACGGTAGCATCACTCTTTATCTTCAAGGTCGCACCGTTCAACATGAAATTACAGCTGTCCAAGACGAGGTCGGCCGAGAGGGTGATGGTGTTCGAGTCAAACACGTAAGTGTCATCTCCATCAGGGTCATAGGTATCCGCGATGGTAGAGTTACTTGCCAACCAAGAACAGTCCATGTTAGCGTCACCAAGGTCGACAGGAGCCGGGAACAATTCAAGTTCAATCGAATCACCGACACCGAAGGTAGGTACAGTGGAAACCAGAGGATACCATGGATCAGTGGTGAAGGTCTCATTGACTCCAGCAGGGCCGTAGCCGAACACATTGTGAGCGATATAACCAGTCGATGACAAGCCGATACCGGACACTGATTCAGATAGAACCCATGCCTGTGCCTCACCGCTACTGTCGGTGATGTGACGACCGACAATGAATAATCCTGAGCCGCCGCTATCGACGACTTCTGCATTGACGATATGACCTGACTTGTAGTCCTTAATCGTGCCAGTAGTAGCGTTTCCGATATTCTTCCATACCTTTACCGAAGCAGTACCACCGAAGAAGATCTCCCCGCTGCTAGAGGATATCTGCACCCAGCAGTCTGATTCGCCGGTCCAGCCGTCCGCGTCAGCACAGGCATCGCTATTCCACGTCACTCCAATCATCGAGATGATGCCGTTGGATGACGCCTTGGCCACATAGTTACCAGGGGCCGTCATGCCGGTGATGTCAACAGATCCGAGTGTTACCCTTGAGTTGCGCGCGTAGATGACGTTGTTAGCACCCGAGGCCGCCGTTGCAATTGTACCCCCATCGATTGTGATGCTGTTCGGAGCATTGCTGCTCGAACAGGAACTGCTCACGTATGAATCGGCGCCGCCGGCGTCGAGGTCCATATCAGTGAAGAGGTAGGTATAGCCGCAGCCTTGGAAACTCACACCGTCGGCATCGACATTGTCACCAAAAATCATGTTGGTGGTCGGGCTGTTACCAGACACTGTCAATGCTCCTGAAAGGTCAACATTGTTCATCTCCGGCGCGGTACGAGCCATGCTCAGGGCGCCTGCGACGACACCGTTGAGAAGGGCATTATCTCCATGCGCTCCCGACGCCGTACTTGAGGCACCGTTTGGGGAGATGGCGATGTTGGCATCGCCGAAGTCACTGTCCGTGATGTTGTAACTGTCTAGTGTATTGATATTTACCGAGGAGTAGTCGTCGGCATCCATGGCATCTACACTCAACGTACTTCCGGTCGCACCAGCAGATGCTTCCAATGCAACCCCGCTTTGGGTTGCAGAGTGAGTTGCTACAACGTTGATGATGGTGATGGACGCCAGGTCCGAGGAAATCAGATTGACGAAGGAATCGGCAATCGTGACATCTTCCACCCAAAGGCTTCCACCGGTCGAACCGCCGTCGTTGACTATCGCTCCACCTGTGGAACTACCACCGGTGTTACATCCGTCCATATCGACATCATTCATCGTTACAACAGCATCGGTCGGGAAGTCGAAACAACTTCCTGACGAGTCTTCGACATCGACATCTGCTATAATGAACATTGTTCCGTCACCACTACCGTGGCTAACTGCCGAACCTACATTCTTGAAGGTGACATCAGTCATGGTGAAGTTGCCGACGTTGGAATTGGTGCTAGGTGAAGCGCCGTGGCGGCTTCCAGCACTTATGGCAGCATCGCTGGTGTTGGCGAAGTCGACAAATTCTATGAGATGCCTATCGTCGGTACCCGAACTGCAACCGGCGGTGAAAGCCATTCCCTTCCAGGTCTGGCCAGCCTGTCCCTCAAAGAGGATATGATCAGTGGTGTTGCCAAGCAGGTTCATGTTGGAACAAGAGCCATCAAATGATATCCCCTTGCCATTAGCCACCTGAACAACCACTCCCGCGTCGATGTTCATGTTACCGGTGATCGATAGATAGTCACCGGGTGGATTGATCCTTATCGGGCTGTCCAGCAAATCCCAATCGACATCGGTCAGACTACTTGCATCGACATCCGTACCCTTGCCCTCGAAAGGCATGATACGGTAGCGTATGCTACAGTCGACTGAAGAGGTAGAGTAGCAGTAATAACTGCTGTAATAGCCCCACCATGGAGCAATCAGGTTTGGTCGCGAGTAGGTATTACTCGAGTATGGAAGTTCCGGCATATTGGTGTACCATGTGGTCATGGCGCGCTCCGGGCTGGTCGAACTGGTGCTCTTCAGGTACATAGCACCGAATCTGCTGATGAAGACTCGACTGTTGCTGCTATCGCCGTCGAAGGTGGTGCCGAAGTAATCGAACGAGAAGCCATCGGGTAGGTCTATATTGGCGTCACAGCCAGCCTTGTAGGTGTTCCACCAGTATGAGGAAACACAGTAATATCCGGTTGGGTTACCGTTGCTCGAGCCCTGAATCGCCACCTTGTAGTTGGTGATTGGGGTAGCCCCGAGGTCGAACTTCTCCCAACCGTGAGCACTGCCATCGGTGGCAATACGATAGTTGGAATTGAAGGCATTGCTTCCAGCCTGATATCCGTCAACACCGTTGTCGATGGTAGCACCGATGTTGCGTGCATAGTTCTGATAGCCGATGGTTGCGTAATCGTAGTAGACCGAGCATCCAGTGTCGTACTTGAACTCAATCTCATTGGTCTCATCGTACAACAACACCTGGAAGGTACATGCATACTGATTGTTGAAGTATCCGAGGTCGTGCCATTCTACGACGAAGACCTTGTTCGGGTCTCCAACCTCAAACGACATCACCGACGTCGTTCTGCTATTGCTTCCGGCACTGTCTGAATTCATATCCCGGGAATACAGTTTGTATTCAATCGTCTTGCCGCGCTCCATGAAGTCGGTATCGACGGCGCCAGAATCCGAATCCAAGGTCGCAGTCCATTCGCAAGATGCAGTCTTGCACTCGGCGCGGGTCTTACCGACCGGGCTCATCAGAGTATCAAACCAAGTGGATGTGCCGCTCTGCCGATAGTACAGAGTTGGCCCAACACCGATTACTTGAGAGGTGTTGAGGCCTGTAGGTGGCTCGCCAGCATCGACAATAGTCGCGCTGATTGTCCTCTTCTTCGAGTGACTGTCGAGAAGTGGTGTGTGATCCATAGTGGGTGCGGTGCGGTCGGGCTCGGGGGCTACTTTGGTAACCTTGTAGCTCATACCGCCACTCGTGGACATACTTCCATAGTATCCCATGCCTATTGCAAAGCCGGTCCACCTGTACGAAGGCGAGTATGCGTAGTAGTACCCACTGGTACAAAGAGGGTTAGAACTGGTACTGCGGAAGAAGTAGACGAATCCGTTTGTTCCTTGACAAAGCCAGTTGGCTCGGCTGGAAGAGTAACTTCCATTGAAGTCGAATTTGCCGACCGTCCCATAGATATTGTCCAACTTGATATTGTAGTGGTCGGTGTATCCGTAGGTTCCACGCTTGGTCTTGGTGAGTCCACCTGTCAAAGTCTCGTCGATTCCGGTCGAGGTATCCAATCCGGTTACCGACCATCTGTTCGCACTACTGTCGTAAAGGTAAATCAGGTTCATGCCCGGACCATCATCGGCGGTCAAAGTGATGAAGCCGTTATCAATATCTGCCATCATGTCCCATGAACCGGATTGGGTTCCGCCAAAGCCGTTGTATCCGCTTGAAGGGGCAGTCGTCCACTGCATCTTCCACATCTGGTAGAAGTAGTAGTTACTGGTGTAGAAACAACTCTGAGAGCCGGTTCCACAATCCGAAGTGTCGAACTCGAATACGAATTCGTCACTGCTGTCGTAATAGGTCATCAACTGGTCGAAGTACTTCTGGGGCTGGTACGAGGAATACGCACTGCGCTGTTCCAGTTGCACCTGGAGTTTCTTGGCGCTTCCAGCGTCCTCAGTCGCGTCGATTTGGAACCAGTGTGGGCCGGATGAGCCCCCGCTCGGCGAGGTTCCTGTGTTGCTGTTGCTTGAGAGGTCAGAGTATTCCCAGTAGTACGTGACGTAGTCGCCCTCGGCTAGGGCTGAAGTGGTAGCCCTGAACTGGCACCGAGCTGCCGAGGAGGTGCAGGTACCGATGGTACTGGCGCTGACCTTGGTATAAGTGGCGTTATCTACGCTGTAGTACATGAATGGGCCACCGGATGAGGTGGTGTCGATACCGGAATTATCCTTGAGGTCGATGAAGAAGGTTCGTGCCCCTTCCTTGTAGGTGGTTATTCCAGTATAGGCTGCGTAATTCATTGCCGATGGTGCATTGGTATCACTTGCTCCACCATAGGATATTGCATAGTAGGACTTGCTGCTACCGGCATTGTACGAGTAGGTGTAATAGTAGGTAGAGGTCGAGTACATCATCCCAACACCCTTGGTTCCGCCGCCGTTCATGGCGTTGAATAACACCAATCCATCTCCGCTGGAGCAGGCGGTCTGAGAATTACAGACGGTCAGGGTCTTCCAACCGGTTCCAGATCCAACACTGCCCAGGGTCCTACTGTTCCAAATCGATGAAATCAATTTGCGCTCGTTGACGTTAGAGTTGCTTCCGGACAACAGACTTTTGGTGATGTCTCCCGAGCAGGAAGCGGATGAGACGCCATAATTGTAGCGAACATCGGTTCCGCAATTCTCTAGGAAGGTTGCTGTGGCGCTGTTAGAGGAGTACGAGTAGTAGTACGATCGGTACATCTTCCACTCGACCTTGGTCGGGTATGCTGCAGTCCCGAGGTTCTGAGCAGTGAAGTCGTATCGGTGCCATGGTATGTAGTAGATACTCGCGTAATATCGATACAGGTAACTGTAGGTGCCGTCATAACAGTATCCGTAGTAGACATAACAGTATCCACCACCATAGGTACCGCCGCTCTGCTGGACTTGAATAGTCGGGTCGAGGTTGATTGGGTACGAGCGGTTCATGTCCATTAGCCAACTGCTCTCTACCGCAGTTGTCAGGAATACCTGGCCACCGTTGACCACGGAAACGAAGTAGGTTCCCATGTGCAACTCCGAGTTGCCGGGTTCAATGACGGTCGGTGTCGGGAACTCCACAAGGAGTTCTCCGGTTTCGATATGGCGAACTTGCAGGGGTTCCTGGGTCATGATAATTTCCTGGCCCACCACAACTTCGCCCACGTATAGAGCGTAGTCGACCGGCATACGGATCATCTCAGAGAGTCCGAACCATTCCTGACCCTCTTCGAGGACCGGCTGGTCACGAATAATCAGGTTCTGCTTCACCTTGCCGTTCTCGACCTGGTAGTCGAGGTCGTAGCCCATTGCAAGCGGGTATCGAATGGTGTTGCCACCGGTCGATATTGCCTCTTCTGTAGGTCCGACGTGCACCGGCTCCGGTGCGGTTCCGGTGATATCTAGGGTCACCAGCATTGGCTGGATACCGACGATTATCGGGTCGACGTTGGGGTGCGCCTGAATGGCGACACCACCACCGACTTCACCAGCGAAACTGGTCTTGAACAGGTTGTCGCTGACCTCCCATCCATAAGGAGTCGCTACCACATTGGTGTTGATCTCCTCCCACGTGATGCCATCGGCAACGTAGTGGATGGGTTCGTCGAAGGTGAGTACGGTGATGTCACCGTTATCCTCGACATAGCCCTTCTGCGTCAGACCCCTCATTCCCAACAGCTCTTTCGTGGGATCGCGGTCTTCCAGTTCAATCGTTCCAGCGGATTCCACAGGTAGGGCAAAGGGATCTGCCTTCGCTTCTGCTGCGTCTGATTCCAAAGCGGAATCAACTTCATCCATGGGGGCGCTTGCTATTCCGCCAAATGGCATTAGAGCCATCAGGAGGACGAGAAATACGGCACTGCCGACTCCGCCCCAAATGCTTGTTTTATTCAGTTTCGTAGTATTTAACTTCATGTCATCAACCTCATACGGACTGTATGTGCTCTCCCCCACGACTTGTTTTACTTATAATGATTGAGGGACATACCCTTTGATAACTAAGTTAACATCGGTTTCCAGTGGGCCGTTTTTGGCACCCATCGAGAGGGTTAAGGGGCGCCGCTAATGATAATTTTTCCCCCGGTAATATTTCCGGATTTGCGTATATTTATCTAGCACCGGCAATAATACGCTTACTCCGCAAGTGTGTTTTTATTACCACCGCACCTGGGTAGGCCACTAGCAAAGACCACTAAGAAACAAATCAAGGTACGGCCTTCGCTCAGAGGATGGACTGGACAAACAAATTCGAATTTCACCTATCCCGACTCGATCTCAAGCTCAAGCAAATGCTACCAACTAATGCTTCGCAAAGGTCGCTAGGCCTGACGATGCTTTGCAAAGGCTCTCGACCAGACGATGCTTCGAAAGGCGTTCGCGACGGGCGACATACGTATTGCTACGTATTGTCCGGTGTACTAACCGAGATCAGTAGTCCCAATCCTTGTTGTCGTCACCATCGCCGCCACGGGAGAGGATGAACGCTCCGGCAACAAAGGCGATGACCACGACACCGATGATGGCAGGCCATGCCCAACTTGGCAAGTTTTCGTCGCCACCAGAGCCGACCTCTGCGCCACTATCAATGTCAAGGTCCTGTTCATTGACATACTGAGTATTACCCATCTGGTCACTTACCTCGTTATTGCCTAGATTATCCACACCACCGACCGAGACGTACATGTTGTGCGTCCCAGCGGGGGTCTTCTTGGCAATTGCGTGAGAAGCGTCAGTACTGCCGGTCAACTCACAGGAGACCTGTCCAAGTCCGACAGCATTGGCGTCGAAGGTAGCAGTGTCCCAGCATACCTCCCACTGGTTGACATCAGTGGTATCATTGGATGTCCATGCGACCAAAATGTGAGTGGTGTTCTCAGTGAAGGAAACCCCACCAGCACCGGATGCGGGGTTGACCTCGTTGTCGGCGGCGACACCAGACTTGCTACCCTCGGTCGGGTTGCAGCCGTAGGCATTGCAGATCTTCACTCCGTAGTTATGGCTCTCACCGTGTGCCAATCCCTTTTCTCGCCAGACTCGGGCTGAGTCGCTTGCCAGGGAATCGGCCTCGACGCCGTCTATCAGGATCTTGAAACTGTCAATGGGCGTCATCGTGCCGGTGATATCCCAAGTCAACTCGACATCACCGTTACCTGCCGCAACTGCATTGAAGTTGGAGATGGTCGCGGTTGGCGGGGAGCCGGCTTCAGCACCCTCGAATACTGCAAGTGTTCCAGCAGCCAAGGTACCGCCACCGAAGTCGGATACATTCATCATCACATGGGTGGAATCGTATGAATCAACCACATCGGACAGTAGTCCCCAACTGCTTCCTGACTGGTACCAAAGGGTGTAAGCACCGTTAGAAGCACCTTCAAACACTATCGAGAATGACTGCTCTAAGACATTCTCGGGGATGTAGGACACAGTCGGAGTGTAATTCACTGCTACCGTTGAGGAGAAGGTGTCGGTCTGACCTGGCAGAGAAACCGAGGTCAATTGAGGCAGGTCATCGATGGTGAAAGTCAACTCTGTCAACATGTCGGTTGTGATGCTGTAAGTCATATCGACATCGTCTGACGAATCAGAGATTACTAACACGTTCCACACGTGCGGGAAGGCGTAAGAGGGTAAACTCTCGCCACCTAAATCATCAGAGGCAATGACCCAGACTGCGTTTGAGCCAGTCCAATCAGCTCCTGCCATGGAATCGCAGGCCCAACCTGAGCCGGGTACTGCATCATCTGTATCACACATCGCCATTTCATCGACGGTTCCAAGTGACGTCATGCGGCTCCAGTTGAAGGAAATGCACTCGCCACCAGGGCAGTCAGCATCGTAGGATGATAGGGTGAAGGTAACGATGTCACCGGTCATGATATCGCCGGTTGTCTCCAAAGCCATGGATACTACCGGGACGTTATTGAAGGCGACGAAATCGGCGGTGACGTCGTCATTCGAGGAAGCCATGTCAGTGGTGTTACCTGAGACCATTGAGACGGTCGCGGTCACGGTGAACTCACCATTACCGAATTCGTGCACCGGACAGGCGAATCCCGACAGGTCGGCAGTCATTCCGGGGTCGGTGCCGAGTTTTATGTGGGAGTATGTCATTCCACCAGGCATGCCGTTGACACAACTGTCACCGGTGTAGGTGGCTACTTCTACACCCATATAATCGGCAATCGAGATGTCGACCTGCCAATCGTAGTGTTCACTGGTATCGCTACCACGGTGAGTGACCTCGACCATGATACGCGAATATCCGACGCTGACTGTATCGCCATCCTTGAAGAAGTAAGCCGGGTTGTTTCCACCCTCATCATAGCCCTGGAGAACGGTTAGGTCAACAACCGAGATATCGTGGAAGTTGGTTACTCCACCCATTATCTCATCTTCGCTGTTAGCGTTAACATCATCGGCTACATTAACACCCTCATCACACATGTGGATGACCTCTATGGTCTCGATAATGTCGTCTGAAGTGTCGTTTGTCCCCATATCGTCGATGGTGACATTCTCCATTCTGGCACAATCGGGTTTCTGCGCGAATACCAAGAAGCTCTCTAGAACTGCGGTGACCTTGTAGGTTCCTGAGGGAATCGATGAATCCGGGTCGGCCACACCGGAGTAGGTGAAGGTTTCACCCCAGTTCAGTTCATAGCGTGATCCATTTATCTGGAAATCCGGTGACGAAGCATCTGCGTCGTCGGACATGTCCTGCCAAATGAGTGTTGAACTGTTAAGGGTCCCAGCCATGATGCTGTGACCTGCGGTCAGGTCAGCACCATCGCTGCCGGTTGCAGAATCCAAGCCATTTCCGGAAGCCGACAAAGCGATGGAGATGTTTCGAGCATCCCAGTTCGACGAGCCGTTCAATGAAATGGTCAAGGTGAAAGGCTTGTCAGCGGGACCTGAAGCGGCCTCGGTTCCATCTACTGATTGATCATCGTCCCATCGCAGGTCGACCTCGATGTCGAACCAGTCTACGACAGATACAGGTACCAACAACTCGTTGTTGGAACTGATGGAATCCTGGCTGGACTCGGTAATCTCCAAGGAGAAGACTAGCTCGTAATTACCGACAATCGGAACCCATTCAACTGGTTCCCTCAACTGTGTCGCGGGGTTAAGGGTCTTGACAGTATATGCCCCTCCACCCAGATAGGAATTTGCCTCGAGGGATGCAAAGTCACATGATGCTGCCCAATCGCAGATTACGGAATCGGTCCATTGCAGGTCGTTTCCACTGATATCCTGGGCGATGTTACCACCGGTCAGATACACCGTTACAATGATGTTCATCTCGGTGATGTTGGCATCGCCTTCATTCAGAACGACGATGTCAAACTGAGTGCCTTCACCGGCAAGGATGGCACCTCTCTTGGTGCCATCAAACTCAGTCACAGTCGCTCGTGGCGAAAGCACAGTGGTCAAATTTGCCTCTGCGGCTCGGCCACTGCTTTCATCTATCTCTACTTGCTCTAATTCGGACCCTCCGATATTGATCAATACACTTGCCAGCATCAAAAAGGTCATCATAATAGTCACAGTCTTACGCATAATTAACAGTCCCCCGTAAACGGTCGGTAAGGCCATTGAGGTAAAGTTGCGTATTTATAGTATAGGCGGGCTTTTGTAAGAAAAGCAGTTTGAATGTAACAATATAGGGAGTGACCCCCCCACTGATATGGGGAAATGTGGCGATTATTATCTATTTTTCATCATGAAATGTCTCGCAGAGCCTCTGCCGGCTGGATTGAAGCTGCCCTGCGCACCGGGATGGCGGTCGCCAGTAATACCAGAATATAGGCGCCGGCAACAATTAGTGAGATACTGACCCACGGCATTGAGAACTCCTCACCTCGCTCACGCCAGAATTTTGTGTAAAGGTACCAATGAAACCCAATACCGACGATGACGCCATTGATGATACCCATCAGACTCACCCAAGTCAATTCAAGGATATAGCCACCGATAATCATCCCCCTTTGAAAGCCCAAAGCACGTAATATCCCGGTTTGATGACTCCTTTCGCTGACCGAACGAACGGTCACTACGCCCAATCCGGCGATGCCGACCGCCAGGCCCAATCCGAGATAGGCCTGGAAGATGTCGAGAATCGAAAATACGATACGCTGGAATTCCTGTACCTGATGTTCGATTACCTCGACCTGCAGGCCCTGTTCAAGGAAGGCCACTTCCAGAGCCGAAGCCAATTCCAACCTGTGCTCCAAGGTCACATCTTCGCCAACCGAGAAATACACTCTCGTCAATTCAGCGTGAAATTGGTCAGCCGCCAAATCTTGGCCGGTGAATATTCCCGCCGTGCTCCACATCGATCCCTGCTCAAGGAACCCTACCACAGTGACATTTCGGGTATTTGAGGGGTTAGAGGTATCAATTAGAGTAATAGAATCTCCAATTGAAAGTTGGATTGGATATAGTGGCTCTCCGTCAGTACCCACAGCATCGAGTCCAAAAGAGGCATCGACCAGTACGATATTAGGATTTTCAATTACCGCCTGCCACATATCAGACGAGGAATTGGCGAGCCGCTCATCCCACAGATATAATGGCAGTCCGCCATGGTCGACGAAACCTTGGTCGACCCCGCGTAAATAGTAGAAATACGGCGCTTCATCTTCGTCCATATCCGCTGTTTCAATACGGATATAGCCAAGACTCATTTTGCCGAGAGCATCGAATTGTGTTTCATCTACCTCGCCCCATGACCACTCGCTGGAATTGTCGGATAATTCCAGCGGTCGGGTATATTTTCCCATGCCGACGATTTCGAACTCGCCTTGTGCCTGGTCGACATAGCCCGAGGAAAAGGTGCCGAATTGCGCTGAGTATCCTGCCAGCACCACGACCGAGAAAACCGTGATACTGAACATTCCCAAAGTCAGTGCGGTACGAAATGGAGTGGCCAATGGGTAGGCGAGTGAGGTGGGAATCACCGGGCCGAAACGCTTGGTCAGGAAGGCTGAGCGCCCGAGCGCTCGCACCGCCATCGGGGCGATGCTGGTCAGTATCATAACTCCAGCAGCAACGCCGAAAAGACCCGAGATAATGAACGAGTATTCCGAGGTTTCAAGCCCATCGCGCACCGGGTCGAGCCAACTCGGTAATACGGTCCAAATGAGGATGCCTAGACCGGTGATGGACAGGGCATTGCGGGCACTGTGGCGGCGCCAGCCAACCGACTTGGGGTGATTCCGGAGTATGTGCGGCAGGACATAGCCAAGCGAGGGACCTATGGATAAGACCGCAAAATATCCCCACAAGATCCACAACGAATGCGCCCACTCACCATCCTTGTCGACGGTGAAGTAGGTGAGAATTGATAGACCGGAAAGGGCAAACATCCCGATAATCATCATCAGTACCCACCACGAGGGGCCTGATTGCGAACTGCGCGGTAGGTCGCGCATCGCCGCTACTACATTCATCCGACTGTTGCGCAAAGCCGTTGCCCACAGAGTCACCCAGGTGACCAGGAATCCGAAAGAGAATCCTGCCAGTACGCTAGACCAAGTCCAAGCATAGGTGAAGGTGCTGTCAACCGAGGAGAAGACACTGGAAAATGCAAGGGCGACCAGCCAAGCCACGCCAAGACCGAGGAAGGCGCCGATAAGAGAGGCGAATGAGGCGACTAGTGAGCCTTCCATGATGAACAGTGAGCGCAGGTCTGGGCGCTGCAGACCCAAGGCCCGAGCCATGCCCATCTCCGACTTTCTCTCTTCGGCCAGCATCACGAAGATGTTGATGACCAACAGCATCCCGGCGATGATGGTGAATGAACCGAAGATGATGAAGGTACTCGCCAGTCCGTCGCTCGCCTCTTGGGCGCTCTGCAAGCCATCGTGCTTGATTCGATTAATGTGCAATTGAGTCGTGGTGGTATTACTGATATGGTCGACCCAGACGTTCAATTCAGCCTCTATTTCGGCCATTTTCTGAGGGTCGCTGAGATTTCCTCCAGCGAGCATGATGAGGCTACGTTCGTCGATATCCATCACCGCCAATTCAGCGGCATCGCTGATGTTGACCAAACCGAGGGCAACCTGTTGCAGTTCTTCCAGTCCGGCAAGTTGGGGTAATGTGGCACCGGTGCCGGAATAATACAGGGTTTCACCGTCGAAATTGCCATTCACCGCCTGTAGTAGACCGACCATGGTGAGATTGGTCGGCCCGGCGAGGCGTAAGCCATCTGCGGCCCAAGCCGAAAGCATCACTTCTCCGGGAGCAATCTGCGGTAGAAAGGACAGGTCGTCGGCTTGAATCGCCAGTAAAAGGAGGGGTAGACTTCCAGTCCCCTCGACCATCATCAGCAGTGGTAGACGTCCGCTGGGCTGCCCATCGAAGTCGAACAGGACGCCGCTATGAGCACTGCAGGAGAAATTGTCGGCGACTAGTTGCATCGCGTGACCATCGCAGGATTGCGGCACCGCGATGGACGTGTTGGCGAATCCGGTGCCGTTCCAGCGCCACGCTTCCAAGTGGTCAGTGGCGCTGCCATCAGCGTTGACAGGTCGGAGGAGAACCCCCTGCCCACCGGTGGTCAATGTTTCCCCGAGGGGTAATCCGAGCGAATGGGCGCTGACTCCGGTGCGTAATCGGGTGAGTTCATCACCGTGATTCAGCCACGCCTGCCCAATCAGGAGAATCGGTTCGACATCTTGCGCCGGATATTCCTCAACCGGGCCGCCATCGTCGGGAATATACCATATCTTGTGCGAGAGCATAGCTTCCAGATGGACGACCAAACCACTGCCATCGTGTATCAGTGCCCCGTCGATAATTTCTGCCGGAGCACCGGCCAGGCTCAGGTCGAGTGCGAGCCAAGGCTCTTCATCAGTCGCGTTGCCACGCCAGATTGTCCAGCCATCATCCTGTCCTCGCTCGAGAGCCCACGCGAATTCCGAATTGAGCGCGACGTCGAGAATGATGGCGTCATTATCCAAGGTTATGTTATGGTCATAGGATGAGATGTCGGAGTCCGGATGGGCGCGGTAAACCCCCCGGTCATGGGCTACCAACATCCCCCCGTCACCGGTCGAGACCATTCGGCTGGCCAGCCCATCGGCGGTTGCCGTCCACGAGGACATCGATCCGAAAGCGCGTGATTCGTAGGTGATGCCGGAGGTGCTGAGGTACCACATCCCATCTTCATCATAGTAGATATCGCGAATCTCATTGGACTGCAGACCGGAGACGTTCTGTGGCCCAATTTTTACCATCAGGACTGGGGCTTGAAGCAATTCGATGATGCTTGAATTATCGATTGTGGCGCTGAAATTACGCAGATGGCCAACCTCTTCGGCCGAAAGGCGGGCCGGACCTTTGCTTCGGGCTATGCTGATGGAAGAAGAGTCGCTATCCGTTTGCACGATATAACCGGCGTCATCGCCGACCAGAGTCTGGTCGAGAATCGGTTCAATGAATGGGAACAGCGATGACTCGGCCTCAAGGCTATCCTCAACCCCGCCTTTAGCCGAGATTACCACGATGTTGACCTGCCCGCCCTTCTCTTGGAATTCCTGCGCCGTCTCAAGGGTGGTGAAAACACAGCCGCCATTGATTCCGGCTGGCGCCGCCGCGCCAGCCATTTCGACGATGCGCCAAACATCGAGACGCTCGGTGCGGGTCACGGTCGTGCCATCGGGATTTGCAACCAACCAGGATAATCGCAATTCTTCCCCTTCCAGAACCTGAAGGTCATCTGCCAAGGCGCGGTTGATGACGATGATATTCTCACCGCTCAGTGCCTCTTGTTCGGCGATGTCGGTGAAGGTGATTCCGGAGCGGCCACCGAGCGGCGACCACCTACCCGAAGCATCGAGCCCAGCATCGTAGGAGTGCCAGGAAACGCTGGGCTCGCCAACGCCGACCGCCTCATTGAGCAGACTCAACGAGGAG
>DARQ01000053.1:0-169 GCA_002503395.1 Euryarchaeota archaeon UBA60 | reverse complement strand
TAACGAGGAGATGCGACCGACATTGTAGCCATCAATCAGGGCGCTGGTATTCGGGTCAAAGGTAAGGACCACCCCCATCTCCTTCATTCGGCTCTCGTTCAATTCGGTAACCTGACCGGTCGATAGGTCAAAACCGGAGATGGCGATATCCTTTTTATCGGCGCTCAGA
>DARQ01000077.1:26079-28507 GCA_002503395.1 Euryarchaeota archaeon UBA60 | reverse complement strand
GTTGCGACCACCGTTGCGACCACCATAGCGATCATTTCGGCGCGAGGAGTTGTTTCTAGAATTTCTATTCTCCTGGGGAGGCGGGAAGTATCCAACTTCAGTTTCCGGCAGAACTCCGAAGTCAGGTGGGGTGAACTCACAATGGACGCCGACACTCCTCTGCATTTGGATGAATTTCTTCTTCTGTGGTTTCTGCACCAGTGAGATGACGATGCCTTGCGCCCCGGCGCGGGCGGTTCTTCCACTGCGATGTTTGTACGCCTTGCCATTCTCAGGTGGGTCGTAATGAATCACGCTGGCGACATCTTGTATGTCGATACCACGCGCCGCCACATCGGTGGCAATCATGGCAATACACTCACCATCGCTGAATCTCTGCATCGCCCGGTTACGCTCACGTTGCGACAGCCCGCCGTGCAGGACGGCGGCGCTCAAGCCATTATCATTGAAGTCGTAGCCGACTCGGTCAACCCCAGCTCTTGTGCGACAGAAGATGATACTGCGACCACATTTACGCACCGCTTCGCGGGCGATTTCAGATTTCATATTACTTCGTATCAGCCAAGATATGTGTTGCATGGTATCCATGCTGACCTCTTTTGGCCCAACTTCGATGGTCACCGCTTCGTACATGTAGTTGCGAACGATGTCGTCGACATCCTCATCCAAGGTTGCACTGAAGAGGATGGTCTGGCGCTCTTCGGCACAGTTGTTGAGAATCTCGCATACCGGCTCCATGAATCCCATATCAGCCATGCGGTCAGCCTCATCTATCACCGCGATATCGACATCTTCCAAGCCAAGAACACCATTGTGCATCAAATCGAGTAATCGCCCCGGGCAGGCGACAACGATATCGACGCCGCGCTCAAGCGCACGGCGTTGTTTCACGTATGAGGTGCCGCCGTAAATTGTCAATACCTTGAGGTCGACCTCATGGGCGAGGGGTTTGAGCACCGAACATATCTGCTCGGCCAACTCGCGAGTCGGTGTCAGGATGAGTGAGGTCGGCAGGTGTGGTTGGGCACGTCGGCAGCGCGTTATGAGCGGCAGTCCGAAGGCCAGGGTCTTGCCCGACCCGGTCGGTGCCCGGCAACAGACATCTCGACCGAGCATTCCATCGGGAATCGATTCCCGCTGAACCTCGAACGGCTCGGTTATGCCCTGCTGTTCCAGCAGGTGAACCAGACGGCGCTCGACGCCGAGGTCGGAGAAACTCACAGATGCCATTGGTCAATGCCGTTGACCAGCCCTATTTAACCCCCACAGGCCATTAGGTATTGGCCCGAAACAGAAATCCGAATAGACCACGACCGGGCGAGGTATGGCCGGATTCTCGTTTCAGTAGAGAGTTGAGTTCGCCCGAGCCGCCGATGAAGGTTGGTTCATCACCACGCATGTCAAAGACCACCGGCACAGTTCGATGGCCGGTTTGTGCGACTACCCGCGAATACAGCCCCCTGGTCCTAGAGACATTCACATCGTGCTCTTTCCACGACCATCCATGTTGCTTCAAGGCTTTCTTTGCCGCGCTGCAGAAAGGGCAGGTCATTGTCGAGAAGAGAACGAAGTCGGCGTCCCCTCCCTGCAATTGCGTGGCAAGATTCTCGGCCATGAAATCCCCTGTATTCATCCCCTATCTAAATAATCGTCATTTCAAACTTAGGCGGCAATGGAGAAAGCCCATACAAAGCCATAGGCGAGGAAATGATTCATGACCCGATAATAATCACTCGCTTTCATACGATTTTGTGCTTTCACCCATAGGCTGTGAAACCTCCAGAACCACCACCTCGATAAAGCGCCAGTGGCAGACGATGGCGAATATGATGGCGAAATGAAATAACTCATGTGCACCGATGATTCCGGGGAAGATGGTTGGCGCCCGGATGAATTCAAGAATTGCCCCCACACTGTAGGAGATACCGCCGTAAGCGAGCAGACGGATGAAACCAATTCCATATTCCCGAGCCAGCAATATCCCGGAGAACAGACCGGCCCAGCCCATTCCGAGATAGAGTATCAGCCCCAACCATTCCGGAAAGCCCTCGAAGAAAACTGTCTTCAGCACCAGGCCGGTAATCGCCGCAACCCAGATGAAGGCTAGAATCCCCCATCTCTTCCAGCCCTTGAACAGCATCAGATGTATCGGCGTGAAGGTACCAGCTATCATCACCCAGATGGCGGCATGGTCGAGATGTTGCAATACGTAGCGGCCCGAACTACCGTGTGAGAGCAGATGATAGACCCCACTCATCGACAAAAGAAATACGGCGGCGAAGACGAAAACCACCAGTCCCGAACGGTGGAGATTAGAGCCGCGGAATCTGGTGATGAGGCGAATACCGATAATCAGCGCCAGCACCGCGCCGAGTAGATGTGTCCAACTGCTGACCGGGTCGGCAAAACCCAATACCGAGATGGTGGC
>DARQ01000077.1:15139-25990 GCA_002503395.1 Euryarchaeota archaeon UBA60 | reverse complement strand
AAAATCAGTTGTCGTCGGCGGCGGCGACCAAGGTGAGCACCGCATTGCGGGGATTGCCATCGCCATCTCCCATCCCATCGAGCACGATGGTCTGGCCTTGGTGCAATTTCCATGAATCGACGCTGGAGTTGTAGCCCGAGGTATCGGTAGAGTTACCGGGGAATATATCCCAATGATGGATGAGGGTGATATTGCCGTCACCGACCTGTGAACTGGTCAATTGGTAGCCGAAGCCGACCGAGAGCATGGTCCAATCGCTGGTCTCGAAGGTACAACCTTGGCTGGGGCGGGAAATCGAGGTATTCACCGCACCGGTGAACAGGAGAGAGCAAGACTGACCGTCGGCATTTCCGCTGGGGTCACCATTGCCATCATACCATATTGTCAGGTTGAACGAGGTATTCTCGCTTAGATTATGATGCGTCAAGCTGACCAGGGTGAAGCGCATTCGGGCATTACCCTCGGGCTCGAGGTCATGGCTGTCCTGCACCCCGTCCTCGTCTAGGTCGACCAATCCAATTGGTGCCGGGTCCGAAGACATGATGTCGACCATCGAGAAGATTGCCAGCCCGAGCACAACTCCAATAGCCAAGGCTACCAGAGGGGATATCTGGGGAGAAGCCGGAGATTTTTCGGATGGCGGGGAGGATGAGCGAGAGGTCGAACTACCCTCCGGTCGTTTTTCTGTAGGCATGTTGCTCTGCCGGTGGCCTCATCGGCTATGACCTTCTTCCCTGACTGTGTGAGGGCGGTCCGCCATCACGAAACAAATACAGGTACAGCCCCTAAGGATAAGAGGTTATCAAGGTATTATTGGATGGCGCCGCGGATTTTTTCCATGATTTCCTCGTGGCGTTTTTCGTTCAAGCCAGCCTCGATTCGAATCATTTTCCCAGATACCGAGGAATAGAACAGGGTGATGCCGTGTTGGTCCTCGATTCCCACCACCGTTCCCTGATTCACTTTGATTACCTTCTCACTGAAAAATCCATATTTCAAGGTGCGAATGAAAACCCCGGATGGAGAGACGTGGAGGGAGATACCTTCCTTGCCAAACTTCAGTCCGACAAAACACAAGAATAATCCGAAGCCAATCATTGCAATAATTCCTTCAAGTTTAGAAATTTCCACATTCATAAAGAAATCAACGATGAGCATATATAGCCCAACACCCAAGAAAATCAACCCTAGTGGTACGGCAATGACAACACTAAGTTGTGCCTCAAGCATTTTGCTGGCGATTTTTTCTGCATCGCTAAGTGCTTCGGGATTAACCGCTTCAACCTCACACTGAGCATTGCTTTGCGGATATACCACTGGGACTGAGGGGGAAATTGGAGTGGAAGGTGAAGGTTGCATCAAATTGCCATTTCTTCCACGAGTGAAAAACTTTCAGCCATCTCTTCCAGCCTTTTCTCGGCATTACTTGAACGGCTGGGTTGGATGGGGATCAGTCGGGTTGGACGGCTAAGGTGAGAAGTTTTCGCGCAGAAAATCCAGCGCCACCTTGGAATGCTGTTTGAAGCGCAATTGCGAATTGTAGACCAGGCGAATTATACCTTCACCATCGACGATGAAGGTGGCGCGACCGGGCAGTAACCCCATGGTTTTGGGTATTTTCAACTCGGTGCGAAGGTGACTTGTAGCATCGGCGAGAAGGGGGAAGGGCAAACTATGTTTTTCGGCAAATCTCTGGTGTGAATTGATACTGTCAGAGGAAACTCCAATCAACTGGACCCCCAGTTTTTCATACTCCGAGTAATCATCTCGAAAACGACAGGATTGCACCGTGCAACCGGGGCTGTCGTCCTTGGGATAGAAGAAGAAGACCGACCACTTGCCGAGCAGGTCATCCTTAGACAAGGGTTGGCCGAGTGAGGTGTCGAGATTGAAATCCGGAAAATTATTACCGACCAAACGGTGCACTTTCGCCATGATAGTCGGTCACTGGCTCGGGTGTGTGTCTTTTGGGACTTCCGCTCAACTGAGGCAACTACGATTTGAAACCAGGCTTGGCCCATGATAGAGTGGCCTGTGCACAACCTGCGAGGCGTCGACTTCATAACATCGCGCAGGGTCGTAATTTATGAGCCGTAGGCTCAGAGTTGATTTGATGAGCGACGAAGATGGTGGGACAGTTACTACGGAGGTTCAACTCAAGGAGTGCAATGAACGACTGAGTGAAGAGTCGGAACGTTTGCTGAAACTGTACGATGCGTACGAGATTCAAGAGAAGGAAAGTGTCAACCTCAAGGCTGAGATTGAAGTTCTCGAAAAGGAGATTGTCGAGCGAGAAATCGAGAAGGAAGGACTTGAGGGGCTGCTCGACGAGAAGGATCATCGCTTGCGAGAATTAGAACTTCGCGCCGCCAAGTCGAGCAAACAGGTAGACTTCCTAGAGCCTGAACTGCAGAAGATGGAAGAAAAATTCACCCGTGAAAAAGAGCGCCTTGGTAAGGTCTTCAACATCGCTGAGGAACTCGATAATGACCTGCGTCTGGCGGTCTCAGAGATGAAGGCACGCGATGATTGGTACGTTGCCCATATGGCCTTGTTCGAGGACCTGAACAAAGCCATCAAGGAGCGCTATGAACTGATTGAGAAAGCGGTCGAGGCCGAGCGCAAGTCGCAACATATGCAGCGGGCAATCGAGGAGCGGATGACCGAGATGGTCGATGCCAGAGCCGCCGAGATGACCATCGATGAAGCCGAGTCGATCCATTCTTCACCTGAGGAAACTGACGAAGCCGAGTCTGCTGAAGAGGAGTCAGCCCCAGCCGAGGACAATGAAGAACCCGCCGAGGAAACAACTGCTGACGATACCCCTGCCGAGGAGTCCACCGAAGAATCCGACGCCAAGCCAGCCCCCGCGGCTGACTGGGGTGATGATGTCGACCCTTGGGCCGAACAACAATCGTGAGGCTGGGCAATGTCCCTGCTGGCACCCGGTGGCAAGACCCCTGTCTATGCCACCGCATTGATGGGGATTGCAACCCTGTGCGTTGCCGTTTTCGTTCACCCATTGGGTCATCTGGTAACCTTGGTAGGTGTCCTTCTGCTGGTACTGTCCACCTTTCTTGCCAACTTCTTTCGCGACCCCGACCGAGTGATTCCCAAGGATGAGGGGGTTCTGGTCGCCAGTGCCGATGGCCATGTCATGTTCGTCGTGCGCGAGCGAGCGATTGGTCGACGACCGAGCAAGGCCGAGATGGAGTCTGGTGAGATGGAGTCCGACGAGCATACCGGAGAATGGCTGGCCAAAGCCCTCGACGCACCGCTGAGTTTTGCCACAGAACAGCGCTGGGAGCGAGTCCCAGCCGGAGAAGAAGGGGCAGATGATGTTTGGCGAATCGCGGTTTTCATGTCACCGCTCGATGTGCATGTGAATCGAGCCCCGCTCGCCAGCACCATCACCCACATGGAGCACCGCACCGGCAAGGGTCGTCAGCGCGGCCCATTCCTTCCTGCTTTCCGCAAGGAATCCGAATTCAATGAGCGGGTGCGTACTGTATTCAGCGCTAACGGAAAAGGTGGTCATCGCAAAGGGATGGACATCGAGGTCACGCAGATTTCTGGAGCCCTGGCTCGCACCATCGTACCGTGGTCACAGATAGGAATGGACTTGCGACGCGGTCAGAGATATGGCATGATACGCCTCGGTAGCCGAGTCGATACCCGCGCCCCGGCGGCACGTTTCACCCCCGTGGTGGTTGGTGCCGAAGCCAAGGATGAGGACTCCCCCAAGGGTGAGTATGTCTATGCCGGTAAGACGATTCTGTTTTCCTCGTCAAGGCCTGAGTAGCAAAAAATGTCGATGAATAGATTCTTGACGGCTTGACCGCCCGCGGTAATAGGAGGAGTAGGTTTGACCGGGGGAATTCGCTTGACCATGGCCGATAATCAGGCTAAGCCAAAGCGACTGCACGACTTGATCAAAGCCCCCGAGAACACCGAGTGGGCACAGAAGAAGAAACACTCGTGGAGCGGGGAGCGCCCGGCTACGGTTTACTACACCCCTGAGATTCTTTCAGACGGTACCCTGACCTCTGCGGTGACGGTGATATTGCGAACCAAGGGTTGCCATTGGTGGTGGTCATCGGGCTGTACCTTCTGTGGATATTTCAACGATACCCGAGATGATGTCACCTCGGAAGACCTCCATGCCCAGTGGGCTTTCGCCCGCGAGAAGTTCGACGATTTCGCCGACCATGGGATGGTCAAGGTCTACACCTCGGGCTCTTTGCTCGAAGACCGTGAAATCCCGCTCGACTTTCAGGAAACCGTCTTGCGTGATTGCCATCAATTGGGCAAGGAACTGGTTATCGAGAGCCGTACCGAACAGTGTAGCGAAGAGAAGTTGGCGTGGGCGACGAGCATCAATCCGAGGTTCACCGTCGCCATCGGTCTTGAGGCTCTCGACGAGGAGGTGCTACGCTTCCACATCAACAAGGGATTCACCGTCAAGTCGTGGTATCGCGCCGTTGAGAATCTGCAGAATGCCGGTCTGCGTATCAAGACCTATCTGATGTTCAAACCACCTTTCATGAGTGAGGGCGATTCGCTCGTACACACCGTGCGCTGGATTGAAGGGGTCGCTGAATTGAGTGACGAGATTTCCATCAACCCGATGAATATCCAGCGTGGCACCGTAATCGACCGGCTGTTCCGCGCCGGGGATTATCGTCCACCTTGGTTGTGGTCGCTGGTCGAATTGATAGAACGGGCGCATCCTTACATTCACCCCAAGGGTGGGAAGAATGGTGATGGTGACCAGATAAGCCGTCTGCTCATACATCCGACCGCGGCCGGGAGGGTGCGCGGCTCACATAATTGCGGCGAATGCGACCGCGAGGTGGCTGCGGCAATCGAGCGTTACTCGGTCAGCGGCGACCTGCTTGAATTTGCAGGATTGGATTGTTCATGCCGCAAAATCTGGGAGAATGAAATCGCTCTGGATTTGGTGGTGCCATCTCCACTCGGTGTAGGCCAGAGACGCCGTGGCCCGATGTTGGAACACCTGCGCTCACCCTGAGGCAATCACCCGCTCACGCGTCAGCGATGTAGGGCTGAGTTTCCGATTAGTTGCTCGGTGAATGTTTATGACCGCCCCAAGGCTCGCCGGGATGACCCCTAAGGGGTCATGATGTGAAGTTATGAGCGAAGCAGGATTACCAGACGTGACCCAAGGTGTGGCAGAGCCCGATGAATCTCGGGTGGTGATGACGATAATAGGCGTGGGCCTGATTAGTTTGATGGGTCTGTTCACAGTAGTCTTCGGATGGGATAACTTTCCGGTCATCAGCGAGTTGATTCCACTGTTCGATGCCCTTGGAAGCGGTGGAATCTGGTATTACATACTTGGAATTCTCATCGCTTTCACCCTGTTATTTGCCAAGATACTGGCGGAGGTCCTAGCGGATTGAGGTGATGATGATGTTCGGTAATGTTACTTTTATCATGCTCGATCTGGTGGTTTTCTTGGTCTTAGTGGCCTATTTCGCCAACCGAGGCCTGGGAAATATGAGCCAATCTCTCCGACAACTCGGCATCTTCTTGCTCGACAAGGCACCTGTCGGACTGGTCGACCTTTTCGATAAGGGTGAGGGCAAAGGTGCCCGTAACTGGATGATGCTCGGCGGTCTGTGGTTCTGTATCGCCGCCACTATGGGATTCTTGCAGACTTGGCTACGCTACGATCCGACCGCTTTGGATTCACTCTCCAGCGTCGGCTGGTCGTACAATGCAGATGCACTGGCGCAAGTTACCGACATGGTCCTGGTCTGGGGTGGATTCGGTATGGTGCTTATCGGCGCCGGATTGGTGATTCAAAGCCGGGCGGCCGGTGCCGCCTTGGCCAGTGAAGCCAATGCAACATTGGTAGCATTTGCATGGTCGGTATTGATTTTGGTGAATATCCTGATTTCAATTTTCATCGAAGTCGGTCGATTTGAACAGACCTTGTTCAATCTCATCTTCGCGGCTTTAGCCGGTGCCTTACTGCTCAATCACCTGCTGACTCTGGGCGAGCGCGGGGAGGGTCAGCCGATTGAGATTCCGTCGTGGATGCTGATTCTCGGCCATACCGCATTGGTCTGGGGATTGTTGGCAAATGCTTTCGGGTATTTCACCTCCAATACCCAATTGGAATGGATTTCTTCCAGTGTCGTTTCCGGATGGTTCCCACTTTCCTTGGCATTGGCGGTTATGACTTACAGTGTCGCCAAGGCCAGTGGCTCTCCGATATGGAGCCGCAATCTATCGGTGGCAATGCTCTTGCTATTCGCAACGATAACCCCTTTCGGCGTCAGTGCCTCAAGCAGTGCCAGCGGACTTTGGGTGACCATTGGTGCGATTGGTATCACGGTAGGATTATTCCCGCTGTTGGCGGCCTCGACCAATACCATCGCCACCCTCAAGGGTCGCTGGGATTGTCTGGTCGAGGAACCCGCCGCCACCTGCTCCGCCGCGGTCGCTCTGCTATTACCGATATTTGCCGTCGGCGCTTTCTTCACCGCCCTCGATACCTTTGCCGGCATCGGCTCATTGACCGATGTTCACTCCACCGTCAACCAGGGCTTCTTCTGGGTCATCGGCGGATTACTGGTGGTCGCAACCCTGAGCCAACTCCTGCCACTTACCGTCGGAAGAGAACTCTCCAGCCGTTCCAAGGCGCGCTGGGCCTTCTGGCTGGTCCTTTTCGGTGGATTGGGCTGGACTATCACCAGCCTGATGGGCGATTTCGCCCAGATGGCTCTGGACGATGCCGGCGTAGAAGGTTCGGTCGCCGGCTTTCGTTTGATTGCATCGGTATTTTTGTACGGTTCGGTGATGGGGTTCTTCATCGCCATGCACAATGCCACCGAGACAGTATTCTCGGGCACACCTACCGATTCGGGTGATGCCTATGCCGGTGCTGGTGCTCCTGCCGGATATCGATTGGTCGCCGGCACGACAACCATTCGCCAACTGCTTAGTCAGGGATTGGGAATAGATAGTGAAATCATCGTCGGTGGCGAGGAACCGGTAGCCACAACCGCGGTGGGCGCACCCAGCGGTGATGAATTCGCCCCCGAACTAATCAAGTTCGCCGCTTATCTTGCCGAGAGCGGCAAGGATGTCTTCGAAGTATTCAACGAGATGGATACCAACCAAGATCAGGTCATCGACTCAGCCGAGTTCCGCATCGGAATGTCACAGATGGGGGTTGCCGAACTCTCCCACGATGAGGCGGAGGCTCTGCTCAATTCATTCGATATTTCCGGAGACGGCAATATCGACCTGCCCGAACTGGACATTCTGTTGATGCGAATCCACAATGCCGCCGGCGATGCTGATGATGGCGATGGTGGAGCTACTGAAGCCGACCCGGTGGCGCAGGTATCGGCGCCCAGCGATGAGGAATTTGCCCCCGAACTGGTCTTGTTCGCTGAATATCTGGCCGAGAGCGGCAAGAATGTCTTTGAAATTTTCAGTGAGATGGATCTTAACAAGGATCTGGTAATCGATGCATTCGAGTTCCGTGAGGGATTATCAGCGATGGAAATCGCCGATCTGGCACCCTGGGATGTTGAATCACTGATGCAATCTGTCGACCTCTCCGGAGACGGTAAAATCGACCTGCCCGAACTGGATATTCTGATAATGCGCATCAACAATGCCGCCGCTGGCGCCGATGCGGGCACGGACGAGGAAGAGTAGCCCTCTGAAATAGGCGGCGGACTGATAGCGAGTGACCGCTTTCACATCTTCGGGTGGTCTTGTGCGGATAGGTATAGTCGGCAAACCGAATGTCGGCAAATCGACCTTTTTCTCGGCAGCCACCTTGGCAGACGTTGACATCGCCAACTATCCGTTCTGTACTATCGAGGCAAACGTCGGTGTTGCATTTCTTCCAGCGCCCACACCTTGCCCGTGCGCTGAAATCCGCGCCCAGCGAGAAGCGGAGGGACGGCTTGAGCCAGTCACCGACGACGATCCCAGAGGTGGAAGTCTGTGCATTCCCAATTCCGGCTCCTGCACCGGTCATATCCGGCTGGTGCCGACATTCTTGGTCGATGTCGCCGGCTTGGTTCCCGGAGCCCACGAAGGTCGGGGACGGGGAAATGCCTTTCTTTCCGACCTCTCTTCCTGCGATGCCCTGATTCAGGTCATCGATGCTGCCGGTACTACTGATATCGAGGGTAACCCCATAGGTGTGGGAGAAGACGAAGAAGAGGTCGCTCAGGCGATGGTTGAGGAATATGATTTCCTCATCACCGAAATAGCCGCGTGGATTCAGGGAATCATCGAAGAAGGCTGGCAACGCGGGGTGCGGCATGTTCAGGCAGAAGATGACAAGGGATTGGGTGAATACCTGCACGAACGATTGACCGGCATTGGCTCGACTCCGACAAAAATCTCCCGGGCACTAGAAGGATTCAAGGCGCAAAATAACCATGAAAGTCCACCTTGGGAATGGGATGATACACTAATGCGTGAACTTGCTCGCCACCTACGGTCGGCGATATTTCCGATTCACATCGCCGCCAACAAGGCTGAAATCGCCCCTGGCAGGACCTGGTCGACACTTGCCGACAAAATCACCGCCGATGGCGGATTACTCGTCCCTTGCTATGCTGATGGTGAACTGGCCCTGTGCAAGGCGAGAAAGGCCGGATTGCTCAATTATGCTCCCGGTGATGCGGATTTCACCGTCGCCGATGGGGCGCAATTGACGCCACCTCAACAGGCTGGGCTCGACCATCTGGGTCGTAAACTACAGGATTTGGGCGGCACCGGTGTGGCGAAACTGATTTCCCAAGTTCTCTACGATGCATTAGACCATATTGTCACCTACCCGGTGCAGGATGAATCTAGTTGGGCAGATGGTGAGGGCAAGGTCCTCCCCGATGCCCTGGTGGTGCCCAATAACACCACAGCCAAGGAATTGGCCTATGCGGTGCATACCGACCTCGCTGATGGTTTCATCAAAGCGGTCGACTGCCGGTCGAAGCGGGTCATCGGTGCCGACCACGAACTCAGTGATGGTGACGTGGTGAAAATCCACGCCAAATCCTAACCCCAATCAACCCTTGCCGGATTAGTGAAAATACAGAGGAGGATTAAAATGGCGCGACAAACGGATGTCGATGCCCGACCGATAAATCCTCTATTGTGGCCGTGGCAAGATGAAGAGCATACAAATCTGGCCCTCAAACCTTGGCTGATAAGTCGGGGTTTCACACTTTCTTTCCTTGCAGTCAGTTGGTTATCAATCGCCATTCTCGGATTCGGTTCAAGTTGGAATTGCAGTGAATCATGGCAGAATGAACTGATATGCAGTGCCGCCATCTATGCCAACAACATCTTCACCGAGCCTCAGGCTTTCATCTTCAGTTGGTTCACCGGAGTATGGTTCAGCAATGGCCTCGCTCACATCATCTTCGTCATCTGTGGTTTCGTCATCTTCGTGCAGAGTTACGAGCGCAGAATGGGTACCAAGAACACCGTTTTCCTATTCTTCACAGGAACCGCTGTGGCCTCGACAATTGTTGCGGTGGGGATTAACTACGGCTATGCCGGATACCCTTCAAATGAACTTTTCATCACCGGAATGAGTCGCAACTGGATGGGTGGCTCGGTGGGGATGTTCACCATCATCGGTGCGTTGTCACACTGCTCCAGTCGACCTTTGGTTCTGCTCATCCCGGTAATACTGTTTGAGATATGGAATGGCCAGACCAACATCAGCCTGCTCACCAGTTCAGCGCACATGGTGGCCATCACCTATGGATATGCCGCGGGTTATTATTTACAGAAGCACATGCCGACCCCGAGTTAAGGCTGGTCAGTGGCCGGGGGGTCTGGCATAGTCTGCAGAAAGGCGCGCTAGTTTTGCCTGATAGGCAGCACTGCTGAGTACGAACCATGGAATCAGGGCGAGGGTTGTCAATCCTAGAAGTACAGCCGAGGCCAGACCCCAGACGGCGATGCCGGAAAGCACGGTAACCCATGCTGACCACAGTAGAATGACCCAGAGAAAGGGACTGTAACGGCGGGCGAGCAGGGTCATTCGCGCCGTCGTGGTGCTGGGATCGTAGAGAATCGGAACTTCCTCAGCCTCGACGAATTTATGCTCGACGCCGCAACGCACGCAGACATCCTTGCGTGGCCCGATTCCGTGGATGAAATTCTCGCGTGGGTAAATTCCCCCGCACAATCTGCACGCTGGCACACTTTCCCTCAACCCTTGCCAGCGGTAATCCGCACTTCAACCATGCGCTAGCCAAGGCTGGAGGCCGGGGGAGGTAGAGATGAATGCAGAGAGAAGTTTACTGCCGAGTTCACTGCCGCAGGACTCGGGGTGGAACTGAAGCGATTGTAGCGGATGGAGCGGGTGTGAGAAGGCCATCGGCAAAGTGCCACTGTCATCCCAGGCGGTAATCTCCAACTCACTTTCACCGGGCTGGATGACCAGACTGTTGTAGCGCACCATCGCCACGGGATTGGGAAGGGAAGAGAATATCCCACTACCATCATGGTGAATCTCGACCGCAACCCCATGCACCGCTCCGAGCGGACTTTCTACCAATTCCAGGCCCGCAGCAATCCCAATCGCCTGATGTCCGAGACAGATTCCGAGCACTGGAATCTTGACCGCATCGCAATCCAGCAGGTTGCCGGCCAGCGCCAATTCTGCGACTCTCTCGCTCAATTTCGAATTCGACGGTCGACCCGGTCCAGGCCCGATGATGATGTGAGTGGCTGCAGTGGTGCGAATGATATTGTCTAATTCTTCTTTAGCAGTGCTGAGTCCACACACATGGATGACGTGAGCGCCGAGGCCGGCGCAGGCGTGGATGATATTCCAGG
>DARQ01000077.1:12345-15094 GCA_002503395.1 Euryarchaeota archaeon UBA60 | reverse complement strand
AGGATTCTCGCTCGCCCTTTGCCGGTGACTTTGTCGCCTGAGGATAGTGGCCAGCGGGAAATGGTACCGATACCGCTGGTCATCATCAGTGGTTGCTTACGTAGAGGTTGAGGGAAAATGGCAATTTCTCCGCTTGGTAGCTCGCTATGAGAATCCGATACCAACCATCCGGCGGCTCGACGTAGAGCTGCTGCCTTCCACTTCGCCTCCTCGACCTCGGCTTTGGGGTTGGACCCGATTACCAGACCTCCCCCGGCCTGTACCACAGCTTGCCAACCATTCTGGTCCTCTCTTGCCTCAAGGGTGCGAATCAGGATATTCCATGCACTCCTGCCACAGCGTGCATCGATATGGCCGATGGAGCCACTCCAGAAAGAGCGCGATTTTCGCTCCAGCAGATCGATTGCCGCACAGGTGACAGTCTTCGGGCAACCGGTGATTGAGCCGCCGGGAAACATTGCCTGTAGAGCTGACCATACATCGGCCTCTTCTCGAATCTCACCCCGAACCTCACTGACCAGATGCTGTACCTGAGCATAGGCCTCGACTTGGTAGTGACTCTGTTCGACGCTCCCGGCCTTAGATACCAGGGCGATATCGTTACGTTCCAAGTCGACCAACATATGGTGCTCAGCCAATTCCTTCTCATCATTGAGTAGTTCCTGCCGCAATCTCAGTTCGCTTTCGGCTGTGCCACCGCGCGGTCTGGTTCCCTTTATCGGTCTGGTCACCAGAAATCCTTCACTGCTTGACAACAGCAGTTCGGGAGAGGAGGAACACAGCGCCACCTGCAGGTCCGGACAATTCAACCAAGCCGAGAATGGCGCCGGGTTATCACCGGCCAGTCTCAGCATCACCTGCCACGGGTGTTCAGCCAGTTCTCCCGACCAGGTGCGACCGAAATTCAATTGGTATAACTGGCCTGCAGTAATCGCTTTCTGCACCTGTCGCACAATTTCAGCATGTTGCTGGTCGGTATGGCTGCTGACCTCACCTTCGACCTTCGGCGCCGACCCTGAATCGGTTATTTCCAGCGTCGGCTTGGAATCGAGCAATGCCGCTACCTCATCACCCCACTCATCGCCGGACATGGTCAGCAGGTGCAGGGTTTCTGCCGCTCGGTCGTGAATCAGCCATCGGTCGACGCGCCAAAGAATGGCCAGTATCGCATTCTCTTCCGGGGGATGGCGCAAGCGCCAGGGTTGGGTCCATTGCACTAGGTCATAGGCCAAAGCACCGGCGAAATTTCCCGGCAGTGCGGGCAATTTTTTCAATTGCCCGATATCATCGTCAAGAGGAAATGTACAGGACTCCAGAGTGCGCAATGCGGCACCTAAGTTGGTGCCGATATGCGATGCTGAGTACTGCCATCCGCTACCATTCCAGTGCTCGATCTCCAAGCGTAGGGGCGCTGGGTCAGGGCCGAGTTGCGGTTTTCCGGACAGCGGACTGCCGCCATCGAGGTCGCCAGCCGGTAACATGTCACGGCGCGGTTGCCTTGCTACCGCGCGCATGGTCGGCGGCCCCATCAATAACGAATATTCAGCCAATTCACTGGTTGGACCGCCCGACAATTCGAGCAATTCATCGTGCGAACCCCAGAGATTTCCATCCCCGAGCAATTCTTTTCTGCGCAATTCCTCGACCAGTGCCAGCATTACCCGCTCATCACGGGATAGAGGAAAGGTTCGGTGCACTATACTCATTCAACCACCTCGAGCCAGCGCTCAAAACTCACCCAGCCGGCTTCTTCTATGGCCTTTAGGAAAAGCGGTTGAAGGATCGAATCACCATTCCCAACCCTTTCACCATCGAGGCTGGTCAATAGCACCGCCGTCACCCCTGAGCCGACCAACACCACCTCTCGCGAGCGTGCCAACATAGTTGCTGTAAGGCGCCCGTGCTGAAGTGGAATGCCCGCTGCCTCAAGGATTGGCAGCAGGAATTCGACCGTCGTCGAATGCACCCCCCCCAGTTCAGGGTCGCTAATCCAAGCAATACCGTCGGCAGAGAGCAGAATCGGGGTGGCGCGGTCACCATCGATAATCGCATCATCATGCACCAATAATGCAACATCGGCGCCAACTTCCCGTGCCGCCGAGCCAGCCTGTGAGTAAGCCTGCCAATCGGCATGCTTGAGGCCTTGTAACTCGGCTGGATAGCGCGGTGCCGGGTGGCAGATTCCGGTGACCTCACTCCCGGTCCTATGGCAAGGCCGTCCAACCAGTCCGACCCCTCCATCCTCATTGACCTCGACCCGCAGCAGGGCTGGCGGTTGGTGGGCCTGATGAACATCATCTAACTCGTCTGCATCTAGACTTGGAGTCGCGCCTTCACGACTCAGGGTATTGAGGGCGGCTCGCAACTGCTCGGCAAAGTCGTCGGGCCACGCCAATCCCAATTTGTTGATGTGTTCGCGCAGTCTCTTCATGTGAAGTTCCGGCGAGCGCACTCGCCTTCCACCATCCCACGGCAGAGTGGTGAACGACGCTGAGCGAGGCGAGCGAGAAGTTCCGGTCCCGTCTTCCTGCACCATGGCAACCACGCGTGTCTCACAGCAGGTCGTCGAGGAAAGAGGTATCGATACCACTCGGTTGCTGTTGTGGTTCAACCTCCTGCTGTTGAGGAAGTTGTACCTGCGGTTGCTGTGAGAACTGTCCCTGCGATTGTGGTGGGATGTCCGGGGTCGCCTTCTGTTGGATATCTGCAGCCGCGGAGAAAACTCCAGCAGCCATCTCAGGAGGGGGTG
>DARQ01000077.1:4496-12275 GCA_002503395.1 Euryarchaeota archaeon UBA60 | reverse complement strand
GTCGACTCCTGTAATTCCCACATCACATTGCGGCGTCCACCCTTGCCGCGAACCAACATCACCATGACCGCGAGAATGGCCAATAGCAGGATGATGATGAGCATATTTGTCGGCTCTAATATTTCATCGAAGAAACTCCTATCATCGGTGGTGGTGGTCTCACCACCGCCATTTGAACCGTCACCTGAGTCACTGTAAGCGGCGACTATGACGGGAGAGATCTCGTGCCGGTAGGTCATTTCATCGACCGCCGATATGCCGATCCACCATGAAGTAGAATTATCGAGTTCGGCAAATGCTTGAACCGAGATACGGAAAGAATTCTCATTATTCTCCATTCCGACCATCGTCGCATCGATGACATCGCCGCTCTGGGAGAATGAATCTTCACCGATCCAGATGCGGTAGGACTCGACTCTGGTATCGGTACTGTGGAGCCAGGTGACGAGAATGGCCTGTCCGTCCTCATCCCATTCACCCTTCACCCCAAGGATATCGGGTAATGAAGCACCGGGGTCGGAGATGCCGTTATCGGTCGCACTCTCGGTGACCGTCATCAAGCCATCAAGGTGGACATTGCCATTGGTATCGTAGGCGACCACGGCGACGGTTATCGGGACATTCGGTAATATCGGGTTGCCCAGCAATAGTGAGTCTAGAACAATGGGTTGCTCGTGGCTTCGGCTCAAGGTCTTCAGTGGAGTCATTGGGCCATTGCCGGCCTGACCGACGCTGGAGAATGGGCTGGTTGAGGCGTAAACCTCATAATAATCCAAGTCTGATGCACTCGATAATCCGAATTCCAGCAATAGTCTGGTGCCGTCGTCGAGCGGGAAGTCGTAGACATCCAGGTCGTTGATTCGAGGTGGCGCTTCATCATCGTGCGAATTATCTACCGGGGTGACCTCAGCAGTTGTCAGTTCTGTCAATTCAACATTGCCTTTGATATCGTGCACGGTGACGGTGACGTTGATGGTGACATCCGGTCGGACATCACCGACATAACCCATCTCGGGGCTATCTCCACCCAAGGCTGACTGGTATAGGGAATTATGGATGGTGACTTCAATCGGTGCCGTCTCATCGATAATCCATTGCTTGTCGATGCGCATGCAGGCGCAGGCGCTGGCATCGGGCCCGAAGTCAGACCAGGCCAGTTCGAGATTACTCATATCGAATTCTCCGGCCCATATGATGTAGTAGGCGAAGTCGTCGGCATTGCTCGGAGTCCAGCGTACATCGACCGCAGTTCCATCATCGTCGGGATGGTCCCAGGCCTCGATACTACCGATTCGGTTCGGTGCGGTATTGGAATCGAACAGGTTACGGAATGGGGTGGCGGTGACAATATTGACGTTACCCTTGTCCTCGTTCAGCCAGTCATCACTGGCGACTACTCCAATCCAGTATGGTTGGCCATCGGTCAATGGAATGCCATTGTAGAGACTGATAATGGTGCCGTTGACCGAGCAGTCAGGGATGACCTCGACGGCCATGAAATCATCGACATTTTCTGGTATGCCATTATCGTTGACGGGATAATTGCTGTTCACCTTGAGCACGTAAATCGTGTAGAATGCACAATCCTCGGCTATTGAGATATCCCAGCCGACTTCGATTCGACCACCTTCGTCGGGGTCGACATCCTCGGCCCATACGCCGTTTATCTTCGGTGGTGGAACACCATCGTTCAGACCGCCGGTCGGAACCACCGGACCGATGATGAGAGCATCGCTGAGATTCTCTTGACCTGCCTCATCCTCGCAGGTCAGGGCAAGCCAGTATGGGACGCCTGCCGGCAGGTCGATGATGGTAGTATTTCCAGCATCCGGGGTTACCGTGGAATGTAATGGTAGGGCAACCGCATCGGCGACCATTGTGGTTGAGTAGTAGATATTGGTAGCCGCCAGATCAAGTGCAGTACAGCGCTCCCATTCGACATATAATTCACCGACTTCACCGCCTTCGTTAGGCTCTGCACTGCCCCACCCTGGTGGGTATGGAACTTCGTCAGAAGATGTCGCAGGACCAAATGGGGAACTCGGGGTACCGTATATTCCACCGTCATATTCGACCGCGACGATGGCCCAGTAATCACTGCCATCTACCAGTGCAACCCCGCCGGCAGTATACACTTCGGTCTGGGTTCTACTGTTCACGCTGACCGAAGCATCAGGTGTCATTACCGCCAATTCGGCAGATGTGGTCGGAGCATCGGTCCATGCACCCTCGTGCAGGTAGACCACATAGCGAGAGAAGGAATCGTCGACGACCATAGTCCAATTGGCAATTAGTACTCCGCCGCCATCGTCCGGTCGGTCCCACAGGTCAACTACATCGACAGGGGTTTCCGTGCGTACCCAATCATAGGTGATACGGGCATACATCGAGCCGTTTTCCGGACTCTGCAGTCTCAGCATGACCTGACGACTACCATCGACTAGGGCACTCCCGTCAATCGCCTTCTGGAGATTGCTCTGCAGGGTTGGATTGGTTTTGTTCAGGTCCCAGGTACCCGAATAGGCCAGACCATAACTCTTGACCCATGTTGCGGCGCCGTCGACAGGACTGGATAGTACCAGACTCGCTCCTTGCATCAGCATTCCACCCGGACCGGGAACCCCGGCTGAAGAGTCGAGGGTTACCGGATTAGATGAGTCGATGAAGGTAATCATCTTGCCGGGATGGGTCGAATCGGTCACATTGTCGTAGAAACCTCCGAAGCCGACATTGAGAGGCTCGGCACGGCGCATAACGAACATATCACGTCGAGTAAATGTTGGAGCAGGTTCCCATCCAAGTAAACCATAGGTCGAGGAGACCATCCATAATCCTGCACTGGAGATGCAGACCGCAAGAGCTCCTTCGGCCGGATATTGGTCGAGAACACTGTGCAAGTTGCTGCCGACTTCAATTCTCGCTCCACCCATGTTACCGGTGACCAGGAGGTCAACTCCGTCGCTATCCATATCAAAGATCGGCCACGAAGGAACCTGCCAGATAGCCGCCCCATCCTCGAACTGGTTGCTGGTGGCGTTCCAGTGGGTCAGTGGTTCACCTACGGTGGCGATATGCACTCCCCACCAATCGGTGGCGACCGCGGTAACGGTGTTGTGAGGTATCTGGTCGGGTCGATGGGTATTGATCTGCATCGGGCTCGAACTCGAGGGAAGGGTGATTTCACTCACGCCCGGTCGGGTACTTCCAGCGCCATTATGGGCGGCGAAGATTGTGTAAAGGTTACCGCCGGTAGGATACATCGCAGTCGCAACGGTGTTATCTCCGACCAAACCGTCACTTCGATCGATGGTTGCAAGAGCGGAATTGGTGTTCAGGTCCCAGCGGCCAATTCCCAGGGGAGTTCCCATATAGACGACGTTCTGATAGACATCCAAGGAGTAAATGTTGTTGCTGGCAAGGCCATCGAGCGAGGTCATTGGGTTATCCCAGTCATTCTTGCTCATGTTCCACATGCCAAGACCACCTTCGGTGGCGATGAGGATATGGGTGGTGGTGAGAGCGAAGTCGTTGATGATGTTATTTGGCAAACCGGAAATTAATCTCCCCATCGTCCATTGATTCGTTGAGGTGTTCCAGACCTGCACGCCAGCGGCGCTGGCCCATGTTCCCTGCAGACCGACCACGACATCATCACCATGCATTGCCAGACCGTCGGTAAATTGGTTCAAGCCTTGAGGCACGATATTTGCAGTACCGGTAATTGTGTTATAACGTCCTAGACCAATACCCGAAATAGATACAAATAGAATCTCATCTACTAGAACAATCTCCATGATATTTCCACCATATGAAGACCAGCCCATCTCCCACTCGACGCTTCCATTGGGCAACAACATTCCCTGTAGTACGCCTTGCCCTTGAGCAAAGGTGTCAGCGGTAACCGCCCACACATGGGTCGAGTTGCCAATCATCTCGACCACTCGACCATTTACCAGCCCGGGAAGTGCGGTGAAGGTGTTCAAGCCGTTCTGGTTGAGCACATCGATGTGGGAATAACCGCTGTCACTACCAGCAGCAGAGACAAACCATCCGCTACTCATCATGTCAATATCGGTCACGGATGAACCCTGATTGACGACGTTGGCCTGCCCGAAATTGGCGCCGCGGGCGGCGATGAGCGAGAAGCCGCCGTACGAAACCTGAGTATTACCTCCACCCCCGGAGGTGCCGGATTTGTGCCCGAGAAGTAATTGGCCATTATCCCAGGCGATGCTGTCCCACCACAGGCCATCATTAGAGATGCCACTGTTACTATTGTCCAAGGTCGCCATCCAGCGGGAATTGGAGTAAGAATAACGGTCGATGCCGATACCGTTGTCATAATATCCCACATAGAGGGTATCGGTATCATCGCAGGTCACGGCATCGGGGGTATCATCAGACAGGTCGCCACTATTGTAGGTGAAGGCACTGAGCCATGTACCCGAACCGCCATCGTAGCGAGCGATGCCGCCATTGTTGTTGTTCGACATTGCGACGTTGACAATACCATTGCACAGGGTGAATGAGATGGGGAATCCATTCGGGATGTTGCCCTGCCCGCCATTCCAATTAGACCAACTTCCGTTAGCATCCAGAAGCGAGATTCTCGGATTCTGAATGTTACCCCACCAATTTGTCGAGGCGCTACCAACCCACAGGTCGGTGCCATCTACGAACAGGTCGAAGATTTGTTCTTGAGCATTATTAGGTAAGCCATTTCCGGGCGTCCAAGTGGATAACCACTGGCTGTTTCCCTCGTCATATCGAGCCACGCCTTCAGCGGTTGCGAACAGCAATTCGCCATCGTACTCGACAATCTCACGCACCGGCCATTCGATTCCGTTATCCCAAGAGTTGAGCAGGGTGCCGTTAGCCGCGTATTCGTTGAGTCTGACTTCGCCCCAAGCAACCCAGAAATGACCGCTGGCATTGGATTCGTAGGTGGTGACGCGCTCGACTGAGCCGGTCGCCTCCCAAGTGGTCGTCCATTGTTTGTTGATGGTATCATAACGGACGACCGCACCATCGCCATCGCCCCATTGCGAGACGCCGATATTGAGGATACCGTTGACCAAGCCGATGCCATAGACATAGGAATTGCCGCTCAGTCCGGCCTGTGTACCAGAGTCCAAACTCGTGAGGCCAGACAGGTTATCCAAGTCGATTCGGTGAACATTATCACCATAATTGTAGGGTGGTATATAGTATAGGATATTTCCGGAAATGACGATCTCAATAGGGTCGCCATTACCTGAAAACAGGCTGGAGGATTTCTCGATATCGTAGAGTTCGGTCTCATTGATGATGTCGAGGAGTTGGAATCCGTCATCACCTCCAATCCACAGACGATTGGGTAATCGGTCGGCGGCCATCGAGGTTATACCATCGGTATCGAGCAGGCCACCGGCGCCATCCGTCCACATGTCGAGCCAATTGCCGGTGTTCATGTCGTAGCGGGCGATTCCCATGCCATCCAGGGCGACATAAGCGATATCATCGATGACCACGATTGCCGCATTTCCGGTTGTACCACCGGCCTCCCAAGTACCTACAACTGTACCTGAGGTAATATTGATAATGCCGACACCAAGCCAAGTTCCGCCAAGAACAATGTCACCATATACGGCTACACTGCGGACGTAATTGTAGGGCATCCCATCTTGGGTATCCCAGCAATCACCTAATGCTCTGGTGGCGATATCCCATTCACAGACACCGCCATTTGTCCCGGCATAAATCGTGGTCGAATCGCTGTCCAAATCATAGAAGGTATTCGGATTATTCCAGCCACTTCCTCCAGTTGCGGTATTGAAATGACTGCCATCCCATTGCACCATCCCATTTGAGGTGCCAATCCAGACATTTCCGTAGGTATCGGTGTGCAGGGACATGATGTTGTTATTGGGCAGGGTCCCTTGACGATTAGAAGACCAGGTGTCGAGATACTCACCGGTTGAGAGGTCTTTGCGTACCACGCCGTGACCGTAGAGGCCGATGAGGAGGACATTACCGGCCAATTCCACCGGCGCATAGGCTACATTGTCGACCCCGGTTGAAGTCCAAGGAGACAACAGGCTACCACTTGAGAGGTTGAGGCGCATCAGGCCACTGCCATCGGTGGCAATGTAGGCGATATCTCCTCCAATGGCTACATCTCGCATGAACCTAGTTCCATCCGATGTGAATGAGTGTGTGTAAGGAACAGACATGGTTCCACCTTGATAGGTGACCACAGAAACACCATCGGTGGGATGGATTACGACTACATCGACCGTCGCCGCGGTGACGCGCACCGCAATGCCACCGATTTCGTCACTGGCAAGGCCATCTGCGGCGGTGATGGTATTGTTGATGGTGGCGCTCAGGGCATCGATTTCCACCAATCCCCCTTCCTCGGTGCCAACCCAGACGGTATTTCCGGCCGAAGCCAGTTTTGTCGTCTCTTCACCTATTGCAATCGGATCGAGCCAGCGATAAGAAGCCAAGTCGAAGCGGTCGACATTTTCGCCGATTGTCACCCACGCGACCTGACCGACCTGGATGACATCGCGCATCTCAGAGCCGCTGGGACCGCTGGCGAGAAGAATGGAAGTACTTTCATACGCCGATAGTCCCTGCGCTTGCGATGAACTGTTGAGAGCAATCAGCTTTCCACTGCCGTCACTGATCATCACCCACGGCAGCGCCGGGCTGCGCTCACCTGTACTTGGCCAGTCGATGAGGTCGAGTCCCTCGCGAGATAATCCGTATGAGGAAATCAAAAGCGGGCTACTCAGTGAACCGGAGACCGGATTATATTCCTGAATGCTGTCACCGGAGAGGATGAATACCCTGCTACCAGAATGAGCGACCCCGTGAACTTCGTTCGAGGCCAAGCCATTTCCGGTACTCCACGTGCCGAGCCAATATTGACCCGAATAATCGTATCTTGCGACGCCGCCACCGGCGGTGGGCATCAATAGTCGGGTACCTTCCACGACAAAGGAAGTCACGCGGTCGGACGATAACCAATTGACTGTAGTCCATGTTGTCATGGTCTGGCCGCTAGCCAAATCCCAGCGCGCCACGCCCTCATCCCAGATTGAGACGTAGAGGATGGAATTCTGAATGTGGGTTGCCACCGGCTCGCCACTCGGCCAGCCGGTGGTGCCGGCGATGCGCTCCTGCGTCCAGCCACTGCTGGCACTGTTCATCTTGAACAGCCCTTGAGTACTGACCCCCCAAAGGTCGCTACCGTCGACCGCTACCAAACTCAGCGGGTCGTCAGGGTAGGGATTGGCAGGTAGCATTCCCAGACTGGTGCCGTCGCTCAGGGAATAGGATAAGATTCCATCATCGGTTGTGACGATAAGTAGCCTGTCGTTAGCGATATCGACCTTGAGGTCGGTAATATCCCAACCATCTTCACCTTCTGAGTCGAAAACATCTATCAGATGTGGGTCGGTATTGGCGTCGAGTTGCAACACCACTTCGTTGAGCGCCAGATAGAGGCGGCCATCAGTGGGGTGTGCGGCTACGGCCCGGATATCGAGTTCAAACGGCGCAAAGGAGACCACCGGGTCAATCGGTGCCAAGGCTTCGAAAATCATACTGTCGATTTCGGCGCCAGAGGGTAAAGTCCATACCGCATTTGCATCGGTATTGGGGGTCATTCGCCCTTCGTGGGGATTGCCACCATCGAATGCAGTTGCTTTGCCAAAGGTGCCGAAGCCGGCATAATCAAACAGCAGGTCGGCAGTGTTGACCGGGTACAACTTAGGCTCGACGATACTGGTG
>DARQ01000077.1:0-4360 GCA_002503395.1 Euryarchaeota archaeon UBA60 | reverse complement strand
GGCCAATCGGCAAAGGCGGTCTGGCCGGTCAGCGAATCTGCGCCGGTGGCCTCGAGCAGGACCCATCCGGTATCGGCTGAACCACTCTTATCCCAAGTGGTATTTCCGCCGTTGGAACCCTGAGCATCTATCGCGGGTGCCATCAGTAAAGGCGAGAGAGAAAATAGTAACATCAGCGCAACGATACCGAAAGATTTGCGGCTGTGGTTACGAGCGAGTTTACGCGCTACGTCATTAGACATGTATAATTGGCTAGTCTTTGGATATTTAATCGCGTGTCCTACATGCCTCGGTCATGCTTCCCCCCTAGAAGGGGGGATTTACGCGATTATTCGTAGTCGACTAACTTGCCCCCGTGGTCGACCATCAATAGTCGAATGGCGCTGGTGCGACCACTGATTGCCAGTGGCGAGCCGGTGACGGCGACGATGCTGTTGCCATTTAACAAACGCCCGTCTTTCAGCATGACATCGACCGCCAACTGAATGGTTGCCTTTGAGCGATTTTTTTCTTTCACCAATACCGAATCAACACCGCGTATCATGGTGGTCTTACGGGTCGCTCGAACCCGATGTGTCATCGCAGTGACGGGAATATCAGGGCGATAAGCGGCTACCAGTCGCGCTGCGGTGGCGTGTTCGGTGGCGACTATCAGGCGGTCGACCTCGGCACCCTTGGCAAGTTCCACCCCAGCATTGGCGACCGCTCTAGTCGAGCGATACACGGAAAGAGCCGGGGGGTTGGCGAGTTTTCGATTTTCTTCCTCGATCGAGGAGGCAATCCTAGCCATGGTTTCCACCGTGGTGACCGGGTGCGCACCGGTCGCGGTCTCACCTGAGAGCATCACGCAACTCGCACCTTGACGAATCGCGGTGGCGACATCGGTGACCTCGGCGCGCGTCGGGCGGGGATTTTCAATCATCGATTCGAGCATCTGGGTGGCAATGATCACCGGTAGGCCTCGTGCCATTCCTTCCTGGACAATCCGCTCTTGCGCAGCGGGGACTTTCTCCAATGGAATCTCGACCCCCAAGTCGCCTCGCGCAACCATCACCGCATTACAATTGGCCAAGATATCCGAGAGTTTCTCCAGCGCCGCCGGGTGCTCGATCTTTGCCACCACCCAGGTATGGATTCCGGCCTCGCTAATCGCCTTGTTCACCGGGGCGAGGTCTTCGGGAGAACGTACATAGGA
Organism: Euryarchaeota archaeon UBA60; assembly: GCA_002503395.1. Taxonomy (GTDB): domain Archaea; phylum Thermoplasmatota; class Poseidoniia; order Poseidoniales; family Poseidoniaceae; genus UBA60. Next base: position 3,165 of record DARQ01000077.1, on the reverse strand, counting down.
GACGGCGATGAAATCGGCGCCGTGCTCCATCGCATGATTCATCGCCACGACATCCTCTTCACCAATCGAGGGAAGATTGACTACCGTGTGCGGGACATTGACCCCTTTTCTTGCTGAAATCAGCCCCCCGTCAATCACCGTGCAATTGACCAGTCCACCGGTAGTCCCACTTGTGGAATCGACCTTCAGGCGCACCAGGCCATCGGCGAGCAATACCGGGTCATTGACCTGTAATTCCACTGAAAGGCCGGGATAGGCAACGGGTAATCGGTATGGCATCTCGACAACATCGGAGGCCTCGGTTCCACAGTCGAGAATCACATTGTCATCGCGGTTCAACATCACATCTCCAGGAAATCTCCCGAGGCGGATTTTCGGGCCCGGTAGGTCGGCCAGAATCCCGACCGGCCGGCCGACTTCAGCTTCGATTTTTCGAATTCGCTTGTAGAGAACCTCCTTATCCTCCAAGGAGCCGTGACTATAGTTGAGTCGGGCGATGTCCAATCCGGCCTCGATGAGTCGGGTGAGGGTTTCCTCATCGGAGGTGGCAGGGCCTATGGTGCCGATGATTCGGGTGTTGCGCATGACTGCCCCTCAATACTGGCCGTCCATGAACCCATTGTGCCTCCCCGTGTCTCCAAGACCACCAAAAGGATTCTCTATGCGCACTGGCCAGAGTCAACGCGTAGATTCATCGATGACCTAGGTTGCCTCAGTACCGAAGGCCGAGTGTTGTAACAATACATAGTGGCCTTCGCAATAGTAGCCTTCGGGGAAAAGGCCATACCAATGTGCCCGCGCCGTTGGTCACGAGGTTGAGTTGTGGACCCCAAGGATGAGCAGATGCGCCGTGAAGCCCTGGCCTATCATGAAAAATCGCCCCCGGGAAAAATCGAGGTAATCCCGACCAAACCGCACGCCACCGCCAAAGAGTTGTCCTTGGCCTATTCCCCCGGGGTTGCCTACCCCTGTCTGGAAATCCAGAAAAATCCCACCGACGCCTATCGCTATACCGCAAAGGGCAATCTGGTCGCGGTCATCTCCAATGGTACCGCAGTGCTCGGTCTCGGAAATATCGGGGCGCTGGCCAGCAAGCCGGTGATGGAAGGAAAGGGACTACTGCTGAAGACCTTCGCCGATATCGACGTCTTCGATATCGAGATTGACCAGACCGACCCGGAGGAATTCATCAAGACCGTGTGTGCGATTGCGCCGACCTTCGGCGCCATCAATCTCGAGGATATCAAGGCGCCGGAATGCTTTGAAATCGAGCGCCTAATCGCCGAGAATACCGATATTCCGGTCATGCATGATGACCAGCACGGCACCGCGATAATCACCGGAGCAGCCTTGCTCAATGCCGCCGAAATACAAGGTAAGGAATTGGGCGACCTCAAAGTGGTCGTCGCCGGCGCCGGGGCAAGCGCAATCGCCAGTGCCAACCACTACGTTGCGCTCGGAGTGAACCTCGACAATATCACCATGTGTGATTCCAAGGGAATCATCACCAAGCAGAGACTTGATGCCGGTGAACTGAATCAATACAAGGCGGCCTTTGCCCAAGATACTGCGGCAGGCGACCTAGGTGCGGCACTGGTCGGTGCCGACGTTCTACTCGGTCTTTCCAAAGGCGGCTTGGTCAACCGTGAAATGGTCAAGAAGATGGCCGCCAAACCGATAATCTTCGCCCTGGCAAATCCTGAACCAGAAATCATGCCCGATCAGGCGCGGCTGGCCTGCCCCGACGCCATCATCGCCACCGGACGCTCTGATTTTCCAAATCAGGTGAACAATGTTCTCGGCTTCCCTTACATCTTTCGCGGTGCTCTTGACGTGCGTGCCCGAGACATTACCTCGGGGATGAAGATGGCAGCAACCAAGGCCTTGGCCGAATTAGCAAAAGAGCCGGTTCCCGAGACGGTGTCGCGCGCTTATGGAGTGGATACTTTCCACTTCGGCCGCGATTACATCATCCCCAAGCCATTCGATGAGCGAGTCTTGTTGTGGGAGGCGGCTGCGGTTGCTGAGGCGGCGGTCAATGAGGGTGTCGCCTGTATCGATGTCAGCCAGTTCAGCATCGACGACTATCGCGAATCCCTAGAGGCAAGACTGGGTTTGCGCTACAGTGTGATGCGTGGGGTCATCAATCAGGTGAAGCATTCGGGTAAGCGGATAGTCTTTCCAGAGGGTGAACATGAGAAGGTTATCCAAGCGGCGAGTGAATTGGTCGATGAGGGAATCTGCTTTCCCATCCTACTGGGCAATCCGCCTACCGTCAAACGGGTGATGGAGGAACTGGGGGTGGACTTCCCCTGTGAGATAATCAATCCCCGTAATGACAAGCGCCGCACCGGGAAATACGCCAAAGAGATGTTTGCCAACCGCGAGCGAAAGGGGGTGACCATGCTAGATGCCAAACGCCTGTTGAAGAGTCGACCATACTTCGCCTCGCAGATGATTGTCTGCGGTGATGCCGATGGATTCATCGGCGGAGTGAGCCGAAATTACGCCGACGTCCTGCGCCCTTGCCTAGAGATAATCGGCAAGGATGAGAATGCGCATTGTCTGGTGGGGTGCTATATGATGACGGTCAAAGGCCGGGTCATTTTCCTGGCCGATGCCACCGTCAACATCTATCCGGACAGCCGCACCTTGGCAGAAATAGCGGTGCAGACCGCCCAAGTCGCTCGCCAATTCGGGGTCGTTCCCCAAGTTGCAATGTTATCCTTCTCCAACTTCGGCTCCAGCCGCTCACACCGTAGTCTGCGGGTAGATGAAGCGGTGAAAATCGCCCGTGAACTCGACCCTTCGCTGGTAATCGATGGGCCGATGCAAGCCGATACAGCATTGAATGCAGACACTCAGGAAGAATATCCGTTCATGGATTTCGATGGCCCAGCCAATGTTCTCATCTGTCCGAATCTGGCCGCCGCAAACATCGCTTACAAACTCCTGCAAGAGTTGGGGGATGCCGAGATGACCGGGCCAATCTTGTCGGGGATGAACCTCCCGGTACAACTTCTCGCCCGTAGTGATGGGGTGCGAGACATTGTCCACATGGGGGCAATCTGTGTGCGCGATGCGATTCGCAATGAGAGTTATTGGGAGACCTTGGAGCGGATTTCGCACCTCGAAGAAGAATAATCGAGGTAGTGGACGCACAAG
>DARQ01000112.1:11813-18579 GCA_002503395.1 Euryarchaeota archaeon UBA60 | reverse complement strand
TGTTTTCAAAAAAAAAAAAATAAAAACAAAAGAACCTGCCCCAAAAATTTCCCCCCCGCCCCCCCAAAAAAAAAAACCCCCGACCCGGGCGCACCCGGGCCGGGAAAATTCCGCGCACTCAAGCCTTTGGGCCAGGTACGGGTTTAGACTGATCTTATTCGGATTACTCTTCTGAATTGTCTTCGCCTTCTCCCATTATTTCATCCCACATCCAAAAGGCCATGAGTGAACCGAGAGCAGTTGCTAACCAGAACATCCAGAAGGTCGAAAAGTCGAGTGATGTGGTCAAGATGCTCTCAGCGAAGTGAGGTGCTGCGTTCATCGTTACATCGGTCGCTTCAATCATCAACCAACTGAAGGCACCAACAACCATTCCACCAAAACCATCGACGGTTCCTTCTCCGACCGTGGCATTCCATACAATCGTGAAAAACAGCATCGCTACCATCATTCCCGCAATGTCCAACCAGATGTCGTCCGCAGCCGTGTTGGTCGGTATATCTACATTACCGGAGTACACGTGTGCGAAAATGAGTAGGCCACCGAAGGCACCCGCTATTTGGGCACCTAGGTATTTGAGACCGTCCTCAACTTCCATCTTTTGCATAGCCATCTGGGCAATAGTAATCGCCGGGTTCAAATGAGCGCCTGAGACACCCATCGCTAGCGTAGTCATCAGACCGAGGGCAATACCCGTAAGCATTGCAGACTCTGTCGTACTCGCTATTAGAACCACGACCATCACGCCGAGCATCTCGGCACCCAATGTTCGCATATCTTCTTCCATTCCCATTTTTATCCATCCATATCTTCAATTCGCCCCTCGACGATTATGCAACGGTGATTCGGGCAGATTATAACTGATTCCCTCATGAAATCTGCTCGCGACGGTGTTTTAGGGGGTTTTTCTTAGACCGGTTTACCTTACAACACCTAATTTCATTGGCCACACTAGGCTTTCGGTGTCACGTTTAGTGATGATAATCTCGGTTTTCAGTATGAAAAATGCAACATTCAAGAAAATTTTATTGCCAAATGTCCATTTTTTTTATATGCACCCCTGACTGAATTTCTACTATCCCGAATCGGAGAAGAGGAGGGAAAGATTATCAATTCCGAAAAATTATTACAAATCTAACACAGTAATTCATGCTTCATAAGGGGCTGTTTCCTTCTAGTTCCTCGGCGGTGCCTGCGAAGCCACTGGGTGATATAATGACTGACAACACGAATCCAAGCAATGGCACCGCAATGAATGACAAGAACTCTAACTCTAGAGGTGGTACTGGAAACAATACTGGAAATTCCAATCAAAGTAGGAGAGATGCACGGATCCACGATCGAGCAATGCGAATTGCCAAGGCCATGGAAACCCGCAGAATGACCCGTATGAAGGATAGCGAGCAGGGCGAGAACAAGAGTTGGAGTTCCTGGCGGCGAGAGCAGAGTTTACGAGAATGCGCCAAGGATGATGATGGAGAAAATATCGCCCTTTCCACCGCGGTACAGAAAAACCAGGATGATGATAACATGAATAACGATACAAGTTGCACAGAAGAAAATGAGAATATGATTGAAACCCCATTTGGCGAGATGGAGCGAGTTGTCATTAACCAATTAGTCGAAGCCATACGCGATGGCTGGCACGGTACTCCTCCCCCCCACGTCCCAAGTCAGCAACAACGAGAAGTTGACACCTTTTTTGCTGAGGATGCTGACGTTCACACCGATGGGCACCACATGAGTGTGCGCCGTGGCCTGTTGTACTTCCACTCCATTTCACAACTAATTGAAGCTGAATATGAAGTTCACCGTACCACCAATTATACTAGTGGTCCAGAAGGTGAGCGACCCTGCACTTTCACCGAAATCCAAATCGGCCCAAAACGGACTACAGAGGTACTCAGCCACGGAGTGAGGTACATTTCACACAAGGAAACCGGACGTAAGTTTGTGGTGGTGGTCGGCCCCAATGATTACGATGGCGACCCTGAGATGACTATCATGGGCGACCGCGGTGAAGGCAAAGCCAACGAATTATGGAAGGACATGCTAAGGTGGTTTCATCGTCAAGGGCCACTGAAAGGCCAAGTCGTCGATGCCAGGTGGAATTTCATTAACCACGAGGATGTTGACCTCGATGATGTTGTGCTCGACCACAAACTCCGCACTACATTGGAGATAAATGTCTTTGAATTCCTCAAACAGATGGATGAACTTGAGAAGCGTGGCCTAGCTGCTTCACGGGGGATTCTCATCTCCGGTCCACCCGGAACTGGGAAGACATTGTTTTGCACTTCCATAATGGCAAATCGCGAAGATGCCACTGTGATATATATCACCAGCGAGGATATCGAGCGTCCTTCCGACATCGCAAACGCATATCGCCTCGCCCGCAACCTCTCCCCTTCAATCGTAATAATTGAGGATATCGACACCCTTGGGGGAATAGACCGCACTCAGGTGCACGGGCATCCACTGCTCGGTGAATTACTCAATTCTCTGAGTGGGGCTGAGAGCAATTCAGGAGTGATTACCATCGCCACCAGTAATTTCGCCCACAGTTTGGATGCCGCTCTACGAGACCGCCCTGGCCGATTTGACCTAATGGTGGAGCTAGGTCCCCCTGACAAGAAACTGCGCGAGCATCTGCTCAGGTCAGCCATTTCACGGATGGGAATTATCGCCGATTTCAACATCTCAGATTTCGCCAAGCGCTGCGACGGTTACACCGGCGCATGGCTGGTGGAATTATTGACTCAAGCATTATTACTCAACCACCACTATCTTGGAATAAACACATCAAAAAGCAAGCAACAAACCAAGAAAGCCCTGGAATTAGCAGCAAAGAGGACTGAGCGATTCACAACAGAATTGATGGAAGAGGCTTTCAAACTGGTCGAGGCTCGACGTGAATTTGCCCGACAGGGAATGGATAACTTCCAGCACGACAAGTTCACCCAGAACTCTCAAGCACTCTACGGGTGATTCTCTGAATACAGTTGCCACCACCGCAAATATCTGCTTATGCTGTGGCCTTGAATGTGACCAGGGTTTTGACGGATATTGTTTCGTCTGTTATTGTTGGCAAAGGTCTCAGATAATTTCTCCTATACCGCCGGAATTAGGCTGGCATCGCAATATTTACCGTTGCTTCACCGAAGAATTGCAAGAAGCCGAAGAATCGGTTGCACAAATGCGTGATGAAATTGACGGTTGCACCATGGAACTGCTGATCAAGCATTCCATCAGTAGAGGAAATCCTGTCTCTGATGAGGTCACAGGAAGTACTGCTCCGGAGTTGTCTAGTTCGGGATGGTCTCGGTCGATGGAAGGAAACTTAATGTTTGACGCGGCCGTTACTGAACCTATCCTCGATAGTTTTCTTCGTGCCGGCCAATTAATCTCTGGAGATGTATTCGCTCCGCAAGTTACAGCCAGCCCGCCTCGTTTGGTCGAAGCGCCGAAAGAAAGTGTTGAGGTGAGAAATTTTGAACTTGAGGGTCACGATGTAATCATCGCTCCGGACCGCTGGAGCATCGATGGTGAATGGGTGCGTGGCGGCAACCCCATGTTAATGATTCAAGCCGCAATCATATCTTTTCCAAGCGATTGTGAATTAGCGACTATGACCAGAGTAATCAGACTACACGACCGTTTGGTCGGTACAGTTGAGCAAGGAGAGATTGAACACAGGGCAAGGATATTGAATGAAGAATTGTGCTTGAGAGATAGTCTGCGACTAGCTCCGCGATTGAGCCCTTTTGAGGACGGATATCGGTGGGGTGATTTTCATCTCGGCCTCAGTTTCCTCGCTCTGGAAAAGTTTGCGGAGACGTGGTATGGATTGTTAGACCAATCAGGTTTTTCGGAATTTATTGGTAGTTCTCTTCAGTCTGGCAATGCAGATGAATCAATCACCGCGAGACGGTTTGGTGAGGAGAAAGCGATTGAACTACGAACGATTTGCATGGCAGCCACAGGACTCGGTCAGCGTCAGTGCAAACTAAGTATACCCGCCATGCGTAGTTTCCGATTTCTCCGCGATATCGTCGATTCCAGTGAGCAGATCACGGCGCTGCCAAACTGTCTTCTCATCAAGGGAAACAGCGGACATACTTGGCAAATCATCGCTGCCCAAACGGGGTCGCGTAGCCAGGTGTGGAAGGTACTGCACATCTCCGCGGAGGGAAATAGCGAGAGCGTATGTATACATGCTGGGGATAAAGGTTGCTTACCCTTAGGTGACCAACTGGCGGCGGTAGCATTGGCACTGGTCGATGATGCAGAGACCGCAAAGCGAATCCAGACAGTTGCCAAGGCGATGAATAACAAATCCTGAGGTTCTTCGGGTTGATGCCCCAAGACAAGTGACCTACCCGACTACACTTCACACCATGTGCAGTGGTGGAGATTCCCAATGCCCCATTCGCCTGGTCAGCGTTGACAACGCCGGCAGTAGAATGTCGAGCGCCCGCCCTGCACGATTCTGATTATCTTACCCCCGCAGGATTCCCGCTTGCATTCCTTCCCGTCACGGTCGTATACTTGGAAGAAGTGTGTGAAATAGCCCAATTCGCCGTCGACCGCCTGAAAGTCATTCAAGGTCGAGCCGCCCGACTCTATCGCCTCGTTCAGGATTTCCTTGACCGCATCCACCAATAGTTCTACTCGCTTGGTCGGGCGGCGCTTCCCGGCCAAAGTTGAGGAGATGCGCAGAGGTGAGATTCTGGCTCGGAACAGTGCTTCACAGGCGTAGATATTGCCGATGCCGACTACTACCCTTTGGTCAAGTAAGGCGGTTTTTATCTTCACGTTCCGCCCTCTGAGAGCAGAGGCAAGAACTGAGGCTGTCCATTCATGTTCCAGGGGTTCTGGGCCAAGATGACGCAATAGGCGATGCTCTTCCTCGGCACTGGTATCGATTAAATCCATCACTCCGAATCGGCGCGGGTCGGTATATACGACCCTCGAGCCATCGTCGAGATGGGCGACCACATGGTCGTGGCGGCCTTTTCCAACCGGCATCCCGAGAGAATACTCGTGCAAAGACGCTCTCTCTTCTCCGGCAGCCAGGAGACTGAAATGTCCCGACATTCCAAGGTGTGCCAACCATGTCAGACCCCCAGAAAGTCGAATCAAGAGATATTTTGCTCGCCTTTCAATTGAAATGAACTCGCGCCCCTCCATGCGTGACCCCATATCGACGGGAAAAGGAAACCTAAGACCATCACGGCGCAATTCCATCTTTACCAAGGTACGCCCAACAAAGTGTTCCATCAAGCCACGCCGAACGGTTTCGACCTCCGGAAGTTCAGGCATTCCTTCACCTAACCAGCGAGAACCGTGCGCAAATCTTCCAAAAAAAGATCGACAGGCCAATCGACCTCACTCCATACCACCCGAAGATAGCCGCTGGAATCGATGACATACGTTGGTTGCGGATGCGAGAAGCCGTAGCCCTGACTTGAATTGTCCTCGAAGTGGATGGGATCGACATCGTAAGCATCCAAGACTGGGTTCACCGCACTGTCTATTCCGGTCAGATGCACCCAGTCATAACCTCGGTCAGAAGTCCAATTCTGTAATACTGAAGGGGAATCATGGTAAGGGTCGATGGTTATTGAAACCCATACAACGCTTAGGTTCTCCTCGCTGGTCAATTTTGTCTTCGCATGGTTGATAGCTGCCGATATCACCGGACAGGTTTCGTAACATCGGGTGTAAATAAAGGCCATAACAACGGTTTTTCCACGCTGTTCCTCAAGCGACCATAATTCTCCATCCATCGATTCAAGAGTAAATAGTGGAGCGTACATGCCGTTATCGAATTCCTGACCGTTGAATGGACTGGCCGGCGGTGGCTCCTGAACACAACCAGCGAGCACCAAGAGCCCTACCAGAAGAATCGCAAAGAGCGCTCTGGGCATGGCGCGCACACACGGCCTCCACCTTTCACTATGGCGGAAATCAGATTATTCTGCGGGCGACGAATAGAGTATGCTGCTGTTCAAATCCAGCCAACGAAATCGCCTCGACCAGGTGGTATCCTGCCGCCACTATTCTCTGCCCGACCTCAGCGAAGACTTCGTCCTCATCTTTTTTGGAAAAACGCTCACTGGCGGCTTTCAAAGACAGCAATGCCAAGCCCTCGGGAGCGAGAAAACGAGCACAGGCTGAGAGGAAAATGTCGACTTGTCCAGCTTGTGCGACATCCTGGAACAGCCACCCGACCCGCCTCTGGATCAAAGCTCCCCAAGTTGTGAATTTTCTCACATCGCCCAAGATTGGCACTAGACCTTTGCGAGATTGCGCGAGGTGAGTAAGGTCCCGCAGGCAACGTGGAGCGATGTCGATCGCCACCAATCTGCCGCCCCTTTCATTATCCTTACCGCACAGGTGGTCATGGAGATGAGAGACCGTCGTGCCGTGACCGGCGCCGAGATAGAGAATCTGCGTACCGGCCTCGGGCAATAAGATACCCGGGTCGTTTTTTGTCAGCAACATTCCGGCCGCCAATTTGGAGCGCTGAGCATCCCATCTGCGATACTCTCGCCCGGAGAACTTGCGTCGCGTCTCACCATAGACCGAGGTGCCAGCAACCGCATTACGGGTCCACAGTCCGCGCTTCTCGAACTTCACAGCCCAGGATAGTGACCTACCACCGCCACGCCGACCGGACATACTTCCACCGTAATTGCTCTCAACCGCGGTTCGCACGAGGATATTTCTCGCGGATCTCCTGCACTTTCGCTTCGACTTCGCC
>DARQ01000112.1:7789-11728 GCA_002503395.1 Euryarchaeota archaeon UBA60 | reverse complement strand
GGAAATTTTCCCCCTCTGCCAACGGGGAGAGCGAGAAATCCAGGGATGCATGAAAATATGGCCATGTTTTGGTGGTGGTGCTCCGGTTTTAAGATGATTGAAGAAGGCTTTCTCAGCCCCGAGAACCTGTAGGGTTCCCGCTGGCATACGGGCCAAACGCATTCGCCCATGCGCACTAACACTGAGTCGTGCCGCCAACAAAGGTCCCAGCAATGCGGATAGAGAAGGTAGGTGCGCTGTGGCTAATTCCTTGCTGGCATTCTCCAATCGCTCCAGTTCGCGTCCGATGGTACGAACCCGCTCCCCCGACTGTTTGAGAACCTGCCATTCGCTTTCATCAGGTCCTACCTCAGGTAGTTCACAACCCAATGATTCTGCCAATTCGGCGAGGCTCGCTGAATCGGCAACCTTTCCGGCTAGGGCCGAGCGGTCGCGTTCAAATCGTGCTTGGGGGATGAAGAGGGCAACCCATTCGACCAACCGGCTCTCGTAAATCAGCCAGGAGGCGCGTAATTCATCGGTTGCCCCCATCAGGTGTTCCAATCGGCGGTCGGGATCACCGGCTGAGCGCGCCACCCCTATCTCGGCCAATTTCAACGCCGCCTCGTCCGCAACCTCCTGTTCTTCGACCGAAGGGAGAGGGTATTCTGCTTCGGGAAGTTCGACCGCTCCTGCCGGGTGGACGCTGGCCTCGGGAAAACGCTCAGCCAGCCTACGTGCCTCTGGTGTCAGAGCTGAGGCTGCCAGTAACTCCAGACGAGACATCGCCTCCTCTATCGACATTCGCCCCTGCCAGATTTCCAAATCCATTATCTGACCTTGTTCATCGACCACCGCGGCAGCACGCCAGTCGAACCACACCCAGACCATGGCTGTGCGAAAGGTCATTGGCACAAAAGGTGAACCCACATCTCGCCATTCACATTCGTTATGAGATACTCCCCCATCGTGCTTATTATAAGCCACACTTGCCGCCTCTCTTCCATGTTCTGCCCAGAATGTGGCTCGCTTGCCTTCCCAGACACAAGTGGGAATATCAAATGTCCAAATTACAAGTGTGGATATACCGGTGCCGCCGAGAATAAAATCACTGGCACCGACGGTACGGAAATCGATCTTTCAAAGGCGACCTCGTCGAGTCGTGTTGAAGAGCGCAAGTACGAGGTCATCAGTGATTCCGACAGTGTACGCGGCGTCTTGACAACCGACACCTACATCTGCCCGAAGTGTGATGGAAGGGAAGCCTATGCAGAACTTCGCCAGACCCGCGCCAGCGATGAGCCTGAGACCCGCATTCTCACCTGTAAGAATTGTTCGCACGGTTGGCGCGAGTATTGATTGACCTAAGTCTTCAAAGCAGGTCGCATCGATGAAAGGCTGTGTTTGCGATGTATGTTGGAAAGGGGAGATTACACATCTCCCTTTTTCCAGCGACCGGAGAGGTTTAAGTGAATAAGAAATCTTGGTGGTTTGGGGATAATATGCATCAACGATATACATCGCAACGCCGCACCTAATAGTATAATAGCCGCCAAATCAGACCAATGAAGAAGGGAAACCTATGCTTAATATCACCGCGCGTTCCGAGTTACTGCGAACCATCGTCGAGACCTTGAATGTCGTCGTCGAAGACGCCCGTCTAGACTTCGGAGAAGGCGGCCTAGAGGTCCGAGTCGTCGACCCTTCACACGTTGCCATGGTGCAGATGGGGGTTGATGCAGCAGCCTTCGACAACTGGGAAGTCGAAGATACCGCTCTCGGCATCGAATTGATAAAAATGAAGGAACTGCTCAGCCTCGCCAGTTCGACAGATTTGGTGGAAATGCAATATGACGATGCGGTCGGCCAGGTCAATCTCAACGTCGGGAAAATCGACCGAGTGATTCGACCCCTCGATACCGCTAACCTATCTCCACCCAACGTCCCCGGGCTGGATTTACCGAGTAGCGTGACGATTTCTGGAGCTGACCTCGCTCAGGCACTCCGTGCGGCGCGTCAAGTCGGCGACCTGGTAAATCTCAGTCTCGAGCCCGATTCCTTCTCGGTTCACGTGTCGGGTGACCAAGACAGTGTCAGTGTCTCTTATGGCAAGGACGAGGTTCTCGCACTCGACTGTGAATCGCCGGTGCGCAGTCAATTCAGCCTCACCTACCTCTTACCGATGGCCAAAATGATGGCCTCAACAGAATCGGTCTGCTTGCGCTTTGGTGAGAATCTGCCGCTGAAGATTGAATTCAATTTCGATAATGATGCTGGCTCGGTGGTCTACTTCCTCGCACCCCGGGTAGAAGGCGACCTGTGAAAGGAAGACGTTCATATGTGTCTCTTCGTCGCCCCACCATGGCTGCGCCTCGGGTCTGCGTATTGATTCCCACCCTGAGCAATTCGCTACAACTCGAGGTCGTTCTCAAGTCCTTGGCCAGTCAGGATTACGGCGCTGACTTCGACGTCGTCACGGTCGGACCGACCGGCGATTCTGGTCAGGCCGTAGCCAAGAAATATGGCCGCAGGTGGATAGACGATGCAGGTAGTCGCAATCGTGCCGATGCCTGCAATGTCGGTATCAAGGCCATCGATTGCGACATTCTACTATTCACTGATGACGATGTAATCCCGCCAAGGGATTGGGTCGGAAAGTTGGTGCGATGGTTTGAGCGACCTGAAGTCGCTGGTGTCGGAGGACCGAACTTCGCCCCCGACGATGACCCGACTTTGGCCAAAGCCGCCGATGTTGCCTTTACCGCAAAATGGGTGACGGCGGGAACCCGATACGGTAAGGTACCACCTGGTGAATTAGTCGAAATCGAGCATAACCCCGGCTGCAATTCTGCCTATCGCAAGCACATTCTCGACGAGGTTGGTGGCTTTGAGCCGGGTTGTATCGGTGCCGAAGACGTAGTCCTCGATGAGAAGATTCGCGCCAGAGGGCATCGACTTTGGTTCGACCCGACTGCAGTGATGCCGCACCGGCGTCGCCTCCCGGTCAAGCCGTATATGCAACAACTGCGCAACTACGGTTATGTTCGGACGCTGGCGAATGGACGCTGGCCCAACCTCGCGGCATGGTCACATTCCGCCATCGGTTTCTTTCCCATCTTAGCAATACTCGGCATCATCGCCCTCATTGCCGGAGGTCTGAACGGCGGAGCGACACAAGATCCTTGGTTCACCATCGAGGGTGATTGGGATTGGGCACGAATCGCATTCCATGGTAGTCTGGGACTGATGTCTGCATATCTTGTCCTGTGCTGGTCAGGAGCCGCGCTCGGTAATTCTCCACACCGTAATCTGTTCACGGTACTGGTCTCGCCTATCCTCATCTTCCTCGCCCATTGGTCATACGGTAGTGGAGTTGTACGCGGTTGGAAGCAGATCCGATTTGGCGGGGGAGCACGGGCCGGCCTCGGCGTGCAACTCGACGATAAAGACCGCAGCGGGCAGTAACCAGCACAACCTCAATGGGTTGAGTTGTGCTGGCCACCCAACAGGTGGTAGTTGCTTGGTGCGGGAACAGATACAGGCAAGAATAGATGCCATGCAGGTTCCCGATGAGCGCAGTGATGTCGAACAGATTTGGGAAATCGTTCGCAGTTGGTTGGTTATTTCACGCGTTGTGGCCTTGGTTCTGATGATTATATTGTCGGAATTCACCGAGGAATACTTCCTGATAGGTATTTCCGTATCGGCTTGGTGTATCGCCATCGGAATACCAGTAATAATCGCAATATCTGTTTTCATTATTCTCGGAGACCGAAGCCGGAAATCTGCCGAGGAGGTCGAGCCGAGTAATGTGTTGAAGCGACCGATAATGGAGCGGCGCTAATCATCCTTCGATAAATCGCCGGTCTGGATTGCCCATTGGCTGGAATAAACCCCACCTGCATCTACCAATTCTGCATGCATACCGCGCTCTACCACCGCCCCATCTACCATCGAGAG
>DARQ01000112.1:5539-7669 GCA_002503395.1 Euryarchaeota archaeon UBA60 | reverse complement strand
CTGGCCTCATCGAGAATCAGCAGACTCGGGTGTTTCAGCAAAGCCCTTGCGAGGGAAACTCTCGACCTTTGACCACCCGAGAGCATAACTCCACGACCGCCGACCATGGTCTCAATTCCATTTTCAAGTTCAGACACGAATTCAGACGCACCTGCGGTATTGAGTGCCCACTCCAACTCTTCTTCTTCAGCCTCTCTGGCATAGACCACATTATCACGAATCGTGCCATAGAACAAGAATGGCTCCTGGCTGACAAAGCCGAGTTGTTCACGAAGGGAATTGAGGGTAAGTTTCTGGATATCGATGCCGTTGACCAGCACCGAGCCACGATTGGGTTCATAATAGCGTAATATCAGTTTGAGAATTGTCGATTTCCCAGCCCCGGTGTGCCCCATGATTCCGAGGAAACCACCTTGGTCAACCTTGAATGAAATCCCGTTGATGACCGGGATTTTGGTCTCGGGATAGGTGAAGTGTACGGCACAGAACTCGATGCTGGTTATCGGCCCCTCAAGTGGCTCAGCATCGTCACGGTCGACGATGCTGGGGTCGAGGTCGACCATCGCGAATACCCGGCGTGCTGCGGCCTCGCCGCGCTGTAATTGATTCACCAGAATACCGAAAATGAACAACGGCATTGACAGTCTGGTCATTATCAACAGGAAAGTAACGAAACCGCCGGTGGTGATTTCGCCTTCGCTCATCAACCAGCCACCGACCGACACTAATAAGCCATAGACCAACCCGGCTACGACATACAATCCGGGGATGAAACGATTGCGGTCCTTGCTGGCACCGATGGCTTGGTCGCGGTATCCTTCGCTCTCCCGAGAGACTCTCTCGGTCTCCCAATCCTGAGCATTATATGCTTGGACGACGGCGATTCCCGAAATCACATTCTCGAGCACGGCGTTGATATCACCGGTTGATTCGCGCTGTTTTCGGTACTTGCTCTGAACTCTGGTCGAGAACAGATAAACCATCGGGAAGATGAGTAGGAGAGGCCCGAACAGAACCGCGGTGAGTTTCCATGACATCGTCATCAATATTATGAAAGCGGCGATGAAAGTGATAACGATGCGAATGATAGAGGTGGATGCATCCGAAATCACATCTTCCAACTGGTTCACATCTGAAGATAATACCGACATCAATACTCCGGTTTGACGCAGGTCGTAATATGAGGCTTCCATACGGATCAGGCTACGGGTTGCATCCATCCTTACATCGTGTTGGACTTTGTAGCCCAAGGTCTGCCAACAATATTCGGATATGCCCTGCCACAATGCTAGACTGGCGAAACCGAGAAAAATCAAAATACCATAGCCTATTGCAAGATTATCTGAAACCATGCGTAGAAGTTCAACCGGCCCTCGGGCACCCTCACCGCCATAATAATCGACAGCATAACCGATGAAAACGAACGGTAACAGATCGCTCGCCCGAGCCAGGGCATTCGATAATATCCCGACGGTTGCTCGCTTTCGATACGACTTGATATAGGGTAGAACCCGCCAGATTTTTCGCCCGATTATCTGCGCATCGTCATCCTCTATCTCTTCCTCGCCGGTCGAGGCGGCGATGGCACGCGTCATGACTCGGCGGCGGCAATGGATGATATGAAATCTTGTTGGGCCAAACCCGACTACGTCGGGTCATCCCCACGGGGTAAGTGATAAGTCCTTGCGGAATCCTTGCCACACCATGCGACGCTCAGCAACTTGGTCAGGTCTCCTACTCTGCCTCCTAATCGTCCAAGCGATGGCTCCACTAACCGGCGCCTGGTCATCGAGGGATGATATCTCCGTCACCCAAGACGATACCGAGGCTCCTCTAGGGTTGCTGGAACAGATGAACATCCGTCCAATCGCCGATTCCGCTCATGGCTGGGGAGAACTCGATAGTGATGTTTACGCCGTAGGACTGATACACCGCGACGCCGCTCCGGTGCCGATATCCGATTGGGTGGATTCTACCGGGCAGAGAAGTGTCGACGGATGGGTCATTTTACAGCACCAATGGCCGGTTCCCACCGAATGGTTCGGCGATTTGGCAAAGGCTGGAATCGAATGCTACAGTTTCCTACCACCGGCTTCATTCCATTGCAACGTACCTAAAATGAGCCCGACT
>DARQ01000112.1:0-5495 GCA_002503395.1 Euryarchaeota archaeon UBA60 | reverse complement strand
CACGGTGAAGGAAAACTACGGCACTTTCAATCTCGTTCTGTCTGGAACCGAACTCCCCGATTTACCCGGAATAAACGTCTTTTCACACAATGAACGGTGGGCCACCGTCGCCACAGATAATGCCGGAATCGCCAAAATATCCAGTAGCGAAGCGGTAGAATGGATCGAGCCCCTACCTGTATATCAGTACACCAATGAGGTCGCAGATGAGGTACTCAACACCAGTTGGGTCGCCAGCAACATGGCTTCCGTCAATTCAAGTTGGTCCGACCTCGATGGCTCGGGAATAATCGTCACTGTTACGGACTCAGGATTACATAACGGTGTAAATGATTCAGAGATGCACGGCGATTTCTCAGACCACATCACCGGCATTGTCTCGTTTCCAATTCCAACAAGTTCCCAAGGTAGTTGTAGTAGTAACTCAGTATTTGACGACGGAGCTTCCGACACCCATAGTCATGGGACTCACGTCGCTGGGTCAGTACTCGGTGATGGGACAAATTCTTCTGGTTTGATCAAAGGTTCTGCTCCGGAGGCAAATCTGTTATTCCAGGCATTTGAGCAAATATGCAATGGCGCCTATATTCTGGCATTACCAAATAACCTCAAAGATTTCATGGACTTGGCGGCCGAAAATAATTCTAATGTTCACACCAACTCTTGGTCCTCAATGACCTGCGCTTCATGCTTTGGCGAGTACAACTCAGGTACAATGCAGGTTGACACAGCTAGTAATGCCTATCCCAATATGACGATACTTTTTGCTGCAGGAAATTCAGGTACCGACTCTAACTCAAACGGAGAAATCGATGATGACTCTCTCGGCTCCCCCGCAACCGGAAAGAATGTCATAACAGTTGGTGCTTCTGAAAATAACCGACCAATCGTATACACTGATGCTGGTAGTGGGTCGAGTACCAATACCGATAATATTTCGGGGATGGCGACTTTCTCAAGTAGAGGGCCTACCGATGATGGGAGGCAGAAACCCGACATTTCTGCGCCGGGCACTTACATCTTATCGACCAAATCGAATTATGCCCGGGCGGCGACAGAATGTGGCTGGGGGTACCTTCCGATCTCGGACGCCAATAACGCCCATTATTGCTACAAGGGCGGCACCAGCATGGCCACCCCTCTGACTGCTGGAGTTGCAGCATTACTGTACCAGCATCTTTACGATAATGTCGGGCATGAGAATGTCTCAAGTTCCCTCATCAAGGCGATTATGACCGCCAATGCCAACGATATGATGGGGCAGTATTCCGACGTAACCAACGGTGCTGGGGAAGATGCTCCAAATTATCATGAAGGCTGGGGGCGGCTTAATATTCGGGCAGCAGTGGATACTTCATTTGTCGATAACGAAGGGGTCGCAACCGGGGAAGAACGCGCCTACTCTTTCGCGGTCCCCTCCAGTGCACCCGACATGCGACTGATGTTGGTCTGGACCGACCCTGCCAGTTCACCCGGGGCTGGCCCCCATCTTGTGAATCAGTTGAATCTGAACATCAAGAAGCCAGATGGCTCTTGGGTCAACGACACCAACACCCTCGACAATATCATCGGCGCCGACTTCGCATCTCCGGCAGTGGGAACTTGGGAAGTTCACATCACGGGAGCAAGCGTGCCTACCGGGCCACAGATGTTCTCAGTGGCCATTTCAGCCAATTACACCTTGGTCAACCTGACCCAAGACGCCGATGTCGATGGGGTGATTGATGGAGATGATGATTGCCTCAACACCTTCGGTAATTCGACCGAAGACAGACAGGGTTGCCCGGATAGTGACGGTGATGGTTACTCCAATCCAGATCCGGGTGCACCGGCACACCCCACCGGCTCTGCCGATGCCTTCCCAAATGAGCCGACCCAGTGGGAGAATACCGATGGCGATGCCTATGGCGATAACCCGGCTGGCATCACCCCCGACGATTGTACCACCGAATCGGGTACCTCGACCATCGATAGAACCGGGTGTCCTGATGATGATAGTGATGGCTATTCCAACCCTGACGCTGGCTGGACGACTGCCCAAGGTGCAGATGGTTGCACATCGGCAGTCGGCAATTCGACCGAAGACAGATTCGGTTGCCCCGATGGTGACGGTGATGGCTGGTCAAACCCTGATGGCAGTGCACCGGCTCATCCGGTCGGTATTGCCGATGCATTCCTGAGCGAAAAGACTCAGTGGCAGGATAGCGATGGCGATGGCTACGGTGATAATTGGGCCAACACCTCGTGGAATTCAAGCCGTGAAAATGCCTCCACACCGGTCGGGCAGTGGTACGATAATGCCTACCAACCCGACGACTGCCCCGATGTAGGTGGAGGGATGATACCCTCGTCTTACAATGACCGCTATGGTTGCGCCGATAACGATGGTGACGGGTGGTCGAACCCCGATGCCGAGCACCCTGCACATCCAGTAGGGCACGCCGATGCATTTCCCACCGAACCAACGCAATGGAATGATACCGATGGAGATGGCTTTGGTGACAGTTCCAGTGGCACCAACGGTGATGATTGCCCTGCCGTGGCTGGGAGTTCAATCGTTGTCGGTAGCATTGGATGTGCCGATACCGATAGTGACGGTGTGCCCGACAATGTCGATGTATTTCCTGATGACGCAACTCAAAGTGCCGATAGCGATGGCGATGGCTACGGTGATGACCCAGATGGAACCAATGGCGATGACTGTCCTTCGG
This sequence comes from Euryarchaeota archaeon UBA60, assembly GCA_002503395.1. Lineage (GTDB taxonomy): Archaea > Thermoplasmatota > Poseidoniia > Poseidoniales > Poseidoniaceae > UBA60. Next base: position 2,784 of record DARQ01000112.1, on the reverse strand, counting down.
TCAGCGGTAATTCATTTGAGGGAGGGACCTTCGGGTGCTTGGATTCCGATCTCGATGGATGGGCCAATCTAATCGACGCTTTTCCCAATGAGATAACGCAATGGAATGATACCGATAGCGATGGCTACGGTGATAACGGTGCTGGATTCGAAGGCGACGGCTGCCCGACTGAGGTCGGAAGTTCCACCCTCGATGTATTGGGTTGTCCCGACAGCGATGGCGATGGATATTCGGATGATGGTGACGCATTCGATGATGAGAACGAACAATGGCTGGATTCCGACGGTGATGGTTACGGCGACAATCCCAGTCCGGCCGCCCTGTATGATGACTGTCCGACGGTATATGGCAATTCCACCGCCGACCGTCAAGGTTGTTACGATAGTGATGGCGACACCTATTCCAACCCAACCGATGGTTGGGATTGGTCGGATGGTGCCGATGCATTCCCGGATGATATTCTACGCTGGGTGGACGATGACCAGGACCAATTTGACGACCTGCTCGATGATGATTGTGACACCTTGGCAGGAACTTCTACCCTCGACCGCAAGGGCTGTCCAGATAGTGATGGCGACGGATACTCCGACCCAGGAAGTGGGTGGTCGCCAGCAGATGGTGCCGATGCCTTCCCGAACTTGGCCTCGCAATGGAATGATACCGATGGTGACGGCTACGGCGATAACCAAACCGGCCTTTCCCCAGACGCCTGTCCGAGCTCTGGTGGCAACTCAACCTTGGACCGTCTCGGATGTACGGATTCGGACGGCGATGGATACTCGAATAGCGATGCTGTATTCCTAGCCCATCCGAACGGGGAGGCTGATGCTTTTCCCAATGACGTCACTCAATGGGAGGATAACGACAGCGATGGCTTTGGCGATAATCCTCAAGGTACGACCGCCGATGATTGCCCGGAAATAGCTGGAAATTCTTCTATCGGAAGATATGGTTGTTCTGATTCTGATGGTGATGGAGTTCCGGAAGCATACAATTTCTCGTGGACGATTGCGATGGGTGCAGATGCTTTTCCAAATGAGTCTTCACAATGGATTGATTTGGACAGCGATGGCTTTGGTGATAATCCAAATGGTAGCCAAGCTGATACTTGCCCTTCATCCCCCGGCGATTCAACCGGTGGCGGAAAGTATGGTTGCATCGATAGCGACCGCGATGGCTGGGCTGATGAATTCGATGCCTTTCCCACCGTGATTTCGCAGTGGGCTGATAGTGATGGAGACGGTTTTGGCGACAATATCAGCTCCGGAGCGGTGATGGTCGACCATTGGCCAAATGATGCCAACAAGAACGTCGCCGAAGTCGACATTTCCTGTTCTCCAGATTCAATCGACACAACCTTGGCCTCACTTGAAGAAATCGCGATTTCCTGCACCGTCACCAATGCGATGAGCAGTTCACTGGTTATTGTGCTGAAATGGCAATTCCCCGGAGGTGTAACCGCAACACTTAGTCAGCGCGCCGTCTTCCTCGGGGCTAGTGGCTCCAGTGATGCCACGGCATCGGTGACCTTCACCGGTCGGGCAAATTCCGCCGGGCAGATCGACACCTCGATTCTGGCCTTTGAGCCCGGGGGAACTACGGCGATGGATATCGAGTCATTCATCATCAATGTCGAGGGTGTGCAAATAAGCAATGTCACCGCGCCATCCGAAAATACCAATGATTCCTTGAATGATGGTTGGAGTAAATATATCCCAATCGACCCGAATGACCCTTCCTTGACGATACCGTTCTTGGCCGCAGTAGTCCTCTCCCTGCTGTTCATCGTCAGGAGAATAAAGGTGAGTCAGCGTAAGCAGTTGCAGAAATTAAGCGACGGTGCGGCATTCACGGTCGAGCAGGAACGGATGACCTTGAAACACTCATCCTCGGTTTTGGAACGGCCACCTCCACCGTTGGTGCGGAATGTCAATTTCAAACGCTGACCCCCCTCGCCTTGATAAAACCAATACGGTGGGTAGCGGCCAAACTGACCCACGCAAAGCCCATCAAACTACCATATTCAGTTGGAAGGGGTTTCGGATTGACCCTTCCAACCTATCCGAATACGATTAGTTGAGCATCCAACTTGGGTATTCAACAGATCCTTGGAAACTCATTGTGAGTTGAATTGGTGTTGAGCATGAACCGCTCGAATCTCAAGCAGAACGATTTGTTTGTGGATTGAAATCCAACCATAGACCTCATATAGTAGTCTCTCGAAATATATTCTGTTGGTGAACGAATGAAGAGGGAGCCTCGACTGTGATGGATGCTGAAAAGGTATCCATATCCGAATCCTTTCAGAAATATCGGCCATGGACAAGAAACCAACTTGCAGAATTGGCGGATAAACACCCTGAATTCTCAGAAGTACTGACCGATGTACAAATGGCGTCGCGGGTGTTTCCTTTCCGTCTTTCATCCCATGTGATTGACAATCTGATCAAATGGGATGATCTTGAAGAGGATCCCTTCTTTCACTTGCTCATCCCAACCATGAAGATGCTCGAAGAGGGACATCGTGAAGCCTTGCGGGAAGCGTGTCTCAGTGGCGATGAGTCAAGAATCTCCTCCGTGGTCAATACAATCCGGGCCGACTTGAATCCCCATCCTGCCGGTCAGATGACCTTGAACATACCTGATGAGGAATACAACCTCAATGGCGTTCAGCATAAGTATCCGGAGACCGTTCTGTTGTTCCCATCTGCCGGTCAGACCTGTCATGCCTATTGCACCTACTGTTTCCGCTGGGCGCAATTCATCGGTGATTCAGATTTGAGA
>DARQ01000091.1:20730-24353 GCA_002503395.1 Euryarchaeota archaeon UBA60 | reverse complement strand
ATCCGAGGTGGAAGAGACCTGACAATAGTCACCTGGGGTGCGATGACCCACGTCGCCATGAAAGCGGCACAGAGTGCCTGTGAAGAGGGTGTCGAGGTAGAGGTGATCGATCTGCGAACCCTGATTCCCTTCGATGCAATTACCTGTATTGACAGTGTCAAACGCTGTGGCCGCCTCATCGTGCTCCAGGAAGGTCAGTGGCACGGTGGCCTCGGTCATACCATTCAAAGTCGAATTCTTGAGGAGACATTCTACGTTATGGAATCAGCTCCGATGGTCATCGGCGCCTTGGATACCCCGGTGCCATTCTCACCACCGCTTGAGGATTATACCATTCCCGATGTCGAGCATGTCCTCGAAGCGATTCTCCTGCTCTGCGATGCCGTCTGAGTTTACTTCTCGGCAAGCGTACAAACCTTAGTTTGATTCTACGTTTCACTCTAGAGGTGTATGATTTCCTCACCCAGAGGGTTTATTCTTCGGATGAACGATTTTCCATTTCGGAGAAATAGCATTCTTCCAGAATCTCGCGGTTGAGCATGGTGATGACCAAACCGATGGTGCAGGGAATCGCCAATAGTCCGAATGTCAGTGCCCATGAACCGGTCAGGTCGAGCACCGGGCCGATCATCATCGGCCCAACGATGGCACCGGCCGCCCATACAGTACCAGCCGCACCAAAAGCAAGTCCGGCACCACCTCGGCCATAGGCTTGGCAGGTTGCTGTATCTATCATCGGTAAGACCGGAACCTGAGCGGCGGCGACCGAGAATTGGAACATCCCCATGAATCCGACGACAATGATCATCATGCCAAGATTCTCGGGATTGAGTAAAATTGTCACCGCCGCCGCTATCAATGCGATACTCACCCCACTCCAACCTATCAGCATGTAACGAACCGGGCCGCGTTTGTCGACCAAGCGCCCCCACCACCAACTACCTCCACCTTGGAGAACTACCAGCAGAAGTATTGTGGCGCCAATCCATCCAACCGACATCGACAAAGGTTCATCGGATAGGAACAACGGCACTCCGGCTTCCAGTGCCCCGGTTGCCAAAGTGGAAAGAAAAACCAAAATGCCGATTCTGAACAGCATCGGGTTATCGAAGAACATCCGCAGTGGTACCCTCTCAATCGCCTGCGCGCCCTCCCTGCTAGCCCCCTTACCACCATCGATATCTCGCCAGGCTAGGGCGACGATGGGAATTGCCAGTCCAGTCAATGCGGCCAGCACAATGAAGGCTAGATCCTGCCCCAATTCAAAGGCAAAACCGCCGATTGCAGGCCCGAGCAGCCCACCGATTGTCGCCACGCCGACCAGTTTTCCCACCTGTTCACCGAAATTATTCGGCCACAATGTCGAGCCGGCGGCAAATCCGGAGGTGATGATTGCCGCCCCGGACAATCCATGCAGGAGACGAGCCACGGCTAGAATCAAGAATCCGTTACCGAATATTTCTCTGGTCGCAATAAGGTACAGCAAGGATGCGAAGGTCAACATGATTACTGATACCAGAATGACCCTCCCAGGTCCATAACGGTCGGTAAGGCGCCCGGTGAATGGCCCGAGGATGAAAAGTGGTACCGCCCACAGACTCACCAATGCGGTCGCCTGGGTATTGGAGAGGTCGAATTGAGAACGCCATTCGGGCAGGATTGGAACGATGAATGCATAACCGAGAAAATCCACCAGGAAAGCGCATGCCAAAGCCCAGAACGCCAGGTTCAAACGCGCCGGCCTGACCTCGCCCATCCTCAACCCTCACTCTTTCTCACTCTTCTTCGGAAGGGTCGGCCTCGGTTTGCTCTTCCTCATCCCCCATATCGATTTCCGTGATGCTGGTAAGGACGGCGCCCATCATTTCGGTCGCATTCTCAATCTGTGTCATCAGAGTAATATCGGCAACCGCCTCAGGGCGTCCGAGAGACCACAATAAATCGTGGGTATAATCGACTGCTGTTTTAGTCATCTTCAGCACCTCAGGTTCAACCGGAATGTAATCTTCAGGATTGGGGAAAGTAATATTTGGGGGGATTTCGTCGAAAATTTCATCCATTCTCTTTTCGACATCAGCTGCGATAGCATCGGCTTGGTTCTGTAATATCTCTTCCATCGTCCCTCCCTTTACCAGCCGCTTACCCTTCTCAGAAGGAGCAGCCCCCGTACCAAGTTTTGGTGATGATTTCACCGAATCATAAGTCACCTCTTCATCATCGCTGACATATCCATCCCCCATCACAAGTTGGTTGAGGGCGATTTTCAGCACCTCGGACAAGGTAGAGAATTCAATGTCCTGACCGAATTCGATATTAGCATCACTGAGGCTCTGGGTTAGTTTACTGACAAATTCTTCGTTAATCGTATCCGGTCCGAGTAGATTTGCCAACATCGGCAAAGCGATAGAGCCATCTTCCGAATCGAGCGAAAGGCTGAATCCCCCTTCGGTAGTGCCGCCGCGGTCGACCTTTGCGGGAGGGGGTACGAACTGCTTCTTGCTATGCTTCCACAACTGTTCAATCAGCTTGTTCATATTCAGCGGCTTGCCGAGGACTTCATGGATTCCAGCCTTGGCTGCGGCAATCATGTTCTCTTGACCGATATTCCTGGTCAGCATCACGATGCGGCATTTGAAGGCGAATTCCGGGTCCGACATCATACGCTGAGCGGCATCGAGGGCATCGCCTGATTTCCACTCATCATCGATGACCACCACTTCTGGCATGGTCGCCAATGCGGTGGCTTCGGTCTGTCGCAGGGTCGAACCACGGGTTACATCGAATCCTTCCCGCTCAAGGGTATTGGCGAGTAAATTGCGTCGCCCTTCATTCTCATCAGAGATGATAATCTGCGGCATTGGCTAACCCCTCACTGGTCTCGTCAAATAACGTAGTCATGAATGTTCTCGGTGTTTTTGCTTCATGGACGTGCTTTGGTGTCTCAGTAACGAGGGACATTTGAATCTACTTCAAGTGACCATGCATCTATTCCGCCGGTCAAATTGTACAACCTGTTGGGCTCGATACCCGCAGTAGCCAACATCACTGCCGCCATCGCTGAGCGACCACCGCGGTGGCAGTAGACGAGAATATCCCCTTGAGTGGGGATCTGCTCGATCTCTTGCTCGACAGCATCGTGTGGAATCAGTGCCGAGGCGCAGGCGATTGTCGCCAGTTCAGCCTCGACTTTGGTGCGGACATCCAAAACAAATGGTGCCCAGCCTTCGCTCATTCGCTCTGCTGCTTCGCTCGCCGAGACCTCGTGGAACATCATACCAGCCTCATCGGCTATCAGTTCATCAACCTGTGCACCGGTCGATGAGGCATTGGTCGAGGTGCTTGCCGAGGCACAGAATGCCTCGACATCACTCAATTCGGTGATTTTCTCTCGCTTCGGGTCACGACTTATCTGCAATCCACGGAAACGTGTCTCAAGCGCATCATAGACCAGTAGGATCCCCGACAATGGCTCACCGATTCCAAGCAGAAATTTGATTGCCTCATTGGCTTGTAGACTGCCAATCACTCCCGGCAGGACGCCTAGAACCCCACCTTGGGCGCACGAGGGAACGAGTTCGGGCGGAGGCGGAGTGGGAAAGAGGTCACGATAATTCGGCCCATCG
>DARQ01000091.1:18502-20613 GCA_002503395.1 Euryarchaeota archaeon UBA60 | reverse complement strand
AGATAACGGGTCGGCAAATTGTCACTGCCATCGATAACCAGATCATAACCACCGATGATATCGAAGGCGTTTCCAGTGCTCAGCCGGGTGATGTGCGGCTCGATGCATATCGAAGGGTTGAGTGCCTCCAATCTGGCCTGCGCGCTGGCAACTTTGGAAAGCCCGATCTGGGCACTGGAATGAACCACTTGCCGTTGCAGATTAGATTCGTCGACCTCATCGTCGTCGACGATGCCGATACGACCTACACCCGCCGCGGCCAGATACATCAGCACCGGGCTACCCAATCCACCGGCACCGATTACGCAGACCGAGGAATCACGCAACTTAGCCTGCCCCTCTAATCCGACCTCGGGGAGAATGAGATGACGGGCATAGCGACGCTTGTCGGAATCCGAAAGTTCAGCGCCCATACACTTCCCACAAGGCGGGCGGTCATCAATTGCTCCCATGCAATGTCTGTGCATTGACGACGGCCTGACGGTTCAGAGTCCGAGGTCTTCGAGCCAGCGCTCAGCGTCCATTGCCGCCTGACAACCCTGCCCAGCGGCGGTGACGGCCTGACGGTAGCGGGTATCGACGACGTCGCCGGCGGCGAAAACTCCCTCGACGCTGGTCATGGTGAATTCCTTGTGCAGGATGTAGCCTTCTTGGTCGGTCTCAATCTGCCCATCGAGAAATGCGGTAATAGGCTTATGACCAATGGCGATGAAGGCGCCGGTAATCGCCAACTCTTCGGTCGAGCTATCTCTAGGGTCCTCGAGTATCGCTCCGGTCAAGCCGCTGTCGTCGGAGAGCCATGCCTTGACACTGCGGAAGGTCTTGATCTCAATCTTAGGATGTTGTTTTGCTCTCTCGAGCATTACTTTGCTGGCACGGAAAACTTCTCGGCGATGAACTATGGTGACCTTGGTCGCAAAGCGGGTGAGGAAGGTCGCTTCCTCCATAGCCGAATCACCGCCGCCGACGACCATTATCTCATGGTCGCGGAAGAAGGCACCATCACAGGTGGCGCAGGTCGATATCCCTCGGCCCTTCTGCGCCTCTTCGTTTTCAGCATCGAGCCAAATGGCCTCGGCTCCAGTGCAGATTATCAAAGCATCAGCGCGGAATTCCTCGCCTTCGACATAGACCTTGAATGGCCGCTCAGTTGTATCTATTCTCTCGACATTCTTGTCTTCGACCCGCAGACCGAAACGCTCGGCCTGCTCACGCAGTTCCATCATCATCTCTGGCCCACCGATACCTTGTGGATAGCCGGGATAATTTTCGACATCGCTGGTCAGCATCAGTTGGCCTCCCGACATATAGCCGGCGAACATCAGCGGCTCGAGCAGCGCCCTGGCGGCATACAATCCGGCGGTATATCCGGCTGGACCACTGCCGATGATTATAACCCGCTCAATACGATTATCAGGGTCGTCATCGGACATTCTCAAGCCTCCGGGAAATGGTGTTTACGCGCCCCTCTCTTCAATGTTTACTCAAGCCACAGGTGTAAGATACTCGTCATAACATTGCCCGAATCGCGGTGATAGAAGCGGCCGCATGTTTCTCAAGGCGCGCCTCGAAGTGATGCGCTTCAGCCCCGGGGCCGATGATTCCCAAGCCGACCGGCTTATCGTGCACCAATTGCAATTCGATTATCGTCTTGAGCACGGCTTGACCCATCGCCAAGCCGTGTTGGGTCTCACCCTTCTCGATGATTCCTAGGCAAGATGCGGCAGAGATATCTTCTCGGCTCAGCACCCGGTCGATTGCCAATGGAATTTCCATACATCCCGGAACCCACAATACCTCGGTGACCTCAAGGTTATTTTCTGCTGCGGTTGATTTTGCAACCTCGAGCATTCTGCCGACCTCAGTCTGGTGGAATGAGCCGCAGACGATGGCGATTTGTTCACTCATTCTCTCGCCTCCATATATTTCTCGACGGTCTCGACTATCGCTTGAGTTTTTGCATCTATCTCAACGTTGATGATATCACCGACCTGTCGCTGCGAGAAGCAGGTTCGCGCCAAAGTCTCGGGAATCAACCACACCGTGAAGTTACCAGCAGGATTTACTGTAGCGACGGTGAGAGAGGCTCCATCAAGGCCGATGAACCCCTT
>DARQ01000091.1:12334-18384 GCA_002503395.1 Euryarchaeota archaeon UBA60 | reverse complement strand
TCAGGATTACTTATCTCGATGATTTCTGCGGTTGTGCTGATATGGCCAGACATCTCATGCCCACCGATCTCACCACCGTATTTTGCCGCCCTCTCGTAGTTCACGTATCCCCCAGCCACACACTCTCCTAGCGTGGTTCTGGCAATGGTTTCGCCGACCACATCGAAACTCGATGACCTGCCGGAAACCTCGACCACGGTCAGACATACGCCGTCGATGGCGATACTCATCCCCGGGCTTGCCCCATCCATGGCCGAGGCGGGAAATTCAAGCACCAACTTGCTGCCGCCCGCACCGATTACATTCTCGCTTACCTTGGCAAGGCCCTGTACGATGCCGGTGAACATCAATTCACTCCCCGTTGCCCCTTTCGATGATTCTGGCAATAATCTTCCTCGTACCATCGAGGTCCTCGGTAAGGCCTTCCACCCGGCAAACCTCGATATGAGTGAGTCCTCGCTCATCCAAAGAACGTCGGATGCTTTCCTCGGCATGTTCTTGGTCAAATCCCAGGGCAATGATATCGGGTTTGATTTCTGGAAGAATATCATAGATTGAAATCGCCGGCGGGTTTCCCACCACCGCTACATCCACCGGTTTCATTCCTCCGACCATGCGGCGGCGCAATTCCTGTGATGTGACCGGCTCGTGTTTGCGTTGCCGCACCGTATCGTCATGAGCGACGACCACAGTCAGATGGTCACCCAAAGACTTGGCCTGCTCCAAATAGTGCAGGTGACCTGCGTGCAACAGGTCGAACACCCCGGCAGCAAGTACTCGCTTCATCATCCTCAACCTACCTTGGGACCTCTGCTATTTATCCGCGGCGGCTAGCACCAGTTTGAGGTCATCACCACAAAGGAAGGGAATATCGCGCTCATTCGCCCACCGGCGCGCCGCTTCGACCGAAAGTGCGGCATCGCCTTCGGGCTGCAACATCTCAGCGCCGATGACCACCGGCGGCACTCCGGCCAAGCGAGCTAAGCCAACCGCCAATTCGGTATGCCCCTCGCGGGTGCTGAGGCCACCAGGAGATTCACGACACACGGGAATATGTCCGGGGGTACGAAATTCAGCCCCCAAAGCGGAACGACTGGTCGCCGCATCTGCCTCTGCGGCGACTAGTTCCTGATATAGTTCGGCGAAGCGTCGAGTTGTAAGACCGCGGTCGGCATCGGTGATTCCGGTGAAGGTCTGGCGATGGTTGAGCGACAGGGTGAAGGCACTTTGAGAATCGTATTGGAGGTCATCGGTGACTAATTTTGCAAGAATCGGATAGTTTTCAACCAACCCTGAATCGGTGTGTAAATCCTGTAGAAAGGGTAGGCTAAAGCGCTCACCGACTTCATGACCGATAGCGAGGAAGAGCAGGCCGCCACAATCTTTTCTCAATTGGCGAATATCCTCGGGCTGTACCTTACCGGCCGCGAACAGGAGGTCGGTCTCACCCTCACGAAACTCAGAATCAAAAAGGCAGACCGGCCGGCCGGCGAGAAAAGCCGCGACCGCACTATCGACCACACCCATGGCCAAGCGATGCGCAAACCCCCTTTGAAGACTGCTAAAGGCCATAGCGCATAGTTAAAGGCGGACGGATTACAATGATAATTATCGGAGCGAGGAAAATGTGTTTTTTACGACTGTTATCTGAGAATGAGACAGCATATTGTTTTCAAGGGGTAGATATTGGGCGCAACGGCCGCCGAGGGGGGATGTGCTCATGCCAGTGAGATTAGGACCAGCGGGCGTGCCATTATCGTGCAAGGGGAGAACGGTTGTCGAAGGCATCGACGACATCATCGCTCTGGGACTGGACACCATGGAACTGCAGACCGTTCGCATGGTCGCACCACAGCATTTCGAGCAGTATTGGCAGGCAGGAGTTCTAGCCGATAAAGCCGAGTTTGAGATGAATATTCACGGCCCTTACTACGCTGAACTACTAGGCGATAAATTGCAACGCACCCGCACCCTCGCCAAGTATGAGGCCGCTCTGCAAGCGGGGAAGACCATCAATGCAAGACACATCACCTGTCACGTCGGTGGATACGGCGAATATGAGCGCGGCAATGATGCCAATGAACAGGTCGCCAACGTCTTCGCAGGCATAGTCGAGAGAGCCAAGGAATTGTGGGAAGATGAGGTGGAATACCCGGTTTTCCCCTGGCTGGCCGATGGAACTCCGATGAAGGTCGGAATCGAGACCAGCGGTAGTCAAAGCCTGTGGGGTTCGCTCGAAGAAGTACTTGAGGTGGTCAACCATGTCGAAGGCACGATACCGGTGCTCAATATCGCTCATATCCACTCGCGTGGGCACGGTTGTATGAGAACCTCCGAGGATTATGGTGAGATGTTCGACCTGGTTAGAACCAGCCTCGGCACGAAAACATTCTACTGCCACTTCTCAGGGATCTCCCACCGTACCGGAAATGCCCTGCACTATACCCAGATTAAGAAGAGTGACCTCAACTTTGAGCCGCTGGCGGAATTCCTCATCGAGGATGGCGATTGGCTCGACGTTACGATAATCTCAGATTCACCATTGCTCGAACACGACGCCATGTACATGTATCAACAACTCGAGAAAAGTCGCCATCGCCAACTTGAGCGCAAGGCTCTGGAAGAGCGACGCCGAGTCTTGGCCGCCTCCGCCGGACTTTCTGAAGAGGAATTGGCGGCGCGGGAAAAGGAGCAGCAACTCGCCGGCAAAGCGGCGCAAGAAGCCGCCTCCAAGGCAGCCTTAGATGCAGCTACAGCGAAGAAAGAAGTAACACAAGATGCTGAGAAAAAGTCTGAAAAACCTAAATCTAAGGATAAGAAAACCTCGGACAAACCCGCTAAGGGTAAGAAAGCCGCAGCCGATGACTCTGCGGGAACTGATGACCTATTCGATGATTCTGCAGATAAGGATGAAGATATATTCTGATTACCGCCAAGCAACTGGTAGTAGCATTTACGCAAGACTTGAAATGTCGAGCGGATTCCGTTGCCTTTAGAGGGGACAGTAACTCAGCAGGGAGAGTGCCAGACTGAAGATCTGGAAGTCGCCAGTTCAAGTCTGGCCTGTCCCACTCATCGACTACTCTATTACCGACAGAGTCTGTTGCTGAATCGTATTGATTTGCGCCAATCCAACCTCTGCGAGATCCAACATCTCGGCCAATTCCTGACGGGAGAAAGTCGATTCTTCGCCGGTTCCTTGGACCTCGACCAAACTACCATCGGCAAGCATCACCACATTCAGGTCGACGTCTGCGTTGCTGTCCAACATATAGTCCAAGTCGAGATAGGTCTGCCCATCGATTAATCCGACACTGACCGCGGCGATGTCGAAAGGGATGACCGCGGCCTCGTGGGCGGCTCGCTCTTCAGCGCTCAAAGTTGGCGCTACCCAGCCACCCTTACGCTCCTCATAGGTCGGGCGCAATACTGGGGGGAGACAATCTCCACCAGCGATTAGACGGCGAACCGCGAGCCGCATGGCCATCGCCGCGGCGGTTACCGAGGCACAACGTGTGCCGCCGTCGGCATTGAGAATATCACAATCGACATTGAGTGCGATTGGCCCGAGTTGGTACAGATCAATCGCCCCGCGCAACGAGCGAGCGACCATCCTCTCTATTTCTGCAGTTCGGCCCTTGGGACCGCGGCGCTCACGGCGGAAGCGACTATTTGTCGAGCCCGGTAGAAGGCTATACTCAGAGTTGACCCAGCCCTTACTGGCATCTCGGGGAAACCAACTCGGCAAGCGAGCCTCTTTGGTTGCACAGGCCAGAACCACCGTGTCGCCCTGCTTGTACAGTATCGATGCCAAGGCGTTTGAGGTGAAGTCAATTTCAACTTCGATATCACGCATTTCATCAACCTTTCTAGTCGGCTCAAAGCCGGTTTTCATCTTCGCCATGAGACCACTGCGATGCCCGATTCGTATTCAAGTATTCGACCGCTATTTCGCTGGATAATACTAGCGCATCTTCAAGTCGTAAACATAATTCGCAAGCCATGGCAGAAGACGACGTGGTGATTTGTGCAGTCGCACGAACTCCGGTCGGTAGATTCCGTGGCGCATTAAGTGGATACAGCGCGGTTGAATTAGGCGTGCTGGCGGTGAAGGAATTGCTTCGTAGAGCTGGAATCGCGCCAGAATCGGGAGTTGTTGATGAAGTCCTCTTCGGGCATGTTCTACAGGCAGGAGCAGGTCAAGCACCTGCCCGTCAGGTCGCACTCGGGGCTGGCCTACCCCCCAGCATCCCAGCTACCACCATCAACAAGGTATGTGGCTCGGGCCTCAAGACGGTCATGCTCGCCGCCAACAGCATAAGAGCGGGAGAATATGAGGTGCTCATCTGCGGTGGCATGGAATCCATGACCAACTCCCCCCATCTAGTATGGAATCCCAAAAAGGGAGAAGATGTGCCAGCAAGTGAGCTCAAACACGCCATGATCCACGACGGGCTTTGGGATGTGTACAACGATATCCACATGGGTAGTAGCGGAGAAAGTGTGGCTAGCGAATATGACATCTCGAGAAATGACTCCGACTCCTTCTCGGTGCGCTCGCACCTGCTGGCAAACCATGCCTGGGAGAAAGGATGGATGGATTGGGAAGCATTCGCTATACCCGGATTAGACCGCGAAGGCAACTCCATCACTGTGAGTCGGGATGAGGGGATTCGTGCGGGTATCGACATGGAGAGGATGGAAAGCCTGTCCCCGGTTTTCGACCCCGAAGGCCAAGTCACCGCCGGAAATGCCAGCCAAATATCTGATGGTGCGGCGGCAATTCTGGTTGCCAGTCACTCGGCTGCTGTCAAACACGGCTGGCCGATTCTTGCCATCGTGCTCGATCAGGTGACTTCAGGTCTTGAGCCAGCACGGGTGATGTCAGCACCTATCCCAGCGGTTGAAACCCTGCTCGCAAGGAATGACCTGTCGGTTGACGACGTTGTGTTTTTCGAACATAACGAGGCATTCGCCGCCGCATCCTGTGCTGTGGCCAAAGGCATTGGAATCCCGGATGAGAAGTTCAACCCACACGGTGGCGCTGTTGCCATCGGCCACCCTCTAGGCGCTTCCGGAGCCCGTTGTCTGATGACCCTCATCAATGCGCTGAGGAGAAGGGGAGGGGGAATGGGAATCGTCACCCTCTGTCTCGGTGGCGGTAATGCTGTCGGCATGCTCGTCGAGGCCGGTGGCTCCGAGTAGGAGGGAGCCATATGGAACTGGATGAAGTTCGTGAGCGACTGCTGCAGTTTTCCGATGAGGCGGCACAAACCGATGACCCCCTGTCATGGTTCGAGGAACTCTATAGTTGGGCTGAGGGCAACTCTGAATGGATTCCTTGGGACAAGGGAGAACCGAATCTCCTGTTCGCTTCTTGGCCCCACCTCACCTCTTTAGAAGCGGGCCGAGCCCTTGTGGTTGGCTGTGGGCTCGGTGATGATGCGGTCTTGTTGGCAGGTTTGGGCTGGAAGGTAACCGCATTCGACCTATCTCCTTCTGCAGTGAAGTGGGCAGCCGAGAAACACGAGGAGGTACTGAAGTTAGCCTCTGGCACTGTGGATTGGCAGGTGGCTGACATAACCAACACCCCTACTGAATGGAAGGGTGCATTCGACCTTGTGCTGGAAGTACACCTCCTTCAGACAATTCCTGAACCAGAGCGCTCTTTGGGCTCACAGATTCTGCCAATATTGGTAGCCGAGGGAGGTCATCTCCTCTGTGTTGGAAGAATTCGTACTCCAACTTCAGAAATGGAAGGCCCTCCTTGGCCATTGGAACGCCAATGGGTTCTAGACATTGGAGAAGAAATGGAACTCTCTATAATTGAGGAGTTTGAACTGCCTGATGATGAGCCCGGCATCGTTCGATACCGCGCCGTCTGGAGACAAGGTGCGGCTGTCTCTCAGATGACCTGAGAGCCCATCACCCTGCCATTTGAGAGTGCGAGGTCCTGGAAGGTGCTCATCCCATTCGGAAGGTGTAGAGCCAATTTCGCATTGATGCCGTTCTGGTCCAAATCGATAGGCCCACATTCGTCACCACCTGGG
>DARQ01000091.1:10738-12196 GCA_002503395.1 Euryarchaeota archaeon UBA60 | reverse complement strand
GAATGTCCCATCAGGATGGGTGCAGGTCAGCACATAGATGACATCAGCTCTTGCGACCTGTTCTCCAGAAGAGCCGAACTCCATCATGAATAGGTAATCATCGTAATCGTCACCTACCCAACCGCCAACTATGATTACGGTGTTCACACTATCACGTCTAGCGTCTTCTGATGTCCTCTGAGTTTGTTGTGCCATTTTCTCAACAAGCAAAATGATTGTGGACGAGACAATCGTAGCAACCAAAGCCATTGCGATAAAGACAATCATTGCCCCAACACCGAAGTGAGCGCTCTCTTCTTTCTGAATATCACGTCTCCACATCACCACACCTCATATCAAATCCATACCCACATATGGGGAGCTTGTTATTTCCAATTGCATTTCAAGAGTTCTGCCTTTGTCAATCAACAAGACCAATGTAATCTTAGTAGGGCTTATCGTTTCTAAGTCGCAAGCATCCAACTGTATTCGCATATGATAAGTAGTGGCAGGTTCAAATTCAGTCAACGGCATCGAAGTAAGTCCATCTCCATCCAATGTGGTTGCAAACTGAAATTGGCCTTGGTCAAATTCAACCGCATCTGGATCAACAGTCAATGGATAGGCACACATGATCACCCAAGATAATTCATCTTCTGGCAGAGGCTGGGCTTGAAATGGTAACGAAAAAGTAATGCTGATTTCATCTGTTCCCCCAAGCGCCCGAATCTCAAGGCGGATAACCTCAATAATTCCATTGAATGGTTGGGTTGAAGTCTGTGCATCACTCTTGGAACTTGAGAACAATCTCTCCGAAACCTGTACTATCGATGCACTGATGATCACAGCAGCAATCATGAAGGCGATGAACATGATTAGAGACCCAATGCCAATAGAAGCCTGCTCATCTGAAGAAACGCGCAGAGCACCACAGTTTGTGCGGTGTGTATGCCTACCCATGACTTTCCCCGGTGGCGGTGATACATTGAACATTGCTGTTCGATTATCATTCTTCTTCATGGTTGTGGGGGTTGATGAGCCCATGGTCAGCGGCCAATTCAGAGGTTCCGGGAATCACTGGAACGATATCGTCGACCGCTAGGCCTGTGACTTTACTCAATCTACTGGCGATGCGTTCTCGCTTGCTTCGCCCGGGAATCAACTCTACCCATCTGTCGCAGAGTGCCGCAACCTGCACATGGGTTCCAGCCATCAATAATGGAATGCCATTGATGCAGACCAAGCCCAGCCCGAGTTTCAAGCGCAAGTCCTTGNNCGGCTCCAGCACAGTGCCATCGTTGCCGCTTGCTGGCGCGCGGTATCGCTGAAATCGGCCACTTCGATATTATCACTTAGCCGATAGGCTGTAACCCCAGGTGGTAGGTTGGCCGGAGGATTCGGGTCGACAACGAATCCCGTTTGCAGTTTCATCGCACACGAAGGCGCACCGTGAAGGTCGGCGTGCACGTATCTGTCATC
>DARQ01000091.1:5222-10655 GCA_002503395.1 Euryarchaeota archaeon UBA60 | reverse complement strand
CCAATCAGCAGATGCATTCCATCAAGAATCGTCCAGCGATGGTTCTCAAACCATAGTCGCTTGGTTCTCTTTACCCGTGCCACCTGCCCGGTTTCCTTACGTTTGGACTCTTTTTTCTGCGCCCGCTGTAACAGATTCTCGGTTTCATTTAATGCCACTTCAGCGCCTTTTGATTTATCCTTGTGCTTATTAGCAGTTTCAAAGTATTGCTGAGCATTCTGGTGTACCGACATGCTGAGAAATAGAGTCACTTTTTCTCCCTTTGCGGCGCCGTTCTCATCTGGTAAAATGGCAACAATCGAACTTTTTTCAGGATCTCCTGATTCAATCCAAGGAATATCTTTGAATCGACTGAGGGCAACCTCCCAACCATTGCTTTCGACCTCATCATTTACTTGGGTGAGCAATTCCTCCACATGGCTCCAATTATTCTGAATCGCATGGCCATATTCCTGCTGTCTTCGTATCTTGTCAGAAAACCCTTGCAAGGCTGATTTCTGTTGCGAGAAACGCCGCTCCAAGGTCTCAGCTTCGGTACTTGGGGCTCGCCCGCCAATAGTCTCGACCGCTTCGCTCTGGCGCCGGGCTAAGGCCGCAGCATCGTGGTTTCCCATCCAAGCATCGACGGCATCTACGAATCTAGGAAAAGGAATGCAATGGAATTCCCCATGTGCTGGCAACTGCACCGGACTGGCTTCGACTGTGTGATGGGAGATATCTACTTCTTCGCCATCATCAAGGACTAGTTTCTCCATCGGCAACATCAGCCAACCACCGGGGACCTCATCACCGGCTACGGCCAATTCTGCGAGAATACCCGAGAGGGCTGCTGAAATTTTTCCAACTACTTCGGAATCCCCGGCGATTTTTTCCGCCGCTATATCTCCACTTATCCCGGATATCTGCAATACCGCATTCGCCAAAGGCCCACCGAGACTTGCTCGACCGGCCAATGTTCGTACAACATTACGCTGTGATTCGCGCAATAACCTCTGAAGCGCATCAGTATCGAGGTCGTGAGGGTCGATTGCCACCGGGGGGAACTGATACGGCTCTCCCTTTTTCAGAATCCGGCCAGAATAGCGCGCATGGGTCAGTGGCTGAATGATGGTGAAAGTTGAATCAGCAAGGATTACGTTACCATCGCGAAAACATTCGATGATCAAATGTCTGGGACCATCCTTGGTATCAAAATCTAAAGTGATGATGCGGTCAAATCCATGTTGCGATACCGCGGTCAGTCGCCCATTACCCAGATGCTTGCGCAACAACATCGCAAACGGCGCCGGCTGCGTCGGCATCGGTCGATCTCGCCCTGACAGGTAGACCCGCTTACCGCGCACAATCACCAGGTCCTGAGGTGATTTTTCCCTCGGTTTGATGCGCAAGACCAACTGCTCGTGATGCGGCTGGTAAATCTTCTTGCAATGAGCACCGACATATTCGGATAATTCAGCTACCACCTGACGCAAGTCGAGACCCGACATCTCCTCCCGCATTGTCGCACCCAGTCCACCTGCGGAGTGCGTGGCTCAAGAGGCCATCGCCTGCAAGGAGGTTTTTCAACGGGTATGCCAGCCATCCCCACGTTGCTCAAGAGCACCGGTGCGAGCGTGTGAGAGCAAATGCGACAGGGTCTGCTGACGCGCCAGACCGGGGTGGGCCTCTGGGCTATCAAAATAGGCGATTTGCGAGATTTCACTCAACTCGATAGTCCCCGAAACAACCGCTTCAAGTACCAGTTGGTGGCGTTTACGACGGTGCTCGATATAGTGCTTGAAGGTCTTCTCAGGCAGCGGTAATACCACACCGTGGCTGGGGAAAATCAAGTGAGGTTGCATCTCTGCCAAGCGTACCAACTGCTCGAGATACTGTTCCATATTGCCCTCCTCGGGCGGTATCAGAATCGTCCCTATTCCCGCCACCATATCTCCTGCTACCAGTCCTGAATCGTTTATCAGACAGATATGACCCGGGCAATGACCCGGGGTAATCAGGACTCGCCATTCTTGAGTGGCATCAGTGCCGGGAAGAGAAATGATGTCGCCATCGGCAAGAATTGTCTTGACCTCGCAAGGTATTGCTTCGGCGGTCTCGGCACTGGCCAGTACCGGGAAAGGGCCTAGTTTCTGTAACTCGGCAATATCTCCGACATGGTCGAGATGGCGATGGGTGAATAGTAGGCCGATTACTCGTCCACCACTATTCTTAATTCGCTCCACTGCTCTACTTATCATAGCCAAACCCTCGGCGGTTCTCGCCGCGGCATCGACGATGATATGGTCACCGCCAATACCGAGAAGGTAGGTATTGGTAGTCGATGCCGGCGGCAGGGTGTGGGTCGGGACCGGAATGCATTCCACCCCATGAGCGAAGAGTATTGGTTTCTCCTCGCCACGAGCGGACAGTTCTTTGACTGTGAGCGAGATTTCTTGTCGGTACTTCGGTAATAATTCCTCAAGTTCCAGTAATACGGTGATGATTGGTGGTGGAATCTTGATGGTATTCTCGCGCCATTCATCAAGGAATTGGCTCGGTCGCGCCCAGCGGTGGGAATCAAATTCGGTTTGCCCACCTAGATTCGGCTCAGGCACGTCTTCGCCCGAGCCGGCATGGAAATGCAGAAATCGATTGTCGAAACGAATCGGGGCGAAGTTCGGGGTTATTCGCCGACCAATGGTCGTCAACCCGGCATAATCACAGGGCAATCTACCACTTTCGACCTCGGCCAGCCACCCACCCTTGGAGGCGAGGACATTTTTTCGCGCCTCAGAATCGGCATTTCCAATACTCCCATCCTCAATTACCCAACCCAATTCTTCGACCAATTCCCGCATCATTCCAATCAAGTTAGCAGCCAAATCTCGGTCGGTCATTCCACCGAGAAGGGTTTCGGCTGAGGAAATGTCGACCCGGCTCACCCCACCCCCGGGAAATGACCAATATCCAGCAAATGCCGGTAATTCATCGACCCTCCGACAAAGTAAGACCTCTACACCTTCAACCCCATCCCGGGTGAGCATCAACGAAGAGGAAGGGCGCACAGGGCGCGGTTCGGGCATCGCCACCTCCAAACCGCTCGGAACTTCGCTCATGTTGTACGCCTGTCGCCATCGGGCTTGAAGGCTACGGGAGTAATCGCAGTGCATGAGCCGTGCTGACCCGCTCGCTCCATTGCAGGAACATATGGAGGAAGCAGCGGCGAAAAAATCCTCGAGGCAAGCGAGAATGCGCCTGACCCTGAGTTGGTTCATGACCATTCTGATGCTCGGATGGGTATCGAAATACGCCTATGGATTCGTCTAGACAGGCACAACGGTTTGAAATATGGATATTGATTCGCCACCTCGAAAGTCCCTTAGTGTAGCGGTCCATCATGGGGGGTTCTGGTCCCCCCGACCACGGTTCGAATCCGTGAGGGACTATCTCTAAGGCCATTGCATGGCGTTACGAAGTTCGTCCTTGCGCTTTGAGGTCGACATACGTGATGCTTCTATTCGTACGGTCGCCCTCACTCCTCTTCCCAGGCATCGGCTTTCTTTTCATCCTGCGCCATATCTCCCTTCTCTTCCTGCGCATTATCGATGACAAATTTGGTCACCGTCAGCATTGGGTCGCCCTTGGAGATACTACCCTTGTATTCATTGACTTCATCACCAATCTGCACCCTTACACTGAACTTCGTCGGGTCCTTGGTCTTCCATCTTCGATGTCGAGCATAGTGATGGATACATATCCGATACTCGCCATCCGGCGGCATGAACTTCCAAAATACGTTTTCAATCGGTTTCCTCGAGGTCGGCTTGATATTCATGTCAATATCGAGGTTGCCGCCACATTCGGAGGTTCGGTTGTTGAAGTAAATCCTCTCACCGGAAGAACAGAATACGTGCAGATCCAAATCATTGTAATTATCCCATAACAGAGTAACCTGTACACTTCCGGTCATTGCACCTTCTCGCTCGATACGCTCATCGAACTCATCGCTTTGTTCATCATCGAGAGAACCCACTTCAATATCTTCTTCCGTGGAACTGGTGGCCAATACAGAATCAGCCCCCTCATCAAAGGCCTCCTCGTTCACCTCTATCCACTCTTTCCGCAAGTCGTGTATCTCCACACGCCCATCCTCTCCTGTCACAGCATTTTCACCTTCGGGTGGCTCTTCAACCGGTGGTTCGGCACGCTCAAAATCGACATCGGGAAGATTCAGGGTATGCCATTCAATATCGACTCGTGGCCGCTCAGGCTCTTCGAGCATCTCAACCCTCTCAGAAGGAAAATCCTCATCACTGGGTTCAGGCGGACCGACAATCTGGTCCCTTATTTTTCGAGTCCTACGGAAAAAGATGATTCTCATGAAACCCAAAGTGAATCCGCCACCGAGGATTGCGAGGTAAACTAAATCGAGAGGCTCCACACTCTGCCGTTGAAGTTGAAGCGTATAGCATCCACGGTACTCAATTCTCAACTGATTAATTTCCTCATCAACTGGTCATGCTTGGCACGGCTTGGCCGCATTAATTCTGCCGGCAGGGATGATAATGGAATGTCGACCAAACCTTGAATTTCATCTGCCGTCGGGATATCGGCTTCAAAGTATAGCAGACCAGTGACATGTTTTCCCTGCTGTTCGGCGTAGTGAATCGCCGAAAGTGCAGCGACAACATCAGACGTGTCGTGACTATTGGAAATTGTTTCCAATCGTAGAGTACTACCATCGAATAATTCGATATCTTTGTACTCACCTTGAGTGATTTCAACCTCGGCAATCGGGGAAAAATGAGGGATGTAGTCGGCAACGTGCAGTTGTTCCTCATTGTCTTTCACATAGCCATAAGAGCGGTATGATTCATCGTTGTTGGCAAAGGTCACACAAGGACTGATCACGTCGATGATTGCCATACCATTATGGCTCATCCCGGCCTTAATCAATGCCGTCAATTGCTTTTTTGAGCCACTGAAAGAGCGGGCAACGAAGCCACAACCCAGATTGATTGCCATTTTACACAAATCGATTGGCGGTTGGTCATTTGGCTGACCTTTACGCTTGGTCGAACCGCGTTCCATGGTGGCGCTGTACTGACCCTTGGTAAGGCCATAGACACCGTTATTCTCGATGATGTATACCATATTCAGATTTCTGCGGATAGCGTGGATGAACTGACCAATGCCGATACTGGCGGTATCACCATCGCCAGAGACGCCGATATAGAGCAGATTCTTGTTGGCCATCGCCGCACCGGTGGTCACCGAAGGCATTCTGCCGTGGACGGTGTTGAAACCATGTGATTTTCCGAGGAAATACGCCGGGGTTTTTGACGAGCAACCGATTCCACTCATCTTGGCAATTCCTTCCGGGGGAATTCCATTCTCCCATGCAGCTTGTATGATGACCTTGGAAATCTGGTCATGCCCACAACCCGGGCAGAG
>DARQ01000091.1:3299-4925 GCA_002503395.1 Euryarchaeota archaeon UBA60 | reverse complement strand
ACCTTGACGCCGGTATCTTCGATGATATCATCGATTTCTTGAATAGTAGTCTCCATTGAACCATAGTAGATGATGCCGATATCAAGTTCCTCTTCTTCTCGTAATATCGGCACAGGAAGTTCGCTCCGAGCGTTGTTTATCTTACGCTTCAGGCGCTTCATCAACTGCCGGTAAACCTCAGGTTCCTCCGAATAGACGCCGTCTTCGTCATGTCCGGTGCCGCGGGTGAGAATCGGTGCCAGCCCTGAGCCAGGAAGGGTTCGGTATGGGACGCCATCACCATCAACATCACGGTAGCGTCCGTATTTCTCGACCGCATCCAGTTGCTCCTGAGTACGGATGACTTTGCCGCGGTCGATGGGTTCCGATGGATATTCAAAGCCATTGCAGACCCAACTATTCATCCCCAAATCCAAATCACTGAAACCGAAAACCAGCGTTTGGTAACGCTCCGAGTATTCAAATGCCCGCCATGCGAATTCAAAACATTCCTCGACATTTCCGGGAATGAGAATGATGTGGTCGGTATCACCGTGGCTCGCCTCGCGCAGCAGATTCAGGTCGCCCTGCTGGGTCCTGGTCGGCATGCCAGTCGAGGGCCCGACGCGCTGGACGTCGAACAGGACGGCGGGAA
Source organism: Euryarchaeota archaeon UBA60 (assembly GCA_002503395.1). GTDB lineage: Archaea > Thermoplasmatota > Poseidoniia > Poseidoniales > Poseidoniaceae > UBA60. Next base: position 4,291 of record DARQ01000091.1, on the reverse strand, counting down.
TTTCAGCAAAGTAGCCGTAGCCGAGGAATTCATTCATTAGTGAAATCCCCGGACCGCTGGTTGGTGTAAATGCACGTGCACCGTTCCAGCTGGCGCCCAGCACCATACCTATGGCTGCAAGTTCGTCCTCGGCCTGAATAATGCAATAGTTGTTTTTCCCGGTTGCCGGATCCTGGCGGTATTGCCCGCAAAATTGTTTGAACGCATCCATGATCGACGTCGACGGCGTGATCGGGTACCACGCACAAACCGTAGCGCCACCGTAGACAGCACCGAGAGCTACCGCTTCGTTGCCGGTAACCATTATCCGATCACCCACTTTGTCGGACCGGCGAACCTGAAACGGCAAGGGGCAATCGAGGTAATCCTGCGCATAGCGTCTGCCTATCTCAAGCGCATGGATATTCGGTTGGATCAGCGCATCTTTGCCTTTGTACTGTGTGGCGACCATCCCTGTGATCATGTCGAATTCAATATTCAACAGTGCGGAAAGCGCGCCGAGGTAAGTGATGTTCTTAAACAATCCTCGTTGTTTGAGATCGTCGAATTCCGCAAGCATCAGCTTCGCAAGTGGAATTCCAACTTCGGTGACATCGCTTCGCTCGAGATGTTTCGCGAGGGGCTTGGAGTTGTCATAGACCAGAAAACCACCGGGTTTGAGCGACGCAACGTCTTCGGGATAGGTCTCGGCATTCATCGCCACCNNATCAGCCTTAGCGCGAAAGGTTTCGTTCAGCAGTTGTCTGACAACGTCCAGTTCAATATCCAGTAGCGCGGTGATGACCCCGACGTAAGCAACGTTTTTCATCAGGATACGGGCCCGGGCCGTCGGGAAATTCTCATTGCACATCTTCGACAACGGTACCCCGAGAATTGTGATGTCGTCCCGCGACAGCAGCGTGTTGCGTGGCCAGGTCGAGTCATAGATTAGATACCCGCCGGAGGCCGTATCGATCAAATCCTTCTGGTAGGTCTCGGCATTCATCGCCACC
>DARQ01000091.1:2454-3236 GCA_002503395.1 Euryarchaeota archaeon UBA60 | reverse complement strand
CCGCTGCCACTGGCCCGAATCTCGTACCAGGTTGGCAACCCCTGAATGTTCGATGGAAAGTAATTTTTGCCGGACACCGGAAGGCCCATCCGGAATAGCGATTTCATCAGCATAGCGTTCGCGCTCGCCGAACCGGTGCCGTTAACGTTGGCCACCCGGATCATGAACTCGTTGATAGTTGGCCTGGCGCTCATCAATCAGACATCAGATTTAAATCAGACCCACCCGCTGCAACTCCGCAGAAACATTCAACAGAACCTCAACCGCAGGTCAGTGGTTAAACTGGCTGATTTCCCTCGTCTAGGCAACTTCTTTCTTGGGCACCCCATCGCCTGCCTCATCTGCTACGTAAGGAATTTCCAGCGTAAATTTCTGCATATCCCAGGCGGCGGTTGGACACCGCTCTGCACAGAGACCGCAATGCACGCAGAGATCCTCGTCCTTAACCANNGAGACAAACAGGTCCTGGTCAAGGTTCGTGGCTGGCGCGGTAAGCCGCGTTCTTAGTTCTTCTTCCGGTCCGTTCGCTGTAATGGTCAGGCAGTCGACCGGGCATACATCAATGCAGGCGTCGCATTCGATGCACAGATTATCGGTAAAGACCGTCTGAAGGTCGCAGTTTAGGCAGCGTTCGACTTCCGTGGCGGCCTGCTCTGCAGAGAAGCCCAGCTCGACTTCAATATTCAATTGCTTGAAGCGTTCCTTCAGGCTGACATGCGGCATCAAACGCCGCTCCTTAACATCGTAATCGTTGCTGTAACTCCATTCGTGTATGCCCATCT
>DARQ01000091.1:1993-2318 GCA_002503395.1 Euryarchaeota archaeon UBA60 | reverse complement strand
TTGACGCCTGGTGCCCGTGTTCCACGGCCCAGATAATGTTCTCTGGTCCAAACGCCGCATCGCCGCCAAAGAACACGCCGGTAAGCGTCGACTGGTAGGTCGTCTTGTCGACAGTCGGCACATCCCACTGGTCGAATTCGAGGCCAATATCCCGTTCGATCCAGGGAAACGCATTTTCCTGCCCAATCGCCAGGATTACGTCGTCGCAAGGTAAAAACTGTTCGCCAACCATCTTACTGTCCTGGATACGGCCGTTGTCGTCAATGTCGTATTCCATCAGATCGAATTTCATACCGACGAGCTCGCCGTTTTCGATGACAAATTC
>DARQ01000091.1:363-1810 GCA_002503395.1 Euryarchaeota archaeon UBA60 | reverse complement strand
GGCTTACGCGCCATGACGCGAACTTCGTCAGCGCCGAGCCGCAACGACGTGCGGCAGCAGTCCATCGCCGTATTGCCGACACCGATAATCAACACCTTTTTGCCGATCTTCTCTGTGTGCCCGAAGGCCACCGATTCGAGCCAGTCGATGCCGATGTAAATGTGATCGCTGTCGTGGCGCCCGGGAAGATCCAGTTCCTTGCCGCGCGGCGCGCCGGTGCCGACAAAAACGGCATCGAATTTCTCCTTCAACAGACTTTTCATGCTGTCGATCGAACTATTCAGACGCAGATCTACACCCATGTCGACGATGTAATTGATCTCTTCGTCAAGCACACCGACCGGCAAACGAAACGCGGGTATATTCGACCGCATCAAGCCGCCAGTACAGTCGAGCTTTTCAAACATGACGATCTCGTAACCGAGCGGCAGCAAATCGTTGGCGACCGCTAGCGACGCGCAGCCGGCTCCTATGCAAGCAATCCGTTTGCCGTTCTTTGGACCCGCCTTGGGCAGTCGGTCGGTAATATCACCACGGTTATCGGAGGCGACACGTTTCAGGCGGCAGATCGCAACCGGCTTGTCTTCGACGCGACTGCGCCGGCAGACGGGTTCACAAGGACGGTCACAGACCCGACCGAGGATCGCTGGAAACACATTCGAGACCCGGTTCAACATGTACGCATCGGAAAACCGGGCTTGGGCAATCAGCCGAATGTATTCCGGTACGTCAGTGTGTGCCGGACAGCCCCACTGGCAATCAACTACCTTATGAAAATAGTCCGGGTTTGAGGTATCGGTGGGGCGCATACAGGTGGCTACCGGCGCAACGCTGGGTTCAGTAGTGTATTGGGGTACTGTTAGCGGGCTGTGCTACGGGTGGTGTGAACGACCGTCCTATCTAAGCGGGGTGATTATACAGATTCGGGCAAAAAAGCAAATCTATAAAGGCTTAAATTTCTGGTCCCGGGGAAAATTCATTCCGGCGCGACCAAGCGGTGAAAATCGCGGTTCGATTTCCCCGTCTGACCGGCCACCAAAGCCAACCGACAAGAGCGCTTTGCGAGATCAACTGTCTTGCGCTCAAATTTTCTCAAAGCGAGTCCTGGTAAGGCTTTCAGGCAATCCACCCAACGTACGGCAACACAAAATAGGTCCATTAACAGGCGCCTACCCCTGCGCTCTGCAGTCTGCACACCGCGTAAGCGCTTAGTTGAACCCCGGCATCCGGGGAGTACGACCGGGTCAGTCCCGTGCTGCAAAATCGAGTCGCCGGCCTGGAATCGCGCCGGTCAGCGCGCCCGCGTTATAGACAATTTCGCCGTTGATGATCGTCGTGGCGATACTGGATCGAAAACGAGTGTGCTCGAACGGCGACCAACCGCATTTCGACAATAGGCTATCGGCCGTCACCTCGGTGTTCCGGTCCATGTCGACGAGGACGACAT
>DARQ01000091.1:0-355 GCA_002503395.1 Euryarchaeota archaeon UBA60 | reverse complement strand
CAGCCCAATAGCCCTCCCGAACGTAGCCGCGGTCGCGTATCCCGAATAATTCAGCCACCGTATGACTCATTTTCTCGACGGCCAATTCGATGGCCATCTTCTTGTCGTGCACATGCTCGAGCACCATCAGCACGGCATGCTGCGCTAATGGCAGCCCGGCCGGCGCCTCGAAATATTTGTTGTTCTTTTCCTCAATCGTATGCGGTGCATGATCGGTCGCAATGACGTCGATCCGACCCTCGAGCAGCGCGTCGAGCAGGCCCTGCTGATCGGCATGCGTTTTGATCGCCGGGTTGCACTTGATCAGCGTACCGAGCTGTTCATAGGCGCTTTCATCGAATAACAGATAATGCAC
>DARQ01000010.1:2731-11541 GCA_002503395.1 Euryarchaeota archaeon UBA60 | reverse complement strand
AAGATAGTCTCCAAATCGAGTTTCGGGACGCTTTTGAAGAGCCGCAGATGCAAACCCAGAGATTCCCTGCCGGGGTAGTGCTTGAGGCGATTGTTCTGTTTGAACCACTCCTCGGGGCGATACTGGATTATCTGGATGACGCTGGCGAAGGCCTCGATGCTGATTTTCTCCTTTTTCAGTCCGAACATCGAGGTGCGGACATCGAAAATGGTTTGCTTGCCGAGTTTGTACAGCAACATCGATTCAAACTCGTCGAAGCGCACCGCGAGGCTGATGGGAAATACACTCTCTCCGGCTTTGGCCGCCTCCATCTCGGCCTCGCTTATCTCCCGCCAGTTGCCATTGTGCAGGGAGGTGAGCAAAGTCTCCATGAATTCCTCTTTCCCTTCAGAGTCAGGTAGCCCGACCTGGTCTGGGTCCATGCTTTCGTACAGGGACTTCATCTTCTCAAGACGGCCGTGCGAGGAATGATGCCAGATGACCTCCAACATCTGTGAAACCTTCCCCAGACCGGTGCGGGTCGGCTCGGAGATTCCCTTTAGCCGGAACAACTTCTCCTTCACCTTGGAGCGAGATACCGGAATGTAATGCTGCCTGCTGTCGTTGGTCACGGCCGGGGTAGTGCCATCGCATATTATGCCTTATTGGGAAAGGATTTTGACGCCATCAATCTCCGGAGTAACGAGTTATTGGCGCCAATTATGATTGGCGGCCAAGGGTTGTCTCCAGCCCTGACCGAAGGCGCGTTGACTGACCCGAGGCGCCGGTGGCATCTGCCAGCGCTTATGTTCGGTCCGCGCCAACCGCTCGAGCACCTCTCGCACGATTGTCGCATCATGACCGGCGGCGACCAGTTCTGGCTCGGATAACCCTTGTTCGATATGTCCGCGCAGGATCGCATCGAGAATATCGTAAGGCGGCAAGGTATCGTCATCGCGCTGATTGGGCGAGAGTTCGGCGCTGGGAGGTTTGGTCAAGGTGGATTCGGTTATCGGTGCGGGTTCTCCTCGGCTGAGCGCCTCTTCGTTGAGGGCGGTGGCAAGAGCATAGACCTCGCTCTTCCAAAGATCACCCAGAGGTGCATAACCTCCGGCCATATCGCCGTACAGGGTGCAGTATCCTTGAGCAAGTTCGGACTTATTTCCCGTGGCGATTGCCATCGCCGAGCGCGAGTTGGCGATTCCCATCACCAGTAAGCCACGTAATCTCGCCTGGATATTCTCGCCCACCATTGGCGGACCCTCGCTGACTTCGGTATTGAGCCGCTTTTCCGCAACCTCGTGCAGCTCTTCAATTGATAATTCGAGATATTCAATCCCCAGAGCCATCGCAGTCGCTTCGGCATCGTCCTTGCTGTGTTGTGATGAATGGCGACTCGGCATCGAGATGCCGATGACCGAATCTTGACCCAAGGCGCGGGTGGCCAGGCACGCCGCTACCGCCGAATCGATGCCACCGGACATGCCGAGAACCACTTTTGACAGTCCCGACTTGTGGCAATAATCTCGCAGCCCGATGGTCACGGCAGACAATAAATCGTGCACCGAATCTACTGCCTTGGCCGATTCACCCTCTACACCTGATTCGATAACCTGCTCATCTCCAGCGGCGATGAAATCAGCAACATCGGCGGAGGAAGACTCCTCGGTTATCCACACTGATGCGGAGAAGTCATCGAGGTCGACCAACAATACCCCTTCGACCCAGCCCGGCGCCGACACCACTTCTCCGCCCGGCAACGCGGCCAGAGAATGGCCATCGAATAACAGGTCGTCATTTCCCCCGACCTGATTGGCGAGAAGAAAAGGATGACCAAGAGTTTGTGCCGCGGCCCGAGCCACGGTCAGTCGTGAACTCTGTTTAGTCGCATGAAATGGCGAGGATGAGAGATTGACGGTCGCCACCAGTTCAACCCCCTGGCCGGTCCATGCCGCCAATTGTTCAATCGGGTCGGTCTGATAATCTGACGGCACCAGTCCGGCATGTTGCCAAGCGTCTTCACAGATTGTCACCCCGAGATCGAGCCCGCCCAAGCCACGTACGATTCCAGGTCGGCTGTCGGGCGAGAAATAGCGCGCCTCATCGAATACTTCGTAGGTCGGCAGTAATTGTTTGCGGGTAACTTCACGTACCGCCCCATCGTAATCGATTCGCAAGGCACCATTGCCCGGGAGCTGGCGCGGCTTCCGGGGCACAGGCGAGCCGACCAGTAGAGGAATCGGGGTGGAGATTGTTCCGGCCGCCTCAATGCAGGCGGCGATGAAATCATCCTGTAGTAATAGGTCACGTGGAGGGTAGCCGGAGATGGCTAATTCGGTCGCAACCGCTGCGACCGCACCCGCATCTGCAGCCAATATCAGTAGAGTCTCGAGTCGTCTGACATTTCCACCAAGATCACCGACGGTCGGATTTAACTGCAACAAAGCGATTTTTCGCGCCATCAAACCACCTATGCATATCCCGAATCATCAGCCGAATGCCACTGGCCGTCTTCCCCCAGCCGCCACCAATAGCCTTCGTCATTCTTCTTCCACCAGTGGCCGTTGCCATCCTGAACCCAGTCCTCACCCACATCACCATCGCCCACAGCCGAGCCTGTACCAGTCCCCCCGATTCCACCGGCAGAGGTGGTTGCAGCAGGCGCCGAGGTAGCCTGTTGCTCGGCTTGACCATAGGGGTCGGCGGTAGGCTGGGAGGTGGTTGGCAAGGCTGGCTGTGCGGCTGACTCACCCGATTGGGTGGGGGCAGAGCCGGTAGGGGTTGACTGGAGAATCGCTGATGCCGACTCGGCCGAGTATATCTGGTCATATTCGGCCGCCTTGGCGGCAATTCTCGACGCTTGGACATCGGCCTCATCCTGCTCGGATTCTTCCTCATCATCTAAGTCATCCCAATAATCGTTCTCCCATCCCTTGTCACGGCGCGAGTTGATATCGCGGAGGAACATCAGCAAGACGACTCCCAGGATACATGAGAGCACCAAGAAGGCGACGAGAATAACCGTGTCAACACCTCCCAAAGAGCCCGACAGCAGGTTATCCTGAGACTTCTGCAGGACATCGATTTCCTCACCCTTCACCGAAGTTCCACCGTTTACGGTCACCTCAATCCATTGAATCCCCATTTCCTCAGGCTGCCAAGAAACCGTCATGGTCTCGGATTGCCCGGGGGCGGCCTCGGCGGTGGCGATGTGTAAGGGGAGGCGCTGGCCAGCGAGGTTGACGGTTTCTACCACTACATTGGCGCTACCACTGGCGGTGCCGATATTATTGATGTCGATCTGCACCACTATCGACTCGCCGACCTCGATGAAAATTCGTTGATACTCGATATCACCAGCCTCAACACTCCATTTGGCGATCTTCTGTTCTAGCGGCCAAGAGGCGAACGGCGAGTCGTAGGAATTGAAACTATGGTTTGAATCGAAGAGATTTCCAGCGGCATCTTGACCGGTGACCCAGACGTGGAGGGTCAGAGCACTCTCGAGTGAATCCGACTGCAGAACCTCAGCCAGATTCAAATTGGTGATGGCAGATAATTGTAGGCTGGCTAAAGTGCCACTAGGGATAATCAATGTCGAGGTTCCCTCGGCTATCATCACTCCCTTCGGGTCTTCCCCCTCGGTCACCAACCACTGTAGTCTTAATGAATCTGGGTCGATTTCCTGGGTCTCGGCAATGCGTAAATCGATGGTTACCTCGCCGAGGTCTGCGAGCGGAATGGTTGAATCCAAGCGCGGTGTTACCACTTCGACCGGCCGTGGGCCATCTCCGTCGACGACTATCCAGAACAGTGCGGTCTGGCCATCGGTGACATCATTTCCCTGAGGTGGAAGTCCTGTCAAACCCCAGGAGAGTGCGTGACTTCCGCTCTCCCAAGGACCTTCGATGGAGATATAGAAAGAACCGTTTTGCGATACTGCAATCAATTCTTGTCCGGCGAGTTTGAATTCGACCTGAACGCTGAACTCAGGGACCTGACCAGACTCAGCAAAGGTTGTGGAACCTTGAATCAGGATGGGCGAGCCGGGCGCCAACCATGCCCCTTCGCTGGTAGAAACTCCAAATGGAACACTCAAGGAAATCATGTCGAACGGCACGTGCAGGTCACTCGACCAACGCCAGCGCAATTGTGGCATGGCAGAGTATGAACTCTGCCGTGAACGGTCGAAAATCTCCATCGTCGGCTCTCGCCGCAATTCGCCTTCACTCAATAATGTCCAATCGATGATGAAGGAGACCTCCATCTGCAATTCATCGACATATGGCCCCAGTATTCCATCTCTGGCGCGGATTGCACAACTCACAATAGTCAGTCGTGGTGAGGTTGTAGTGCAACGATTATCGGCAGAACTCCAAGTTATCGATAAGGTATCGGATTGGGCATTACTCGCCAATTCCAGAATAATCTCGTCGACATCAGAATAACCGTTCGGCTCGTCGAATGGCAAGATCAGGTCGTAGGTATTCCCGGGGTGTAACCACATCTGCCGGTCACCATCCATCGTCGCCGCTTCTCCATCGATTATCGGAGCACCCGGTAAGGCCAATTCGTACATGAATAAATGGTCATCAGGGCCAGGACCACCCCCATCTTGTAGAGGATTACCAGCCGGGTCTGCACCGATGATATATCCGGCGACCTTGTCACCATATTCACCACCATTATCATTGAGAGAATAGGTGTAATTTCCTTGCGCAACTGAGAGTTCATCGGGCGCGGTCAAGGGTAGGGCGAAGAACTCATCCTCATCCGGCCAAGCATCGAAATCGTAGTCGTTCAGCCACTCTCGCCATAACATCAGGGTCAGCGAGTGGGGCAGGACCGGGCGGTCGTAGATATCGAAGCGCAGAACTTGGCTCGCACTGTGGGCACGGTGGTCGTAATGTTCGATATTGCTCGACACCAGGACTGGTGCGAGGCTGTCGGTCTGGAAGGTCCGCTCTCGGTCGATGGTGGTATAATCCCAGCCGCCTCGAAGAGGGGTGATGTCAATGCGGTAGGTGATGTCGTTTGAGCCGGGTGGAACCAGATAGGTATGAGTGTATAGACCGAATTCGAGATTGGTGGTATTGTGGATTTCAACATCGTCCTCAAATAACTCGACCAGCAGGTTGCCGTCGCGTGGGGCGAAGTTACCGGGAACATTGTGAAAGCCTATTTCGGCTTCTACAGTAACGTTTCTCGCACCGCGCAGATACGAAGCCGAATCAGGAATCACAACACCCAGTTCATTGATGAAATTGAATTGGCGGATCTCGACATCATTCTCGATACCCAGACTGGTGCCACCACCGAAGGAAGCGACTTCAGGCACCGAGCGGCGGCCATCTGCAAGCACCAATCGCACCCTGATCTCAAAACTTTCCTCGTCATCCCACATCGGCTCAATCTGGAAGCGCAGAGTGGAATTCACAGACTCGCTATCATAGGTGACCGAATGCGGATCATAGGGGTGCCAGCGAATCAGATTGCTATCACCTTTGCTCGACGTAGCGCCGCCGTCGACCGGGAATTCAAAGGTCGAACGGTTGTTCAGACCGATGAAGTCTATCTGCACACCGCCGGGCATGCCGACGCTGGTCTGGTGCAGGGAATTCAATTCAAACCACTGCCAAGACGGGGTCAGTGTGGTTGAGGAATTGAGCAGAGAGGCGCTTGTGGTCTGCAGGCCGGAGGTGCTGAACACTCCGGTTATGGTTGCCGACATCGCCCCGGGAAAATCCAAGATGAAGGGTAACGGAACGATGCGTTTGCCATTTACGAATGAGGCGGTGGGAATCTCATCATTGACGGCTTGAACAACACTATCCCAAGCATCGAAGGACATGTTGGCAGTCGGCGAGTATGGCGCCGAAATACCGCCGACGCGCAAGATACCGGTTTCACATCCGACTTCGATTTCCACCGCTACGAAGCCGACTCCGGCGGTCGACCAGATCTTCGTCGTGGTCGAGAGGTTATCATTCAATTTGGTCAGGGAATCTGGAGTGATGGAAACCGTGGCTCGGCCTGAGAATAATCCTAGCCCACCCTCTTCGATGATGGTCGGGCCGACTTTCAGTCGCCACCAAGTCGCATTGGCAGAGCCACCGCCGACGTGGGTGATGCTCCAGAGCAGATTGTCAACCCCTACATCAGGCAACCACATCATAACCGACTTTGAACCACCGTTGGAAAATGCCAGATCGCTCGAAGGGTTACCATTGGAAAGTCGCTCTTGCCACCCCCAGGGGCCAATAGCCGAGTCGTCAATAGCCCATTCCAACTCACCGTCCTGAGCGATGTCGAGGCGCGGATGTTGTGGATAATCACCTGCCAGCAGGTCGGCTTGAATCGATTGAATCGTCCACGTTCCGGTGCCATTGAAAATGAAGCGTATCGAGTACCCGGCCTCGGGTAAGGTCTGCGTCGAACTAGAACTGATTGGAATCAAGATGTCGCCGTTCAACTCGATATTCAAATGCCCCAATCCAGAACTCGCAAAGGAGGTCAGTATCTTGGCGATTGGACGGGTTGAATTGTAGTACGGTGAAGTGATTACCGCACCACTTTCCCCGGTGATGCTATCGGCGGCGGAATTCCAAGTGCCACCTTGGACATCCCATCCATTCCCACTCGGGTCGTTGTGGAAACTGTCGACGATTCGACCATTGAGATTGACCGTATGCAGGATTGGCACACCACCACCACCGCTCTCCATGCGAATGACGAGGCGCAGGGTCGGGAATCTGAGCCAGTCGATTTGACCAAGGTCGGCAAATATTTCTTCGCGGGCCTCAAAACCTTCGATTGGTGCCAGGGTCGTGGCATCGACCACGGTCCAATTGAACTTGGAAACACCCGGTTTCTCGACATCCAAAGACAGGAGTCCATATGGGCCTTCCATCATCGAATAGGTCGCACCATTACCCCAGCCGAAGGACGGTGAAGTCCAGTTTCCCTGCCCTCCCGGCTGAGTCAGGCTGACATCGTCGAAAAACCAGTAATCACAGCAGGTCCCTGAACCGGCGTTCTGATAGAATCGCAGAGCGAAATTGCTGTGAAAAGCGGCTGACGGTAGTGTCGTGGTATAACTCGTTCCCGAAGCTGAAGAGCCAGCGGTCGAGCCCGCGAAACTACGAAGTGTCGTCCATGAATTGCTCGCAGTCCGATATTGAAAGTAGAAGTTCTCGCCGCTGTCAGGCTCCTCGCCACACCCACCGTAACCTTGGCGCACCCAGTATGAAATCTGTCCTTGGGCCAATCCCGACATATCGACTGTAGGTGACATCCACCACGACGAGCCGCCACGGGTATTGAGCGAATGTCCCGTCGAGCCGTTACGACCACAGGATAGACTATTTACCATCGCAAAGGAAGAAGAGGAGCGGGTCCAACCGGTCGGCACAGCGCCATTATTATTCAAATCCCAACCGACGTCAGTCCCAGATAAAGTCAATCCGGTGCTGTTGTAATTCACCAGTTCGGCAGTAGCATCGCTATGGTTCCACACCTGCGCGTTTGACCAAGAGTAGATCTCGTTACGAGGTAGCATCTCCGGCTCCAATCTCAGGTCGAGACCGGTCAGTGCCTCTCCGGCCGGAACCTCGAGTTTCAGCGAACTTGAAACCCCGTCAGGATAAGAGGCGATGGAGAGCAATTGAGTGGTATTTTCGGGCGAGAAGGATGGATGGCCTCCAGTATCGGCTAGAGAAGGGGAAGAAGTGGCACCAAAAAATGGCTGAAATGTTGCCAACAGGAACAAACTCACGATGAGCAGGGAAAATTTTCCACAACGCAATGGCTCGTCCATACCCTCGGGTATATCGGGATATCCTTGAATGTGATGGCGACCCGTCATGTCGCCCTTTAGGGCGACGTGGGGTTTCAAAACGAAATGGTCGGTCGGGTCGTCTATGTCGGTACCTCGCCCAGCCGGTGATTACGATGCTGTGGCTCTCGAAGAGCGCGGAATAGCACGCTGGCGCAGCGAGCAGGTTTTCTCTCGCAGTATCGAGGCACGGCAGGGTGGAGAGCGGTTCATTTTCCTTGAAGGACCGCCTACGGCCAACGGAAAACCCGGAATCCACCACGTGGTCGCTCGCTCTTTCAAAGACCTTGTTTGCCGCTGGAAGGCTATGCAGGGCTGTTATGTGCCGCGTAAAGGAGGGTGGGATACTCACGGATTGCCGGTCGAAATCGAAGTCCAGAAACGCCTTGACCTGAAGTCGAATGAAGATATCATCGAGTTCGGCATGGCAGAATTCAATGAGGAATGCCGAAACTCGGTATGGACTTACGAAGATGCCTGGCGAAAAATGACCGAAAGAATGGCCTTTTGGGTCGATCTCGACAACCCATATATCACCCTTCACAACGAATACATCGAATCCTGTTGGTGGGCGATTCAGCAAATGTTCGACAAGGGATTGCTGTACCGCGGCCACAAGGTCTTACCGTTCTGCCCGCAGACCGGAACCTCATACTCAAGCCACGAGGTAGCACTGGGTTACAAAGAGGTCGAGGAACCTTCGGTCTACATCAAATTCAAACTCGAGGGAGAAGGTGCAGGGCGCTTTTCCGGCACCAGCATTCTCGCTTGGACGACGACCCCGTGGACCCTGCCCGGCAACGTAGGTTTGGCAGTCGGCAAAGATGTAATCTATATTCGCATCAAGATCAGTGAGGAAGTCTCGGATTCTTGGGAAGGGCGAGGCGGTGCACAGGTCGGTGAGGAACTGATTCTGGCCAAGGATCTGTTCAAGGAAGTCATTCGCCACCAGTGTGAGGTCATCGAGGAATTCCCAGGGAGTGAGATTATCGGCATG
>DARQ01000010.1:1552-2637 GCA_002503395.1 Euryarchaeota archaeon UBA60 | reverse complement strand
GTGGTAGGCGCCGATTGGGTCACGACCAGCGATGGAACCGGAGTCGTCCACACCGCGGTGATGTATGGTGAGGATGACTACCAACTGGGAATGGAAGTCGGATTTCCAGCGCAACACACGGTCGATATGGGGGGGCGGTTCATCGCTAAGACCCACCCCTTGCTAGATGGTAGATACGTCAAGGATTGCGATGATGACATCATCGATTTCCTCGCCGATGAAAATCTGCTTTATCGCGAGAAGATGTATGTTCACGACTACCCGCACTGTTGGCGAACCGGTCATCCGTTACTGTACTACGCCATGGACTCGTGGTTCGTCCGTATGACCGCGGTCAAGGACCGACTGCTCGAATTCAATGACCAGGTCGAATGGGCACCCGATTGGGTTGGCGAAGGCCGGTTCGGAGAGTGGTTGCGAAACGTCAAGGATTGGGCGATTTCCCGGGAGCGATTCTGGGGGACGCCACTGCCGGTCTGGCGCGATGATGAGGGTGGGATGAAGTGTATCGGCTCGATTGCCGAACTACAGGCTGAGGTCGCAAAGGCGGTTGCGGCGGGATTCGAAAATCCCGAGTGCCCTGACGACGTCGACCTGCATCGCCCGGTGGTCGATGATTTCACTTTAGTCAACGCCGACGGCAAGGCGATGAAACGAGAGCCGTTCGTGATGGACTGCTGGTTCGACAGCGGTTGCGCATTCTTCGCCCAATGGCATCACCCCTTTTCTGGCGAGACTGACCTTGAGAACAACTTCCCAATCGACTATATCTGTGAGGGAGTCGACCAGACCCGAGGTTGGTTCTACACCCTGTTGGCGGTAAGTACCGCGGTTTTCGACAGCATCTGCTACAAGCGCTGTCTGAGCCTCGGGCTGATTCTCGATGCCGAAGGCAAGAAGATGTCCAAATCCAAGAATAATGTAATCGACCCCTGGGACCATTTCAATCGCGAGGGAGCAGATTCCACTCGCTGGTACATGATGTCGGCAGGCGCACCTTGGAATCCAATGAAATTCGACCCCAATGGTGTCCGAGAAACCTATGGGAAGATGTTCCTCACCTTGTGGAATGTCTACAGATTCCA
>DARQ01000010.1:0-1356 GCA_002503395.1 Euryarchaeota archaeon UBA60 | reverse complement strand
GTCGTCAACGACCTGTCAAATTGGTATGTCCGTCGCAGTCGACGACGACTTTGGGATGAGAATGAGTCTGGTGATAAGCGCTCATGTCAGGCGACCCTGCACGAAGTTCTGCGCACGGTGTGTCGACTGATGGCACCGGCCGCCCCGTTCATGGTCGATGAAATCCATCTCAACCTATGCGGTGAATCGGTACATCTGGCCGATTGGCCGATCGCCGCCGATGCCCTGGGTCCGGATGGCTCGGCCGTAGACGAGCAGCCCGGATTACCGCCGCTCGATGAGGCGCTCGAGTCACGGATGGAGCTGGTGCGACTGCTGGCCGAGAATGGCCGTCGAATCAGAGTCGATGCCAAGCGCCGTCAACGTCTACCCTGCCTTGAGGGGTGGATTGTCGGAGGACCTGACCTGTCCGAATTCAACGACTTGTTGAGTGAAGAATTGAACGTCGAGAAGATCTCAACCGAAAACGACCTCGACCGCTTCCAGAAAATCGAATTACAACCCAATCACAAGGTGCTGGGGAAGAAGTGTCGTGCTGACCTGCCGAACGTGCTGTATGCCTTGGATGAAATCGAGGATGCCGAAATCGCGTTGGATGATATCCGTGAAGGTCGCATGGTGCTGGCCGGGTATCACATCGAGGTCGGTGATATCGAAATCCGTCGGGTCGAGCGAATCGGCTATGCGGCACAGACATTTGAGGTCGGTAAGGAGGTCAAGGTCGACATCAGTCTGGTACTCGATATGAGTTTGGATTCAGCCTTGCTTTCGAAGGGGCTGGCACGCGATATCATCCGCCGAATACAACAGAAGCGCAAGGACCTGGATCTGGATATCGAGGCAACGATCAACCTCGATGTATGGCTACCTCTAGGATGCCCCGAGTTGGCCGAGGTCGACTGGACCTGGGTTAAGGCGGAAACCCGCGCCGAGCCGGCAACCCTACATTCTGGAGAGCCCGATGATACCTCCGAGGATTCAGTGGTGGAATCATTCACCGTAGATACCGACACAATATATTTCAGGGTCAAATAATACACATCCATGCATCGGTATTAAGACCTGATTCGCGCTAGTGTTTCTAAGTGAAGTCATGCTGTGGTGGATTGGTTTTGTTGTCGTGGCGCTATTCGCATTCTGGTTTTGGAATGGCTCTTGGCTGAAAGAGGAGAACAACCTCAACCAATTACGTGCCGAACAGGCGAGCATCAGCCGTCACGACCCCCTCGCCCAGCCCCACCAATCCCCGAGGTACGATCCACTTAGTCGGCCACCATCAGAAGATGAATAGCGAAGGCCGAGTGTCGTTACATCAGGTAGTGGTCTTAGTTCGGAAGATAGAGCTCTACACCGAAT
>DARQ01000024.1 GCA_002503395.1 Euryarchaeota archaeon UBA60 | reverse complement strand
GGTCCTGGCTGGGGTTCTGATGAAGGAGGCGTTATTGGCATACGTTGCCGGAAAATGGCCAGGAATGCGCCGCCCACAGGGTGATAGTGAATACCCGACCTTTCGTAATGCTTCGGATGAGGTGCTGGAAGTGGTCGCTGAGAAGTTGTCCAACCAGACCTATGCCCATTATGTAGATTGAGAGAATCGCGGTGTGGGGTTGAGATGGCTTACGTTCCTTCACCACTGAAATCCGACTCCTTGGCCGGGCTGCACGCCTTGGTCTGTGGGGCAAGTTCAGGAATCGGGCATGCGACGGCTATCGCACTGGTCGAAGCCGGTGCGACCCTAACGCTGGTAAGCCGGAATGAGGGCAAGTTGAAGGCCATGGCGCGACAATTTGCCGAGTTAGGTGCCGAAGGCGTTCACGTCTTGGCGCTCGACCTTGAGGATGGTGCCGCAGTTGAATCTTTGGTCACTCAGCATATCACCGAGAACGGTCATATTCAAATTTTGATAAATAATACTGGTGGTCCTCCCAGCGGACCTCTCCTTGAAGCCGGTGACGATGATTTCTTCAAGCCTCTAACCAGACATCTGTTCGCTTCTCATCGTTTGGTTAAAACCTGCCTTGAGGGGATGGTCGCCAGTGATTATGGGCGAATCATCAATATCGTCTCGACCTCGGTCAAGGAGCCGATTCCCAACCTCGGCGTTTCCAATACCATCCGCGGGGCGATGGCGAGTTGGGCAAAGACACTGTCCCGAGAACTTCCCGAATGTGTCTCCATCAATAACATACTGCCGGGATTCACAGATACACCCAGATTGACCTCACTGGCGGAGCAGATAGCGGAAAAGCGCGGCGTCTCAACCGATGAAGTGATGGCCGGTTGGTTGGCCGAAGTCCCGGCCGGGAGACTGATTGACCCGTCCGAGACCGCCGCCGCCATCGCATTCCTTTGTAGTCCGGCCGGCGGTGCCATTCGTGGCGTCAGTCTGGCTGTTGACGGTGGCCGTCTACGCAGTATCTGACGATTGGTTTTTGTCCATGTGGCGATGCGTGGCTTGAAAAAGGGGTGACATTCCGCCCCAATTATGAGCGACAAGGTAACCGAGATGAGCCATGCTCAAGCCGGCATGATGCTCGACCTGGTGTTGTCTCAAGATGGCATCCATGCCGACCTCGACGCCAAGGCGTTGATCAACCTCGCCGAGGCCGCCGAAGTGCTCGGTCGCAGTGAAGATGCGGCTAGACTGCTTGCCAATATCGATACCACCGACATCACCGCTACCTGGGAAGGTCTGACACAGGCGAGCATCCTACTGCGGCGTGACCCTGAAATCGGATTGAATACATTGGCTGAACTGGTAGCAGAAATCCGTTCAGGCGATGACCATCCATTACTTGCTGGCGCTCTCAACCTGCTCTCTCAAGCACAGGCGATGACCGATGACTTGGATTCAGCACTTGAGACGCAATACGAAAGTCTGGCCATCAAGACTTCGCTGGGAAGTCTGGTCGGTCAGTCCAATGCCCATCACAACCTGCTGCAATTCGCCAAGCAATCAGATGATTTGGAGTCGGCCCTGACCCACGCTAAGAGAATCGTTGAACTGGTGCGAGAATCGGGTGACCGGGAATGGGAGATGTCGGCTCTTGCCGACTTGGCACACCTGCTCGCCTGCGACGAGCAATTCGACCTGTCCGAAGATAATTATCGCCTTAGCCTTGACTTGGCTGAAGAACACGAGGATATGACGGCCGCAGTCATCGGCCACTGGGGAATTGCCGACCTAGCGATGTTACGCGGCGATGGGCAGATGGCGATGGAACATTATTCCCAGGCCCTGGCCAGTCAGATCCAGACCGAACAACCTGCTCCACCTGAGCTGCTGCAGAGGATTGCGGCATTGACTGGCGACGATGGCCAATAAATCGTAGGCACTACGATGTGAGGGCGACCGAATGAATAAATTCGAATCACATGTTACCCAGCTCAGCAAGTCTCAGGCTCGGCCTTCGTAAGGGAACCGAAAGTAACGGGTATCGCGACCCCCTCGGCCAATTAGGGCTGAGGAGATTTCATGGAATACGATATTTTCTTCTCGATTGCGCAAACTCCGGACGAATCAGGTGAGATTCCCTCCGAGCAGATAATGCTGAATAACTACTTTCAGCAGGTCGGATTAGCCGACCAACTGGGTTTCGGGGTAGCATGGATTGCCCAAGCCCACCTGTCTACCGCAACGCAGAAACTGAACCGGCGTCCGGTCGTCCCCCATTGGCAGGGCGAGGTCGGGTTGTGCACCGATTTCCCGCAATTGGCATTGGAGACTTTCAGGAGCACCAGCCAGATAGAAGTCGGCAGTGCTGTGCTAAGCATCCTTGCCAGCGGCGGCCCGATTGCAGTGGCCGAGCGTATTGCCAACACCGTGATGCTACACGGCCTGAATCCTCAGGAATCGCGCCGACTCCACGTCGGGTTTTCGGCGGGTCGGTTTGAATTCATGGCCCGACCGTATGGAATCGAACCTCGAGATGGTGTCGAAGAGGCGGCATGGCCAGCCCTGCGCGGGCAGATTTTCATGGAGGCGAGCGAGATTTTCCTACGCTTGCTGCGAGGTGATGTCATCAGTAGCAATGATGTGATGGCCACTATCCTTTCCAGAGAGTACTTCCGTAGTGATGAGGATTGGGTCGCGGTGCAGGAAGCGGCAATGGCAAGGGATGGTTTGGACGAAGCGCCAGATGAAGTTGAGATTGACCGACGCTATGACTTTGAGGACTTGAAAATCATCCCGACCGCCTGGCGTCGAGAACTGCTCTCTCTGACGGCTGGAACCCATGACCCCAAGGCACAGGTCTTCGTCAATCAATTCCTACCGGTCAAGGTCTTCAATCTCTCGATCACCGCTCCTGATTTAATCGATGCCACCCATGCGCGAATGTCGGAATGCTACCATAGTGACGGTGGCGAATGGCAGCGCCGTGATATGCCGCGCACCTCCTTTGTCTTCCTCAATGCCGAGGTGGGGCTTAGTCCCAAAGAGCAGAGTGTTGCTGCGGCGGGAGAAGCGAAGTTGGCCTTGGGTTCTTACTGGCAAGCACTTGAAGGAACACTCGACCCAACCAAGGTCGAGCGGGCGGCCAACAATGCCCTTATAGGAAATGCCGAAGAGGTCGCCCAACAGATGGTCGAGCGTTTTCACGGCGATGATCGAATAATGACTTGGTTCGATTTCTTTAACCATGATAGCGACCGGGTCTGTCGCAACATGACTGCATTCATCGAACAGGTCACCCCTCGGGTCGAGGAATTATTGTCCGCCAGAGGTGCTTAGATGACGAATAAACAACTTCGCCACGATGACCACTCCGCGGTCTCTCCGGGTCGTCCCGGCAGCGGGGTCTTCCCCGATAGCCCATTGGGCGAGAATATCGAAGGTATCCCCACCGGTCGTGATGTCGAGTGGGAGCCACTTCTAGACTACCGTCGCAACGGTGTTTCCGAGACCACCATCCACGGTGCGGTCGCCTGGGCACACGGCGATGAGGTAATCCATTCATTTGGCGGTAATGTGCTGTGCTATGGCAGGAGTATGATGAAACCCTTCATGCTGAAAGCCTTTACCGAAGTCTTGACCGATACCACGACTTGGGAACAGAAGGCAATCGCAGTCGCCAGTCACAATGGTGATACTGAGCATATCGCCACCGCCCAAAGTCTGCTTTCAGAGGCCGAATGGCCGCTGATGATGACACCTCTCGATGTACCGCTGATACAATTCGGCCGTCAGGTCCGTCGCCCACGCAGATGGTATCACACCTGCTCGGGAGAGCATGCGGCGATTCTCAAGGGTTGCCGACTTCTCGGCCATAACCGTGCCGGCTACACCCTGCCGGGCCACGAGACCTTTGCTGGGTTCTTGGCCGCTCTGCGTAGCACCTTGGGTAAGGATTGGCAACCCCTACGAGTAGGCAAGGATGGCTGTGGTCTGCCGACCGTCAGCAACACTGTCAACGAATTGGCGCTGCTTTACGCTGGGCTGGTGCGGGAGAAAGACGATGACTGGATTTGGCAGGCGATGGTCGAAAACCCCGACCTGGTCGGTGGTTTCAACCGCCTCGACTCGACCATTCTCAAGGCCGGTGACGGCAAGGTCATCGCCAAAGAGGGTGCCGATGGCTTACTGGGAATTGCCATCGAGCATCCTGATTATCCGAAGGGACTGGGCATCGTCATCAAAATCGCCCACGGCTGGAATGGTCAGGCGACATGGTATCTCGCCAGAGCGATTCTAGGTACTCTGGGGATTGAATTGCGCAACCCCTACCCGCTGGTCCGGCAGAAGGCCTTCATCGTCTCCGGCATCGTCCCCCCTCAACTCTTGGAAGTTCTGGAGACCATCCCCACTTGGGATGAATGGGACCCCGACCAAGACCGCTGGCAGTATGATTGGTCGACCTATACCGATGTTCACACCCCCCGAGTTCCACCCGAGGAGGACTGAAAGTGGAGGAAATCCTGAACTTCATCGGTGGCAAGTTCACCCCCTGTTCCAGTGGACAGAGCATCGACAACCTCTGCCCGGCGACCGGTGAGGTATATTCGAAGATTCCTCGCTCTGACGCAACCGATGTCGATATCGCGGTCGCCGCGGCTGAATCGGCACAACCGGCATGGTCAGCGCTTTCCCGGAATGAGCGCAGTGCTTGGCTGGTACATATCGCCGAGGCCTTGGAAACACGTAGCGAAGAAATTGCCGTTGCCGAGTCACGCGATACCGGTAAACCGATTTCTTTGGCGCGAGCAGTCGATTCCGCTCGCTCGGTCAATAATTTCCGTTTCTTTGCCAAGATGCTAGGCGAACGCCAACAGGAAACCTATGCTATGAGTGATGCGACCAATCATGTCGTCGACAAGCCGATTGGTGTGGTCGGTCTGATAACACCGTGGAATCTCCCACTATACCTGCTGTCGTGGAAAATCGCCCCGGCGCTGGCGATGGGCAATACTGTGGTAGCCAAACCGAGTGAATTGACGCCGATGACGGCACACCTGCTGTGCGAGATATTGGCCGACATCGGTCTGCCCGCCGGCGTCGTCAACGTGGTGCACGGCTACGGCGGTGAATGTGGCGCGGCAATAGTAGCTCATCCAAAAGTCGGCGCCATCTCATTTACCGGCGGCACCGCCACTGGGAGAGTGGTGGCGGCGAGTGCGGCACCGATGTTCAAGAAACTGAGTCTTGAACTGGGCGGCAAGAATGCGACGATTATCTTAGAGGATGCCGACCTCGACCTGGCCGTTGCCGGTGCCGCCCGAGCGGCGTTCATGAATCAGGGACAGGTCTGCCTATGTGGCAGTCGTATCTTCATCGCCGATTCGATACGCCCGGAATTTACTCGAAGATTTGTCGAGCAGGTCGAGAAGATGGTGGTCGGCGACCCTTCATTTGAAGATACTGAATTTGGCTCGCTGGTCTCCCATGAGCACCGCGACAAAGTCGAGTCATACATTGAATTGGCGCTTAGGGAAGGGGGCACGATTCTTTCTGGAGGGGCGCGCCCAGAACTCTCGGCCCGCCTGGATTCCGGTGCCTTTCTTCTCCCCACCATCATCGATGGCCTGGCACAGGATTCACGATGTGCCAGCGAGGAGATCTTCGGGCCCGTCGTCACCTTGCACGGCTTCTCCAGTGATGATGAGGTCATCGGCTATGCAAACTCCACCGAGTATGGCCTGGCCGGCTCGGTATGGACCGCCGATCTGGGGCGAGGAAGGATGATGGCCGAGTCGATTGACAGCGGCATGGTATGGGTCAACTGCTGGCTACACCGTGACCTGAGGGTACCTTTCGGCGGGACTAAGAATAGTGGCGTGGGTAGAGAGGGCGGACAACGCAGTCT
>DARQ01000001.1:2590-4336 GCA_002503395.1 Euryarchaeota archaeon UBA60 | reverse complement strand
GTTTGAATGGGCTTTGAGTGGGTCGTTCGCATCGCTACCCTCTGTTTGTAACAATATTAGCCTTTTGAAAAACATCACTGTGCCTTATTTTTCCAAACCACTGTTTTCAACCTAAAACATGAGAAACCTCTCACAGCGTGAACACACACCGCGTTTGAGAACAGTCCCCTCGCTTAATCGACCGCGAATCGGAGGCTTTTCGTTCAGGCCTCTCGTTTCTTCATCTGCGATTGCTGAACCAATCGCGCTGCTGACAGCAACAGGGAGAGTAGCACCGAGCCGAGCAGGATATCTCCCACGAGGTCATAGTCTGTGCCGACCAGCGCACCATCCAGCAACAGCAGGTCGAGCGAGAGCAGGCCCCCGATGACCGAGAGTGGGAGCGTGGTGATGAGCGTGAGTGACGCCTGCCATGGTAGCGGGGTAGCGCTCACGCTCGGCGCCTTTCTGTTCAGTGGGTCGTAAAACAGCGCGAACATCATTCCCACCCCTGCGCCCACGAAATTGCTGACGAGGTCGCTCGCCGTGTTCAGGTAGCCTCCTTGGTCAATCGTCTGGAAAACGGTCTTGCCGAAGAACTCGTACACCTCGTAACCCACCCCGATGGCGACGGTGAGCGAGAAGCAGATACCCGCGACCATGCGTGGCGAAATCTCCCATCCGTTGTGGTTGGACACCCTGCGCCATGCGAATGACCAACCGATGGCGGTGGCGCCGCTGTTCGTTCCGTGCACCAATTCGTCCCACCAGGCGTGGACGTGGTACATCCCGTTGACGCCGTCGGCGCACAACCATTCCCCCGGTTGCATGCCATCGAAGCAGAAGGGGCCAGGTCCGTGACCCGGTGCGCCGAGCGAGCCACCGAGGAAGTGCAGCATCGTCGTGGTGTAGGCGATCCACAGCGGCAATACAGGCATGCGTATACGTCCGCTCCACATGAACGAGATCACCAGCAGGGCCATCACCGCCCCCCCGAGGTTGTATCCCGCCCAGAGATA
This sequence comes from Euryarchaeota archaeon UBA60, assembly GCA_002503395.1. Taxonomy (GTDB): domain Archaea; phylum Thermoplasmatota; class Poseidoniia; order Poseidoniales; family Poseidoniaceae; genus UBA60. Next base: position 3,338 of record DARQ01000001.1, on the reverse strand, counting down.
CAGGCCGCGGCTGTAATTCCAGATGGCGAGAGTGGTGCATGATAGAAGCCAAGCGAGCAGCGGCGCGCGTTCGGGAACTCGTACTTCTTCAAATGACATGCTGTTGGTCTCCCTACGTGGTACATACCTCTTGAATTAATCTTATGATGGTAATGTTGCTTTAGGTCGGGATATTTTCTTATTATTGGGTTTGTCTGTAGACATACCTCCATCATAAACGTACTTTCTACTTAATACATCTCTTTTTACAAAAAGGATTTCGCATCAGTAATTGGCCGTGAAAGGCACACTGCGCCGCCATTAGTGTTAGAAGCACTGTACCTACCAAGTTCACTTATTGATGAACCACTGTTTTATCACTTTTACCCACTTGGGAGGGTAGTGAAATTTCCTCTAAAACAGGATCTTTTTCGGGGCCTGAATGGGGTACTGATGTCTGGCACACGGACTACCCCCCCTGCTTCATTCGAAGATAAAACGCAGGTGAAAATCCACCTTAGGATTCTTCTTCCAGAGGGGTCCACAACGGTGGGTAATCAAAGTCCGGATTCTTATCCTCGTCGAATTGCACGACGTAGATGCCCGAAACCATCTCCGAGATGTAGATAAAACCGCGCGGGTCATATTGCAGACCCCAATCAAAAGGAATCCTGCACGAAGCCCAACAATCGGCCATATCGTAGCCCATGCTCTGCGCTGGGTCATTAATCCACGGCGGGCCAGCGGGGAGATAATAACCGACGATTTC
>DARQ01000001.1:918-2306 GCA_002503395.1 Euryarchaeota archaeon UBA60 | reverse complement strand
TCGGTGGTGTCAATGGTCCAGATATATCCGGTATGATTCTGGTTTGAACCATATTCCGGGGCGATGATGGTGTAGTGGCGCCAATTGACTCCATAAGTGGTATCTTCAGGCCCAGTGCCGCATTCAGCCGGCCATTCACTGGCCGGGTCCAATTCTGAAATCCCATCACATACAAGGTTCTCGTATGGTACTGCGTAGTGGATATTGCCATTACCTTGTGCCGCATCATTCCATTCAGTACCATTCATTCCAGAATGTCCACCACCATCTGGGCCATACCAGCCATCACTGGCAGATGAACACCCTAACCAGCGGCCGACCTCATTATCCTGCGGCCAGGAGAAACCTTCCGGGTCGGGGATATCGGGTGGGTTGGAGACGTCAACGATACGCAATCCAGCATCCCAATAGGAGATGTAGAGTAGTTTCTGTCCGGTGATGGGGTGAATGCTGAAGACATTGTCATGATTGAAGATGCTGCCACCACAGGTGGTTTCCAATTCCGGGGTATAGGCGCCCCAGCGGATGATTTCCCGACTTGAATTCTGTTCTTCATCGGTCTGCGTCGGTATCCACGATTCAAACCCAAGAGGAACATAGAAGATTTGCGTGCCTTTGAGGTTCTCCCCATTCCCTCCCTCAACCGCTTCGGGTAGCGGGTCGACCCCGAAAAGGAACAGATGACAATCTTCCTGTGCCCATGCTGGGTTGGCCGGCTCCCAGTCACAGTACACATGGACATCCTGATTATGGAAACCAGCTGGTGGGTTATTCCATTCGGCGACCTTGATTGGCTCATTCTTATTGCCGACATAGATTACATCGAGCCGATTGGCGCCGCTGTTGGCATCATCATCATTTGGAATCGGGTCGAGTTCGGAATTTGTCAATTCGTGATTGATTAGAACCCAGTTATTATCCGGCGTCACCTTAATGTCGATGATACGCGCGGTCTCAGCATAAAATGTCGATAGTAATACGATGTTATTAGGTTGTGAGATATCGATAATCTCAAACTGATTATATGATGAGACATAGGCATAACATCCACCACTACCATCGGGATGGATGATGCAATCCTCAAGGAAATTACCCTCGATGGCAACCTCCGAGTTATCTCCTGGGGTCGGCTCGACATTCTTGAACGCCGGGTCACATGGCCTTCCTGCTGTGTTGTCCAATTCCGGGGGAGGTTTCACATTTCCATCGCAATTGAGGTTATGATAGTCGATCAACCGGGCATTCGGGGTCGCCAGCCGGTGCGCGAGCAGGTCGGTATGGCTGTGATTATCATCCTCTATCTCAATCACCGGGTCAACCCATTCCCATTCCGGCACATCCACCACTTCCCCACTTGTGGAGGAGGTGAGAACCCAGTAGGAAACCCC
>DARQ01000001.1:0-875 GCA_002503395.1 Euryarchaeota archaeon UBA60 | reverse complement strand
ATGGAAAACAACATCGCCACCAAAATGACTGCGGCTTTTTGATTGATGCCGGCCTCATTCAGGCGCATTCGGCGGCGTTGCATGGGCAAGGCCCAACATAAATATGCTATTGATTTATCTAACGAAGCCCACTACGAATCGCCACGACATTCGGCCTTCGTTTAGCAGTTCTATGTGGGTGGTGTAATGCGTTCGGGGGTGCAGTCAGGTGGGGCGGAAATAGGGTTACAGCCGATGCTGAGGTTTACCCAGTAATCGATATCATCAACCTTGGCGGGATAATCGGTGGATATTGTATTCGCACCGGCGGAGATGGCCGCCTCAAGGCGAGCAGTATCATTATTGTCGGCCTCACCATCTTCAGCATCATCGGCACGACTGCGCACGATATAACCATCCCCAACCAGATTTTGAATCAACTCCCCATTACTCTCAGGGTCGGATTTTGAGAAAATCGCCGCCTCGGGGGTATTCTCAGCCGACATCGTGAACATCAGTGCACCTTCCAGATTTTGGTGCTGTGAATGGTAATCGGAGCGCAAGTCCCCTCCAGCTAATAGGATGAACATCACCTTACCACGAGATTCTTCCAACAGTGGCCAGCCGTCGGTGGTGACAGCGGTGGAGACATTGGCATGACTTCCACGAACATCATCAGGGGTTATCACCGCCTGACGCGGCCAAGCCGCCGCCAAATCTTGTTCGATATCCTCTAACATATTCTGCACCCCTATTATCGTAGTAGTATCAGTGGTCGTCCAAGTCCATTCCTTCGGTTCAATCCAAATCATCAACGGCACATGCGAAGGGTTTGCCTGTGACCAAGTCAGCAAATCCGCGAGACATTGGTCGAGGGTCTGACAGGTCGTACCCCG
>DARQ01000069.1:16520-16702 GCA_002503395.1 Euryarchaeota archaeon UBA60 | reverse complement strand
CCCGGCCTCGTCTCGGCATGGACAATTAACTTGGCGACCATCGGGTCATAGTCCGGAGTGATGGCATCGCCTTCTCGCACCCCAGTATCAAGGCGAACTCCGTCTCCTGTCGGCGCTCGAAACATCGCCAACGGCCCGATGGCAGGCAGGAATCCCGCCGCCGGGTCCTCGGCATAGAGGCG
>DARQ01000069.1:15276-16404 GCA_002503395.1 Euryarchaeota archaeon UBA60 | reverse complement strand
GAAACCGGTCACCATCTCGGTCACTGGATGCTCGACCTGAATCCGGGTATTCATCTCCAAAAAGAAGAACTCGCCAGAATCGTCCAGCAGGAATTCGACCGTTCCGGCGCCGACATAGTTGACCGCTTTGGCCGCCGCCACCGCCGCCTCTCCCATCGCCGTACGCAAGTATTCGTCGACGGCGGTGCTCGGGCTCTCCTCCAGCACCTTCTGGTGGCGGCGCTGAATCGAGCACTCACGCTCGCCGAGGTGAATCGTATTGCCATGACAATCGGCCAGGACCTGAATCTCAACGTGGCGACTGCCGGTCAATAATCGCTCGACATAGACCCGGCCATCGCCGAATGCATTCAATGCCTCGCGGCTCGCCCCGGCCCAGGCCTCGTGTAGCCCGTCAGGGTGTTCGACCACACGCATCCCCTTGCCACCGCCACCTGCGCTGGCCTTCAGCAGAATTGGGTAGCCGACCCGGCTTGCCGCAGCCTCAAGTTCTGCTCGCTGGGGGGTGGTCATCCCGGTGCCGCCATTACCGACAACTTGCGAGGCATCCGGCTGGCCCAAGCCTTCGAGTTCCTCGCCGGGAATCACTGGAACTCCGGCCTTGCGCATCAGTACTCGTGCAGTCATCTTGTCGCCCATCGAATCGATGGCCTCAGGTGGGGGTCCTATCCATATCAGCCCGGCCGCGATGACGTCCCTGGCGAAATCGGCGCGCTCTGACAGGAATCCGAATCCAGGGTGTATTGCTCCGGCACCGGTAAGTTGGGCGACCTCAATTATCGTCCCGCCATTTAGGTAAGTCTCGCTCAATCCCTCGCCGGGCAATTCAACTGCGGTACCGGCCATTTCGACGAAAAGGGAATCGGTATCATTGGCGGCATAGACTGCCACGGTTTCCAGGCCCAACTCATCACAGGCACGGATGATTCGGCAGGCGATTTCTCCCCGGTTGGCGATGAGAACTTTGTCATAGGGAAATGCCTGCCCACTCCCCGCTCGCACCAGCCCACCTCGCTCAATCATCATCGGGGTGCCAATTCGGCTTTCGTGATTCAAGGAATGAAGACAGCCCTTCTTGACCCTCATCCCCGCCGCGCATTCGGCTGGTGAAATAGAGCGTCCATTGCC
>DARQ01000069.1:13989-15150 GCA_002503395.1 Euryarchaeota archaeon UBA60 | reverse complement strand
ATGGCTGATGCCAGAATTTCCATCTCATCCGGTGAATCTGCTATTGCCTCGATCATACCTATTCGCAATGCCTCTTCAGCACCGAATCGGCTTGCTTGCATTGCCAGTCTGCGGAAATTAGCACTGCCGACCCTTCGGTAGACATAGGGTCCGATGACTGCCGGCAGGATTCCCAACTTTCCCTCCGAGAGGGCGATTTTCACCCCGCTGTGGGCGATGACATGATCCATGCAGGCGATTAATCCCGCACCTCCGCCCAAGGCGACGCCATTGACCAACCCGATGGTGAAACATGGGTGCGACCATAGTCCATTGAACAAACGGTCGAGGCGAGCCGAATCAGCGCGATTCTCCTCATCCGACTTGGCGCCGGCATCGCGCATCATGTTGATGTCGGCGCCGGCACAGAAGTGTTTGCTCGCACCACCACCGAGCACTAGGATTCGCAGGAATTCTTTATCGCCGGAATCACGCAACTGGCCAGTATGACCGACGGAGCGTTCGGCAGTCCATGAAAACAATTGGATTAACTCATTTATCAATTGCACATTCATTGCATTATACTTGTCAGGACGGGACAGGTCAAGGCGCGCGACCGCACCCTCGATGACCAGAGTGGTCAACTCGGTAGTGGGCGGATTATCCATGCTTATTTCGTTGGTCATCGGGCTCATCTCAGTGATTATTATTATGATTTGTTTCAATTGGGATTTTTTCTTTTTCAATTGGTGATACTCACATCCGGAAGATGCCGAAATCGCTGTCAGGCATCGGTGCATTGAGGCTGGCGGAAATCGCCAGCCCGAGAACGTCTCGGGTATCTCTAGGATCGATGATACCATCATCCCAGAGTCGGGCGGTGCTGTAATAGGGCGAGCCCTCAGTCTCATACTTCTCAAGAATCGGCGCTTGGAACTCATCCCACTCCTCTTGGCTCATCTTCGGTTTTCCTTCGCGCACCCGTTGGTCCTGCTTGACGGTGGCCAGAACATCTGCCGCCTGCGGTCCACCCATGACCGAGATTCTCGAGTTCGGCCAGGTGAACAGGAAGCGGGGATCGTAGGCGCGACCACACATGCCGTAATTGCCAGCTCCGTGTGAGCCACCGATGATTACGGTGAATTTGGGTACCGGGGCACACGACACCGCGGTGACCAGTTT
>DARQ01000069.1:6517-13871 GCA_002503395.1 Euryarchaeota archaeon UBA60 | reverse complement strand
TGTAGGAACACCAGGGGAATTCCCCGCTGGCCACAGATCTCGATGAAGTGGGTTCCCTTCAGACTCGACTCGCTGAACAGGATGCCGTTATTGGCTAGGATTCCCACCGGATAGCCGTGGATGCGGGCGAATCCGCATACCAGAGTATTGCCATAACGCGGCTTGAATTCGTGGAAGCGACTGCCGTCGACGACTCTGGCGATTACCTCTCGGACATCGTAGGGTGTTCTGTTGTCTTGGGGAATGATTCCCATCAGGTCCTCAACATCGTGCGCCGGCTCCTCGGGGGGATGAACCTCAAGTCTTGTCTTGCTGGAGGTATTCAGATTCTCGACGATATCTCGTACCTTCTTCAGCGCCGCAGATTCGTCTTCTGCATAGTGGTCAGCCACACCCGATTCAGCGGTGTGCACATCAGCTCCTCCCAATTCTTCGGCGCTGACAACCTCACCGGTAGCGGCCTTGACCAGTGGTGGTCCGGCGAGGAAGATCGTGCCGTTTCCCTTGACGATGATGGATTCGTCCGACATCGCCGGAACATAGGCACCACCGGCGGTACAGGAGCCTAGTACCGCGGCTATCTGAGGTATCTTCTTGCCGCTCATCACCGCTTGATTGCGGAAGATGCGGCCGAAGTGACCCTTGTCTGGAAAGACCTCGTCCTGCAGTGGCAGGAAGGCGCCACCGGAATCCACCAGGTAGATGCAAGGTAGATTATTGGTATCGGCGACCTCTTGGGCGCGAAGGTGTTTCTTCACCGTCATCGGGTAATATGAGCCACCCTTGATGGTCGCATCGTTGGCAACAAACAGGCACTCTCGGCCATGCACGATACCGATTCCTGTTACCAGTCCGGCGCTGTGCGCCCGGCCGTCGTAGAGGTCGAAAGCCGCTAGGGATGAAAGTTCGAGAAAAGCCGTTCCTGGGTCGATGATACGCTCGATTCTCTCTCGGGCCAGATTCTTACCACGACTGCGATGCCGCTCCTCATATTTGCCGCCACCACCGGCTCGGGCGGTCGCCAGCCGCTCCTGCAACTGTTCGATGAGAGCAAGGTTGACTGCCTTATTCTCCGCAAATGCAGAATCATCAGAATTTACTCTGGTGGCAAGACGCTCCATGACTATCCAGTCCTACGGACTGGGGCCAACCCCTTCAACTCACCGTCGCCACAAGGTCGGGGATGGCCGCCAACCCCATCGCGCGTCAAGTGGCGGTAGTCCGACCAACGCCGGCGAACTTCGTTATCGCATCAGCGGTGCTGGAAAGAAGGGAGGTTGGAGAGGGGATGGCCCCTGCTCAGACCCCGAGCAGGAGCCGCCCGAGGTCGCGCAATCCCGGCGCCAATCCGACCACCAGCAGGGCGAGGACGATGAGCAGACGCAGATGTTGCTGGCGATGCTCGATGCGCACGGCGGAAAAAACCCACAACAGCAGGGCGACCAGACAGGCCTTGACGAAGAAGAATAACCACGCCCCGCCACCATCCGTTAGGGCTACACCTTGCTCGATGACCCAATTTGACAGTGGATGTTTCTCGCTGTATCCGAACACATCGATGCCGATCCAGGTCGCCAGCCCATCGGTCAACTGGCCAAAGGCGATGGTCAGCGCCCATGGTGAGCCAATCAGCGCCATCGGCGCCCAGCGCTCCATGATATCCTTGCCTTCCCACTCACCTTCATCATTCTGTTTGATTGAAATGTCCGGGGGAAGAACACCCGGAGACATGTTTTCCGAGGCCAAGACCGCGCGTGCAACCTCGCCTTTCTGCCACAGGATGTAGACGACTATCGTCGGGATTCCCAAGACCACCAACACCGGCCACAGCGCCGAGTCGCCACCTTGGTGCCAAGGGGTGATGATGAATTGTAGCCATAGTCCCAAAAAAAGGGCGACTGCTCCCATGCCAATGCTGAAGACCGCGCGCTCCACCTCATCCCATTCCCTGGTCGCCTCAAGGCTGACAATTCCTACGATGACCGAGAGCATGACCCCCAAGGCCATGCCCGTGGTGCCCAATCCCTCATGGGCATTGAAGGAGGGAAGGACGAGCACCGCAAACATCAGCACCAGTGTGCACAGCAGTACCACTCGCAGGATATCGCCGGCCGAATCTTCTCGCGTCAATTCCCCAGTCTCCTCAACCCAGTGCTGCTTCACCTGTTTGACCGACCGTCCGACCATGATTGCGAACAGCACCCACAGGGCTATGTGAAAGTGAATTATCGGGGAGATGAACAGAATTCTCAGGTTGCCCTGGAAATACTGGCTGTCCTCGAGCACCCGGACTACCGGTGCCCACACAATCCATGGTAGGAAAGCGATCAGCATCCGCCCGCCGCTGGGAATCTCGGTGATGCGGAAAATCGCTGAAATGGTGATGACAAAAGCGAATAACACGGCGATGAAAAGGGCGGTATTCTGCGGCGTGTACCCCGAATCACCGACATCAGCATCTTGGATTATCGGCTCCCAGACAAGCGGTTCAAGAAAGCCGTCCCAGAAAATCTGTGGCCATGCAGTCACACCGACCAGTAGGACGACTGCAAGGATAATCAGGGAGAGGATTGCGACCCTTTCGACCAGCGAAAGTTGACCTGAAGGCAGCGGGGGAGAAAACTCGGTTGTTTCCTCGGACATCATCTCACCGGATGCGTCTTGACTATTCTTCTTCACCGTGGTCGCAGTTCTCATCGTGAACGTGGCCTTCTTCGCCATGCCCCGGGTCGGTGGTGCGCTCTTCGTGCACCTCGACAAAGGAGACCTTGCCAGCATTGACACTGTCGCGCAGAACGCTGACCAGGCGGAACTTCATCATCGCCGCATTGGTATCGAAAAGCATTGATTCGGGGATGGTGACAGCGACATCATCGCCGTCAAATTCGACTCCGAAGTCGTCATGACCGGTATTGGCCTTCAACAGCGCCTCGACCTTCTCACCCTTGTCGTCGATGACCTTGGTGATCTTGTATTTGTAGCGCAGGTCCTGGCCGGCCATCGGGTGATTGAAATCTATTCGAGCTCGCCCAGCCGCCCACAGGGTCAGGGTTCCGGTCTTGCCACCCAGGGTGATTGGGCCGTTGACCTGGAGTGAGTTCGGGTCACGGATCTGTTGCATGACCTTGTCTTGGCTGAGGACTTCAATCAGTTCGCTATTCTTCTCGCCGTAGGCCTTTTCGCTGGAGATGTCGATTTCATAATCGGTATCTGCCTCTGCTTCTAGAAGGTGGTCTTCGAATCCTTCGATTAGGGTGCCGCCGCCGATAAGTGCGACCAGTGGACTGTAATCTCGGCCATCCTCGTGCATATCATGCTCCTTGGCGGTCGCTTCCAGATTGGTCTCGATTAGCTTCTCTTCCGAGTTGTACAACTCGTACTCGATGTGGACTATTGCGCCTTCTTCCATGGTGATTCACCTTGCGCCCCCTTAGGGGGCGAGCCGGCGACTCGACCTCCCTTCTTAAGTCAATTGTCTGCTATATCAATAAATGAACAGGCCTTTTTTCTTCTTCAGGTGGAAGATAATCTCCGAATAGGGTGCCCGGTCACGCTCGGTGCGGTTGAGCACCGGGCGTTTATGCTCAGCGACGATATCCATCTTCGCCAACTCGGCGATTCTCGGGTACAGGCCGTGCTTATCATTGGCGACTAGGAAGAAGTCGCCGTCGTCTTTGACATATTTGGCGACATTGTTCAGTACCGCGGCGATGCCGGCAACATAATCCTCTTTGGCCTGCTTGCCCTTGCCCTTGTACAGCGGGCCGATTTCAAGTTCGTCAACGCGCTCGATGGCGAATAATTCGTAGGCGTAGGCGTGTTGCTCGTGATAATCTATCTGGCCTACATATGGCGGCGAGGTGAATACCCCGTCCAATTTCCGTCCTGCTAATTCCTCGGCGAATTGCGGATTGCTTTTCTCCACCTCGGCTAAGATGTCGACCTCTCTTGAATCGCCATGAATAACCGCACTGCATACTGACTCGCCTCGTAGGTCTGCATATTCAGCCAGCCGTCTGATGGTGCCGTTGGTATATTGCTTCAGGCGGGTGGCGATACTGTTAATCGGTGTGCAGATCTTGTAATGCTTGGTACAATAATACGGCAATATCTGCGCTTCCTTCAAGGTCGCCAGATCCGAGTGCGTGGTTGAGCGGCATGACCTGGCCACACGGCTCATGATGATGCGCATCACCGCACGGATTTCGGCAGAGCCAACCTCGGCGATTTGATTGTTGTAAAAGGCGAGTTCGCGCAGGATTCGCCCGTTATACCATTTTTTCAAAAACTCAGATTCCACCAAGGCCTCATCTGATTCGCCGACTTCAAAATCTCGGATGGTTTTGAGTTTCCTTATCATCTCAATATTCTCAGTCAAGAACATGTCTTCCTTCTCAGCGGAATACATATTGGGGTCGATTTCCCCTTGTTTGACCTGATACTTGTATTCGGGATTGGGAAAGTGCAGTTTGTTGAACTCGGCGATTTTCTCTTTCAGCGCATTGTCGAACCCCTCATCAAAGGTCTCAGAAATGAATTTCTTGGAATTCGCCAAAGTTGTCTCCAAGGCGGTTTTCAGTTCTTCGCCCTCATAGGTGCCCGTCTTTACCTTCGACATCTCATAATTAAACTGCGAGACGTCGATGCCGACCGAGTTCAATCCCAATTCGCCCGCCTGCACCAATGTCGTACCACTGCCCATGAACGGGTCGAGCACGGTATCGCCGGGTTTGAAGTACGCGGTTTTCTTGAACTCGGTGGTTTTCTCATCCAAGAAATATTCGACCAACTGCGGGATGAATTTACCCTTGTAGGGGTGGAGTCGGTGGACGTGTTTGGTGGTATCTTTTTCGCGCAATTCGGCAAAGGATAAATCCCAGTTCAGGTCGTCACCAATCGATTCCTTCCACTCTTCTTCCTTGGTTTTGACGTTCATATCGTAGTATTTCTTCAATTCCGCTTGGTCGACACCGGTGATTTTTCCTTCGGTTTGTAATTTCTTCACTTTGCCGTATTGGACCAAATAGGAGATGTTGCTCTTTGAGACGTCCTTTCCGAGATAATCGGTGGCCCACTCTGAGGCTTCACTCAGGCTCAATATAGTCATCAATCCCCACCTCCGTTCGCCAATAATACATGCTATTACAGTGGGCCCTTAGTAGTATACCTACCCTTCCCAGAGAATCACCGACCGGATTTAAACCATGTCTCACTCCTCTTCGACCGAGCCCGTTCTCCCCTCGCCATCACCGGAGGTTGAGTACTGTTTGGTGACAGCAAAAGCCGGCGTTGGCCACCACGACTGCCAGTTCAGCATCATCCCGAGCAGCATCAGCGACCAGCCGAGCCAAACCAAGTGGCTACCCGGCAGGTCGTACGCGGTCACTCGAATACGCTCGACCTCATCGAGGTCACCCATCACCATCGCCTGGCCCAGTTCGCTGGCTTGGCTGAGGTCGAAGATGAGAATGAAATCGCCGCTCACCCGCGACATCGTCGCCACTTCCGAGCGCGCGAAGCCATTCTCAAAGCGTAGGACACCGGGTTGCAGGGTGGCGATATGGTCGCCGAGAATCACCGCATTATCAGCACCACCCGAGCCAGCCCCATCGGGGTCGGCGACCTCGTAGACCTCGACCACGGCGCCGACATAACCGACGCCGACATCGAAGCGTGAATCAAATTCCTCATCGCCGATAGAAAGCAGTTCGATATCGGTGAAGACCAGCACCAAGTCGCCCTCGACAACCGGATTATCCTCGGATAGGGATAGGCGGTGGGAGATATTGCCACGGTCGACCAGGGTGGTGGCGAAGATATGGCCGATTATCAGAATCAGCAGACCGAGGTGAATCAGATGGGCACCCATTCCCGCCAAGGCGGCCCGCGAGTGTCGCATCTGCCTCGCCGGCGAACCCCTGCCGCCACCTTGGCGCAGATGCCACCACTTACGGCCGCGCGTCCACACCTCAAGTCCCAGCGCCGGGACCGTGAGCAGTACCGCGGGCAGCATTATCCACGCCAATTGTCCGCGAGTCAATGGCCCGGCAAAGACGTCGTCGACATCGCCGGGCAGGGTATCTGCGAACCCCCAGGCCAGCAATCCCGAGAGTACGGCGAGGCAGCCCAGCAACCACGGAATCGACTTCGGCTCGACCCGGCCGCGCCAACCGTAGACCAGTAATCCGGTCGAGAGAAGGACGATTATCGGTGCACCGTACAATTCGTGCGCCTCGAGTTGAGTCCGGTCGAGGCTGTTCAGGAGCAGAGTCCACGACAACAAGAGGTAGAGCGCAACCATGGTTGAGGGGGTCTGGAATACCACTCGCATCTGCCCTCCCCTTGAGAAAATTGACTTGGCATCATCACCTGCCGGCGGCTCGTTGATGAACATCGGCACCAGGAACAGCGCCATCGCCGCTCCAGATTGCGTCAATTCAGCCAATTGTGCCCACGCTGAGAAGAGGTGGAAGACGATACCAGCAGTGATCCAACCCACCTCGGATTCGGGTTGACTGCGGGTCACCAGTATCAGCATCAGCACCACCCCGAGCCCACCGAGAATCACATCGCCATTCCAATAGGCGACCAATATCGCTCCGAACAACAGCGGCAACCGCACCGGGTCTTGGGTCAGGCGCTTCCACAATTCTACTCGCATGAACCACGTAGAGATGAGAAGTGGCAGGATTCCAAGAATTCCTATCATCGCTCCGCTGGTCCCTTCCCACAGCGCCGTATCCTCTTCGATGAAGAGCCACGCGGCACATGCCGACAGCGGCACCACCGCCATCGTCCAACCCAATCTAGCTGGCAATTCCTGGCCTAATTCGTCGGCTAACAGCCATGCTGACAAGATACTGGCGAGCAGCATCAACACCAGAAGATAGGAGATCACCTCCACCCCGGCGGTGGTATCTGTGACCAGTGAGAGCAGACGCCCCCAGGCATCGCTCGGGAAACTCGCATCATCAGCGGTGACGAAGGTGTGGACACTGCTCGCCCAAACACCGCTGGCCCTGGTCACCATCGTCGCAAAGATGGCGAATCCGGCGACAGCCAATCCAGACGCCATGTAGATTCCATCGCTGACCCGACCTGGTCGCAACGGAAGATGAAGCAGGATGACGACCGCCAACCACGGCAGTAATGAGCCGGTCTCAACCGGATCCCAGGCCCAATAACCTCCCCAGTCGAGAACGGTATAGGCCCACAACCCACCCAAGCCAATCGATAATACACCGAACAGAACCGCCGGCCGAGCACTGTTGAGAAGCCGCTCGCGCAGTCCTGAAGTTCCATCTGAACTACACAACAATGTTGCCAGCGCCGTCGCCCCGATGACCATACAGAA
>DARQ01000069.1:5931-6375 GCA_002503395.1 Euryarchaeota archaeon UBA60 | reverse complement strand
GTCTTGCGAAATGGGTCTAGGCCCGCGGCCAGCAATAGCAATACCAGCGTGATTCCATGCAAGAGTGCCAGTCGAGTGCGAGATTGTCGCTCACTTTCACCGACCCCGGGATTGCGGCCCATCCAAGATAGGAAGGCAATCAATCCAGCCCACAACAGCAGCGGGCCTTCACGGGCTGCCCACACCGCGGCGAAGCGATAACGGAACGGCAGATTCTCGCCACCGTGCAACCAGACATAGTGATAGGAGACGTCAGCTACCAGAAATCGCGATAGCAGGGCAAGGAAAGGCAAGGCGAGGGCGATATGCAAGCCCACATTCCAATATCTCCCACCGGACTCACCGACCACCTGATTCTTGACCAGCCACCTCGGGAAGCCGATTACCAAGAGGGTCGCTCCGAGAATTGAAAGTGGAAGTGAAGCACCGTACATCAATCTACCA
>DARQ01000069.1:1446-5814 GCA_002503395.1 Euryarchaeota archaeon UBA60 | reverse complement strand
TAGAACTTGGCGCGGCTATAGCCGAACGAAAGTAAAACCGAGATTACTCGTTTAGTGAAAAGGGTCGGCTTGCGGAACAGGATTCGCAGGCCCACCGCAAATTTGGTGAAGGGCCCCATATTTCCCATCTCCTCGGGTAGACATCTCCCCATCATCGATAATTCATCGTCGCTCAGATTGTACAACGCGGTCTTGCCGCGCAGAATCTTGTCGTAAGGGGGAAATTCAGCCTTCCACATCTTCTCATACTTACCCAATCGCTTGGCGGTCACATCACCAGCGGCAATCGCCTGGGCGGCAACCTCGGCGGCGAACTTCCCCGACTTGAGCGCTAGGTGTGAGCCGCCCTCAAACAGCGGGCTGGTGAATCCTGCGGCATCGCCAATCATCATCATCCCATCAGCGAAGGTGCGTGAGCGCGGCCCCGAAATCGGAATCGTCCCGCCAAAGGGACGTATCCTCCCCGCCTTTCCCCCTGCACCATTCTCCCCCCGCCACGGCGGGTTGACTTTGGGATTATCCTTGAGATAGGTATCTTCGACAAAACTCTCGAGATATTTGATCGCCCCCTTCTTCTCGGTCGTAACCAGACCGACGTTGGCCCTCCCACCATCCTTGGGAATCATCCACACATAGCCGTGTGGGGAATATTTAGGCCACAGATAGAAATCAAGGTAGCCGTCATTCTCGACATCGTGCATCTCATACTGAAATCCGGCGATGACTTCGACATCCTCTTGCATATCGAGCAGACGGGCGGCTACTCCAGCCACCCCAGAGGCATCGATGACCACTTTGGCCTGAATCGGAAAGGACTCGCCTTTCCCCTCAATCACCCAATTGGAGAAAACACTTTCCTTATTGAGAACTCTAGTCATTTTCGTGACCTTATGTCCGAGGTGTAAACCGGCCCCTGCGGCGACCGCTTCATCGGCAATCCAGCGCTCGAACAGATGCTTCTCCAGCACGTACCCTGCCTCGCTCAATAACTTCGCGGTGCCGTCGGGGAATATTACCCGGATGCCCTTGCATTCCAGTGAGATTACCTCATCGGGCAAGTCCAGTTCAAGGTTCTCGATGGCTAACAGGGAAAGGCATTCACCACAGTGCACCGGGGTGCCGATGGCGCTGTGGTCTTCGACCAACATCACCGACAGGCCATGGCGGGCCGCGTGCAGTGCGGCCGAGCCGCCACCGGGGCCAGCGCCGATGACCAGGACATCACATTCACTCGCCATCTTGGCCCTCCCTCGATTCGATGGTGAGGTATCCGGCACATCAATCCGCCCCTGCACCCCCTTCGGGGTGCAGAGGGTGACTTCATAGTGAATAGGCACCACGGCAAGGCGTGGCTTGGCGTACACTCAGAAGATATCTCGCCAACTTGGAGGAGCGTGGCGAGGTCCTGCGGATTTCCCGTCCAGTCGAGGTTAATCTCGAGGCTGGATGCATCGCTGACCGGCTGGTGAAGAGTGGCGGGCCGACGGTGATATTCGAGCAACCATTGATGGCAGATGGTACGGTAAGCGAGATTCCTCTGGTGATGAATTTATTCGGCACCAGAGAGCGCACCGACCACGCTCTTCAGGTCGCAGGCCCGGGCGAAATCGGTGATAGACTGGTGGAATTGATGAAACCCGATATCGGTACTTTTGTCAAACGACCTTGGCGAGGACTGCCGCTGGCAAAATCAGCATTCTCAATGCCGCCGAAGAAGGTCAGGCGAGCGAAGTGCCAGCAGATCATCGAGAAGAACAACCCCGATGTGACCAAACTGCCGATTCCGAAGACCTGGCCGCTCGACGGCGGGAATTTCATCACCTTGCCTCTGGTCGTCACCAAGGACCCCGGTAGCGGAGAGTACAATCTCGGCATGTATCGGGCACAGATATTCGGGCCGAGGGAAATCGCCTTGCACTGGCAGATTCACAAACACGGCGCCGCTCACTCAGCGGCCCACACAGCCGCTCACGCCGCCACCCATGCTCCCTCTACCACCTCCACCACCTCGGTAGTGAAGTCGGGTCGAATGCCGGTGGCAATCTGTATCGGTGGGCCACCTGAACTCGTCTTCTCGGCTATCGCACCTCTACCCGATAATCTCGAGGAATACATGTTCGCAGGATTCCTCGGTCGCCGCCGCTTACGAATCACAAAAGCGGTCACTCAAGACCTATGTGTGCCAGCTGAGGCAGACATCGTTATCGAGGGTTATGTCGATTTGGGAGAAACCCGAAAGGAGGGACCTTTCGGTGACCACTTCGGTTTCTACTCGCTGACCGGAGATTATCCGGTGCTCCACGTCACCGCGGTGACAAGGCGTAAAGATGCATTGTTTCCGGCGACCATTGTAGGCCAGCCGCCGATGGAGGATGGCTATCTCGGTGAGGCCATCGGCAGTCAATTCACCCCGATTCTGCGCTTCCAACATCGCGATCTAGTCGACCTGCATCTACCGCTTGAGACCGGCTTCCACAATCTCGCCATCGTCGCCAGCAAACAACGCTACCCTCGCCAAGGCCGTAAGACCGCCCTCGGCTTGCTTGGAGCGGGGCAATTAATGTTCGTGAAAACAATGGTCGCGGTCGATGCCGACCACGCGGTCAGAGACCTCGATTCATTCCTCGATGCTCTCAATGACAAGGTCGACCCCGGCGAAGATCTGGTCATCCTCAAAGGCATGGTCGCCGATACACTGGAGACCGCCGCACCTTACGAGAACATCCACAGCAAATTACTCGTCGACGCGACGACAATCTGCCCTGCCGATGCCCGCTCCGACCAAGACGGTCCCGAGGGCTCACCCAAGAGGGCGACCCCCGCTTGGCGGCAGGGAAGAGCGACCCCTCCGGGTGTCGACGAAGCTTTTGTCGCAGAAGTGGTACGACTCGATGCGGTCGTCGACGCCCGATTATTGCGGCCTAGCATGTTGGTGGTCACGACCAGCATCGAAGGCTCACCCGACCCGCGCACCGGCCTGACCGAGACGAACGAGGTCGCGGCGAGGGCACAGAGAGAAAAGATAAGTCAATTGGAAAAGGATATTTTCCAATTAGATTCAGGTGGAAAATTACGTTGGCTATTCATCACCGATGCCGACCTCGACCTGCACGCTAGCGGCGCCCGCCGTAGACTGCTTTGGCAGTTGTTCTGCAGATTCGATGTCGGGCGCGACCTCCACTTCGACAACACCGGAAAGAGAGTGGCTTGGGATGCTACCACCCCAATCCCCTGCGAGGGCGGTGACTTCCCGGTCAGGCGCTGGCCAGCGGTGACTCTGCACAACCCCGAGACATTGGCCAAGGTCGAGGAAAATGCGCAGGTAGATGGTTTGACAGACCACCCATGGCCAAGCAATCTGATGATGTGAGTAGTAGATAATCTGGAAGTGACCGAAAATGATTATGGAAGCCTAGGTGGATTGAGATGGGCATGAAGGAAATCCTCAATTTCGTCAAGATTGAGCACACCTTGTTCAGCCTCCCCTTCGTCTTCATCGGTGCACTCATCGCCAATGAGCAGGGATACAGTGTTTCGGCAGTCCAACTGATGTGGATTCTGGTCGCCGCCATCGGTGCTCGTGGTCTGGCGATGGCTCTCAATCGCATCATCGACCGTCAGGTCGATGCTGAAAACCCGAGGACCGCAGGGAGGCACCTTGCCAGCGGGGCAATGAGTTTCAATACTGCATTTTCACTCTCAGGATTATTCTTGGCGATGTTGGTTGTCGGTGCGTGGCAGTTGAACCAGATTTGCCTTTACCTCTCGCCTATTCCAGTCATCGTTTTTGTCATCTACCCATATCTCAAACGGGTGACTTGGCTATGTCACCTCTGGTTGGGGTTATGCCTCGGTCTGGCCCCGGCTGGAGCCTGGTTGGGCATAGTGGGTGGCGAGCTAGGATGGTCAGCGATCATCGACCTGCACTGGTATCCGACCTTGTTTTGGATTTCTCTGGGTGTGATGATGTGGATTTCTGCCTTCGACCTCAACTATGCCTTGATGGACATCGAGAGCGATCGGGACAATGGAATCCATTCTTTTCCAGCCAGATTCGGCGAGGTTCATACCGAGCGTACTTCAGTGCAGATGACTCTGCTGTGGTTTGCATGTTTCGCGATTGCGAACCCCATCGATGACATCACCTTCCTGGCCTCTGCAGGTATCATGGCTATTCTCAACATCACCATCATCCTTCGTCGCCACAAGGCCTCTGATTTCCAGAGTAGTCTTTTTCGTACGAGTGTTGTGACGGGTTGGGTTCTTCTCGCCGGACTACTACTCGGCAAACTCTCATGAGCCGAGTACACAACCCATCGGCCATGAACCCAATCGTCACCTCCTTGCTGGAATTCAATCAGGCCTTTG
>DARQ01000069.1:0-1404 GCA_002503395.1 Euryarchaeota archaeon UBA60 | reverse complement strand
TGCGCATCAAACTGCTCACCGAGGAAGTTCAGGAATACGCTGAAGCGGCTAGAGCCGGCGACATGGTCGAGATTCTCGATGCCTTGGCAGATATCGGCTACATCCTTGCCGGCACCATCATCAACCATGGGATGCAAGATATTTACGACGATGCATTCAAAGAAGTTCATCGCTCTAACATGGCTAAATTGGTAGATGGGAAAGTCCACCGTCGAGATGATGGCAAGGTGATGAAACCAGATGATTGGCAGCCACCCAACCTCGCCCAATTCTTGGAATAGTTTGGAGCAGAACTTGAAGTTGGATGGGGAATACGCTCCCCTATGGGGGGGCGAGGTATTGCAGTTGTCACCGGTGGTGGCAAGGGCATCGGCGCTGCGGTATGCCATCGTTTGGCCGCCGATGGTTACCGTATCCTGCTGACCTATCACACCAGTAGCCAAGCGGCCGAGAAAGTAGTCAAGCAAATCTGTAGTGATGGTGGTGATGCCTTTGCGGTCAGGGTCGATTGTAGCGACCCGTCGGAGGTCTACGTACTCGCTGACCACCCGTGGATACGTACCGCCACGGGAGGGCCGGTTGAAGTTCTGGTCATCAACCACGGCAGATACGACCGAATGGCTACCGACGAGTTGACCACCGAGCACTTACAGCGGACAATGGATACCAACTTCACCGGCGCATTTCACGTCTGGAAAGCCCTTGCACCGCACCTGACTAGAGATGCAAGAATCGTGGTTGTCGGTAGCCAACTCGGCATACGTGGCTCGCCTCACGGCGGCGATTATTCGGCTAGCAAGGCCGCCTTGCACGTCTGGGCGAGAAGCCTCGCACAGGCGGTCGGCCCTAAGGGTCAGCGCGTCAACATCCTCGCCCCCGGTTATATCGATACTGCGATTCTGGAAGATGATAGCTCAGAGAGGCGAGCATTACGGGAAGGAGAAGTTCCCCTTCGCCGTATCGGCACCCCCGAAGACATGGCGGGGGTCGTGTCATTTCTAGTCAGCGACGATTCAGCATATGTCAACGGTGCCATAATCCACGCCAACGGTGGCCTGTATCTGCCCTGAGGTGAATCGTGGTGGGACGAGGCGAGCAAGTCAATCCATTCGACCTGACCAAAGCCCTCGAGGGGGCGGCGATCGAGCGCCTCAGCCCTGAGGTAGCGAGACTTCGCCTGCAAACCGATCTCCGGCCGGCCGGTGACCAGAGTCAAGCAATTGAAAAACTCATTACCCAATTGGAAGATGGCCAAGAGAGATGCATCCTTCTCGGGGTTACAGGCTCGGGAAAGACATTCGCCATGGCGCATCTCATCGAGCGCCTGAATAGACCGACCCTGATACTCTCCCACAACAAGACCTTGGCGCGCCAACTCTATCACGAGTTCAGCGGCCTGTTTCC
>DARQ01000084.1:13386-13572 GCA_002503395.1 Euryarchaeota archaeon UBA60 | reverse complement strand
CGGCTAGGGCCTGAGTGAATTTACCGCGTTGCTCGAGCACCTCAGCGGCGATTCCCGCGGCCTCGACCAGCCAATTCTGCATCTCGACCTCACGCTTCTTCTCGGCGCGTAATTTTGCCACCAATTCGACCGCCATCACCTCGGAAATTTCCAACCTTCCGTCTTCGACATAGCGCTTTATCTGTG
>DARQ01000084.1:11860-13305 GCA_002503395.1 Euryarchaeota archaeon UBA60 | reverse complement strand
ATTCCGAACATCGAACCGAACCGGCCGAGGGGCTTCTCCCCCATCAGCAATCCCCCTGTGTGGCCAGACCAACAAGGGGTTGACCGGTGACCATATGAGGTAGGGGTTGATGGCTGGGGTGAGTCAAATGAGTGGATTCCGTATCGCCATCACCGGAACCCCGGCTACGGGTAAGTCGTCGGTGGCGGATATCATTGCCCGAACCAACTCAATCACGGTGCGTGAACTGGCCGCTGAACACGGATGTTTGGGTGAGGCTGAAAAAGCTGGTGAAGCGGTCGAGATCGATGTCGATAAATTGCACCGAATCCTAACCTCAGAATGGGCTGAAAAATCGTCATCCGAGGGTGTGGGAAAAACCTCCCCGGGCAACGAAAAAACGGCTGAGAACATCTACATCGACGGGCATCTTTCACATCACCTCCCGGTCGATGCAATCATCGTCCTGCGCTGTCGTCCTGAGGTGCTTTGTGAGCGTATGCGCGGGCGCGGGTGGCCAAGCGCTAAAATCACCGATAATGCCGAGTGGGAAATGCTCGGTGGGCCGTGGTTGGAATTAGATGAAAACTCCCCGCCAATCCTCGAGATTGATACCACCATCGCATCAGCGGCGGCGGTGGCATCCCAGGCCCTGGAATGGGTTGGGGCCGATTTTGTTCCGAGATTCCCGGCCGAACGGGCCGATTGGATTCGTTGACGGCGGGATTTCCAGGGATGTGAAAATTGCTTCTCTGCTAATCAACCAGCCGCAATAGTTTACCACCCTAGCCGTACCCAGCGGGCTACATGGCACTCGAGAAATTACGGGCGGTGTGGGAGCGTAAGGTCTTCGGTTTTGCTGGAAAGATGACTTGGTTATCACCGACGTTGGTCACCTTGGTGACCTTGCCGGTGGGAATTTTCGCAGCGTGGTTGATGGCTTCAGCCGGCTCCGATAAAACTGGTGGCTGGATTCTGTTGGCAGCCGCGGCGGCGGTCGGTATCTGTCAACTCCTCGACGGTTTTGATGGCACTTTGGCGAGGGCGACCAACCGCGTCACCAGATTCGGCGATCTGCTAGACCATACCATCGATAGGATTCTGGATATCGTTTGGCTCGTTGCGATTGGGATGAACGTGGCGTGGGTCGGTGATGAATCGCTGGGGTGGCTGGCCGCGGTGTTGACCTTATTCGGCTCATATATGGGGACTCAGGCGCAAGCTGTCACCGGTAGTCGTGACTATAGTGGCTTCAGCCGCGCCGACCGGATGGCGTTGATGATTCTTGCTTTGGCGGTCAGTGGTACGATGGCACTGACCGGAAATGAGATGTCGGGGACCCTGTTTGCCCCGTGGTCTGGAGTGCCGCTCAATCCCTTGAGCATACTATTGGTAATCTGTGCCGTCGGTGGTTTGTACACCTTTGTTCGTCGATTCATGCAAGCGAAGGGGCAATTGGCCATTCT
>DARQ01000084.1:11472-11730 GCA_002503395.1 Euryarchaeota archaeon UBA60 | reverse complement strand
CTCAACGTTGCTACAAGCAACGTCGCAGGCGTCATGCTCATAACCGAAATAACCGAACCCGAAGCCGAGGGGATGTATGATGGCTGCAATTCGACCATCTTTCAAATCGACTGGAATGGTATTACTGTTCTTGATTTCACTACTGGTCTGGAGCCCACCGGCCATTGCTGAAGACATCGGCGACCCGACTATGTTGCAGGCCCAGGACATTAACGCGACATTTGACCCGCACAGTGAATCAACAACGGTTACCTGGCG
>DARQ01000084.1:0-11286 GCA_002503395.1 Euryarchaeota archaeon UBA60 | reverse complement strand
TCGATGCATGTGATGAATTCGGCTCAGGCTCCAATCCGAACAATTGTCGAGGCACCGAAGACCGGCACCCGGGTCATAGTGTGACCTACCAGATTCCTCCGGGGGTAAATGGATCGTTTTACTACGCCATCGTTTCCGAGCACGGCGATGGAACCCTGATGGAGAACCTGGATGTCAACGCCTCAACGTTGTACACCCCGGTCGAAGAGGTGACGTCACCGGTACGTTCGCCATATTTCCTGCAAGCATCGTATGTCCCAACGGAAATGGTGACGACGTTGACCTGGGTAAATTACAATATGATAAATCCGGTACTGCCGGTAGACGGCGACGATGCTTATCAGATTCATCTGTGGCGCAGCACCAACCCGATAACCCGCAGCAACGGGATGACAATGCTTTCAACCGAGTCGCCTATCGCGGTATTGGTCGCAGAGGTGTCGAGTTATGATGTGCCAATTCCAATCTCGACGACGAGAACTTCGTACTATGCAATCACCTACCTTTTGCCTAATTGGACCGCTGAGGGTGATGATTACGAGGATGTCCGGTTCCTTTCTGGTAATACCCTTGAGGACTATGTGTTTGAAGATACCATCCCGCCGCCACCACCGAACAATGTCATTGCCGTCTTTACTCCAAATCAATATAATGGTAGTGGGGATACGACGATTTCGTGGTCACAGTTGCTCGAAGAGAGCGGCGAGTCCTACCTAATCTGGATGGCTGGGGTGCCATTTAGTGATACCAATAGAACTGATATTGAATTGGTTGCAACGGTACAGGAAGGTTTCAGTTCCTACCTTTTCAATGTCGAGCGCGGACAGATAGGATATTCCTTTTATTGTATTGAAGTGATTGACCAATACGGAATCCACTCGCTGACGATAAGTTGCGCCACCCCAATCTATGAAGACACCTTTACTCCTTGGATTGCCGAGCCTACCAATGTAGCCGCAGAATACCTTGGCGATGCAAAAACCAGAGTGACATGGACCGACCAAATCGGTGCAGAAGGCGAGATATACCACATCTGGTGGTCAAATTTCCCTGTACCCGGTAGCCAATTCCACGAGAATTCATCGCTCTTCTGGGTCACCTCAGTTCCCGATGGCTTCGGCGAGGCAATCGCCGATGTACCCTTGGGGGTAACCCGCGACCCCTCGTATTATTTCGTCACCAGCGAGGCTCGTTATGGCCACTTGAACGGCACCTACCAATATCGTGGCCTGATACAAAACATGGCCGCCCCGATCATCGAAGATACCCTCATGCCCGATGATCCCCGAGTCACCGAGGTAACGATGATTGGCACCACCAACCAAGTCATCATCAGATGGGTTAACGACGTCGGAGAGGATAACGAGATCTACCATATCTACCGTCATGCCGGAGAACCGTTTGCAGAGGATGGGGTTACTTCAGATATCTTGGTCGATGCTGGGTGGGAGTTGATACAGAGTGATATTCCGACATCCAATGCGACCTCCTCGGTGATGGCTACCACTGTGCCCATCGGCGATAATATCAGTCAAAATGCTTGGTATGCGGTAGTGGTCGCGGATGAATGGAATAATGTCAATCCGACCATCATCGCTGGCCTCGGAGGTAATGCACTACAGGTTAACGAGGATACCATTCCACCGATAATCGGTCTGACGATTGATGACCAGGAATCATCAACTCTGCTCGACGGCGAGCATCGATTGGTCATTACCACCGATGAGGAATTGGCAGGTGACCCGATACTGAACATCTCTTCGACAAATGGCAAGTATTACACCATTGGTGATGTCCCAGCCAACATGTTATCGGATAATATTGCTGACCCGTCGATTGGGCCGACATACTACTATGATTTCTCGGTCTCCAATACCGATGGCCACGGTGATTTGAGTGTGAAAATCCTAATCTCCGATGCAAATTATAATTCGGCCGAATATAACGAATCGAGGTGGAAAATCGATTCGGTCGCCCCCTCAATCAACATCTATACCCCTGGTCAATCGACCGAGAGCAAGTACATGTACGGCAGTGAAATCAATGTTCATGGCAGTGTGTCAGACGACGTTGGAATCAACAGTTTGCAGATAAAATTCACCTATAATTATCGTCAATCAAATCAAGCGACCAGCCCGTGGATGAATTTTGCTGATTCTCAGTTGACTTGGCATGATGAGTCGGTGGCTTTCACTTACTCTTTGAGTTCTTCCGATTTCCAGCCCGGTGAGCACCGAGTCGAAATAAAGGTCACAGACCTTGGAGGCAATGAAAGACAGGCGGGGGTGACCTTCCTCGTAGATTCCTGCCACCACACCATCAACGGCACCACGATTTGTGCATATGAGCAGGCACTGAAGCCAGACCCAGAACCGATAATCGAGGAGGTGTCTTTTGGTGACCCGCCTTACATCTTTGTCTTTGGCTTGGCAGGATTGAATGTTTTTGCCTTTATTCTTACTCTGCTTGTAATCACCATCTCCCTGAGCCGTGGCCGTGTCCGTGAGGATGAGGACGAGGGCGATGATTGGATGAAGGAATTCATCGGTACATCGACCGAGCCCGACATGGACGAACTTGTCGGAGTCGCTCCGGAAAAAGAATCCAAGGCTATTCCCGATGTCGATGAGGATGATGATGATGAAGACGACCCATTCGCCGTCAATGTCCTACAGCGCAAGTCACGTCGTGGCAAGAAAAAGGATGAAGACTCGGACAGCGGTCGCAGAGTGGTAAAGAGAAAGAAGTGAAACTGGGCGGTGGTCGAATGAATGAGGCTACCGTAATGGTTGAAGTCGAATCTGAGGATTCGGGAATGCACGGGTTGTGGTATTTTTTCGACCCGCGCAATAATTTGCTCAGCATTCTCTTGCTGACCGTTCCGATGGCGTTCTATTTCAGTTTCACGCACAATACGGGAATGGCTTTCATTTTCTCGATGGTGGCAATAATGCCGCTGGCATGGTTGATGGGTAAGGCGACCGAAGAGATTGCGACAAGGACCTCGGAATCGGTCGGTGGTCTGCTAAATGCGACCTTCGGTAATGCCGCAGAGGTGATAATCGCGGTGATGGCACTATACGCGGCCTACAAGGCCGGGGTTGGCAGTGATACTGCAGAAACGATGATGCAGGTCGTTCGAGCATCACTGATTGGCTCGATTCTAGGAAATCTCCTGCTGGTCATGGGTCTGGCCTTACTATACGGCGGGATAAAGCACTCGACCCAGACCTTCAATGAGGATGCCTCGCAAACCAATGGCTCACTGATGCTCTTGGCGATGGTTGGGCTGGTCATTCCGGCCTCGTTTGGCATGACCGCCGATAGCGCGCATATCGGTGGTCTGGTCGAACTCTCTCGCTGGACTGCCATCATCCTTCTTGGCGTATATGGCCTGCATCTTCTGTTCCAACTGAAGACTCATGCCGAGTTATATGCAACCGACGGTCATCATGATGAAGAACCCGAGATGTCGCTGAAGAACGCGGTGATATTACTGGTTGGTGCGACCATATTTGTCGCTTTGATGGCGGAGATTCTTGTGCACACAATCGAGGCTGCAGCCTCACAATTCGGCCTGCCACCGCTATTCATCGGGATGATTCTACTGCCGATGTTCGGCAATGCTGCAGAGCATTTCACCGCGGTGACGGTCGCCGGGAAAGACAAGATGGACCTGTCGATAGGAATCGCCATCGGCAGTAGTATCCAAATCGCTCTATTGATCGCCCCGGCGATGATTCTGGTCGCTTGGGGTTTTGGGCTACCGCTGACACTTGAATTCGGAATTTTTGAGACCGCAGCGACATTCATGGCGGTATTGGTGGCCAATTTCATCGTCCAAGATGGCAAGAGCAATTGGCTTGAGGGAGCAATGTTGGTCGCGACCTACGCGATTATCGCAATCGCCTTCCTCTACTTCTGAGTTCATTCAAGGTCTTGGAAATATGAATCGACTATTTGGTCGAGGTCCTCGATGATCTTTGACTCGTCCAGGGTCACAGTCTTGCCATCACGCCGCACAGCCTTACCTTCAACCCACATGTCTAGACAATCAGCACCGCTGAAAATCAGGTTGGCGAGGTGGCGATTTGACGAACGGCCCAGCGGTCTCATCCTGATGTCGTCGAGATTCCATGCGACCCAATCCTGGCTACCTTTGGTGGCTAGGGCAAAGACATCGCGAGCTGGCAGCAGAGTTGCATCCCAATGGTCGTGCCTCTGCACCAGCGAGGCGAATTTCGCCTCGACTCGCATATCCAGTCCAGAACCTGACGAGGCTGGGCCATCGGTGCCGAGGCGCACCTCAACTCCAGCCGATCGAAATGCCGGCAATGATAGCGTGCCGCCACAGGCTAGTTTCATGTTTGAGGTCGGGCAATGCACCGCGACAACTCCTCTCTCTGCCATCATCGCAATCTCTGACTTCTTCACCCAACTTGAATGGGCACAGATGGTATCAGGGCGCATGAATTCAAGGCTGTCGAGATATTCAGCAGGATACATCCCGGTGGAGTCATAGCAATCCGCGACCTCTTTGCGTGTCTCGGCGACATGGATATGGCACACCGCGTCGTGTTTCTCAGCCAGATCGCGAGCCCGGGTGAGGGTTTCTTCACTGCACAGGTAGACCGAGTGGGTGGAAATGGCGTAATCGATGCGCGAGTGCTGGCCATTTGTCGATAAAAGGCCATCGAGTTCGGCCAGCGCACTTTCGGCAGAGGGATGACTCGGTAAGGCGACATCGGAGACCGGCCCCCCACACAGTGCCCTGATGCCGACATCATCGATGACCTCTGCAACTATAGCCGGGAAGAAGTACATGTCTGCGGCAAATGAAGTTCCGGTACGTATCATCTCAGCCGCCGCGGCATAGGTGCCAATCCGTACGTGTTTTGGGGTGATTCTGGCTTCGGTGGGAAAAACCGCCTTCTCAAGCCAATCCTGTAAGGGAAAACCGTCAGAAAAATCACGTGCATTGAGGCTCATCGCCATGTGAGTGTGCCAATTTTGGAAGGTACGAGTCAGCAGTCTGGAGCTGCCATCGATGGTCGTTTGCACATCCTCGTCACCGTTAGATTCACTCCATGTACCATCTGAGTGGATAAGAAAATCACCGAGTTGGCGCTCCCCCGAATCATCGATAAGGACCGTGTCCGAGTAGCGCACCGCTCGGTCGTCCATAGAACTGCGAAGAGCACTTTACTATTCACTACTTCTTTCCTTCCACTCTTGTTCGAATTTCTGCCACATCTCGGCTTCCATCTGCTGTCGTTCTCGGTCCAAAATCTGCGCCAACTCGGCTTCCAACTGCTGCCGTATCTGCACCTCGATCAGCGGCGCCAATTTCGCCTCAGCCTGCTGGAAAATCTGTTCCTCCAGCACCGGGGTCAACTCATCTCTGGCCTGTTGCAAGGCCTGTTGGCGAATCATATCGACATCTGTATTCTCATTATCCATTCTGTATCGGGAGACTTCGGCTTGTATCAGGTTGGTGATTTGGTTGGTCAGTCTGTCAACAACTTCCAATTCCCATTCATTTGATTGATTAGGAATTCTCATTCTAACCACCTCATTTCGCAGATTTTGTACAATCCTCGCCTTCACTGGGCTCTCGTTGCTATGGGCATGAGCTCCAGAGACGAATCCGACCAGCGCCTCCAACCATTCTTCGTTGGTGATTTCAGCACCGCACCCTGGGCATCCAATCTCAGTTTCTTGCGGGAGAGCCGATTTCTCAAGGAAAAGTAATACCAACTCCTCAAAATGGGTGAAATCAATCTCACCATTATTGTCATGTTCCACAGACCCATACATCTGCTCAATCTGCTCATTGGGAAAATCCAATCCGAGTCCCTCGAGAGCGGCCGCGAATTCATTGATATCGATGGCCCCCGATGAGTCGGTATCGAACTCATCGAAGAGTTCTCTTGTGCGTTCACCGAATTCTTCGGGGTTAATGCCGAGACCACCTATCTTGGCGGCGATTTCATCACCCGCACGTTGCCAAAACTGGTTCTTCCGGCGCCGCTTCGGCGCCGGTGCTGCATCGATGTCAAAGTTTACGGAGGTGCCGAAACCTCCCGTCTCCATCGACCCGAGTATGCGCTTCTCGTCCATTTTTCCTCTGACACATAGTACACTTGGTCACGGATAAAATTACCGCCGACAAGTCCCGAAAACACAAAGAATTTCAAGAAATGCCGACTCTTCGACGCAATTTTTCTCTTAATCTAGCGCTGATTAGGAAAAATATTCAGTGATTCACTTGCGGAAAACGTGGGAATAATTACCGGGATAGATGTTGAGGCTACCGTCACCGGGCAGATGCCAGATGGTATCACAGATGGCGTCGAGGAACCAACGGTCATGACTGACGATGATGATACTGCCCTCATATTCCTTGAAGGCCTCTTCAACCGCTTCCCTCGCATCGGTATCCAAGTGGTTGGTGGGCTCGTCCAACAATAACAGATTATTGTCTTCGAGCAGTAGTTTCAGCAACGCTATGCGGGCGCGCTCGCCACCCGAGAGGGATTTGAGTTTGGTCTCGACCTGATCTTTATTTAATTGGAATTTCCCCAGCATTGCCCGGATATCACCGTATTCCATGCGCGGTTTCAGGCGCTGCACCTGCTCAACCGGGGTGAGATTGAAATCGAGGGTGCGATGGTCTTGGTGGAAATAGCCGATTTCAGCACCAGGCTGGACTTCGACCTCGCCTCCATCCAGTTGCACATCGCCGATGAGGGTGCGCAATAATGTCGTCTTACCAACTCCATTAGCACCGACGATGCCGATCTTCTGTCCGCGGCTGACCGCCGCGAAAACCCCATTCATCAGCGGACTCTCAAGCCCTTCAAAGGTGAGGCTGGCATTGCGCAGCTCAAGCACATCGAGCGATGATTTATCGGTCGAGGAAAGCGAGAAAGCGAGACCTTTTCGGCGCTTCGGGCGTAATGATTTCATCCATTTCAGTTGCCGCTGTTGACGCATTAACATGAAGTGCTTCTGCGAAATCGACTTGTCATATTTATTCGCCCGCTTCATCGATTGCAAGGCTCCAGTAATACGTTTGACCTCTTTTTCCGCTTTGGCGATACGGTCTTCTAAAGTCTGCATGAACAATTCCTTCTGCTGTAAATAAGCGCTGTAATTACCCTTGTAACCCTTGACGTGACCATTGTGCACATCGAGGATATTATTGCAGGTACGGTCGAGGAAATATCGGTCATGACTGACCATCACCAGCGAGCCCTCGTAGTCGGCGAGGAAATCCTCAAGCCAATCCAGAGTCTGAAGGTCGAGATGGTTGGTCGGCTCGTCGAGGAGCAGCAGGTCGGGCTGCTGCAGCAGCAGGCGGCACAACGCCACGCGCCGCACCTCGCCGCCCGACAGCGTCTCGACCGCGGCGTCGCCCGGAGGAACGCGCAGCGCGTCCATGGCGATCTCGAGCGTGCGCTCGAATTCCCAGCCGCCGACGGCATCGATGCGGTCCTGGAGCGCGCCCTGCTTCTCGAGCAGCGCGTTCATCTCGTCGTCGTCCATCGGTTCGGCGAACTTCGCGCTGAGTTCCTCGAACTCCTCGAGCAGCGCGCGCACGGAGGCCAGGCCCTGCTCGACGTTGCCGAGCACATCGAGGGAGGGGTCGAGCGAGGGCTCTTGCGGCAGGTAGCCGATCCGGATTCCCGGGGCCGGCCGCGCCTCGCCGACGATCTCGGTGTCGAGGCCGGCCATGATCCGCAACAGGCTGCTCTTGCCGGCGCCGTTGGCGCCGAGCACGCCGATCTTCGCGCCGGGCAGGAAGGCCAGCGTGATGTCGTCGAGGATCACGCGGTCGGTGCCGACGACCTTGCGGAGGTCTTGGAGCGTGTAGATGAACTCGGGCACTGCGTCTCCCGGCTAGAGCGTGACGATCTCGGGATCCCAGGCGCGGAGCCGCTCGCGCATCACGCCGATGGCCTGCGGATGGTGGTCGACGAGCACGAAGTCGCGCCCGTGCTTCGCGGCCGCGACCCCGAGGGTGCCGCTTCCTGCGAAGAAGTCGACCAGCAGGTCGCCTTTGCGCGAGTGCACCTTCACGATGCGCTCGAGTACCCCCAGCGGCTTCTGCGTTGCGTAGCCCGTCTTCTCGCGGCCGGTGGGTGAGACGATCGTATGCCACCACACGTCGGTAGGCGTCTTGCCGCGCGCGGCCTTCTCCTTGCCTACGAGGCCCGGCGCCATGTACGGAATGCGGTCCATCTCCTCGTACTCGAAGACGTAGCTGCGCGGGTCCATCGCGTACCAGAGGATCGTGTCGTGCTTCGCGGGCCAGCGGCGCCGGGTACGTGCGCCGTAGTCATAGGCCCAGATGATCTCGTTCATGAACGACTCGCGCCCGAAGATCCCGTCGAGCAGCACCTTGCAGTAGTGCACCTCGCGGCAGTCGACGTGCAGGAAGAACGAGCCGCGCGGGTTCAGGATGCGGCGTGCCTCGAGGAAGCGCGGCTCGAGGAAACCCAGGTAGTCGTCGAAGGCGTCGTCGAATCCCGACGCGCCCAGCTTCTGGGTGCGGTAGCGGTGTGCGCCGAAGCCGGTGCGGTCGCCGTCGGGGTCGCGCACCGTGCGGATGCGCGTGCGCTCCTGGCGGCCGCCGGTGTTGAAGGGTGGATCGACGTACACCAGGTCGGCGCAGTCGTCGGACAGGCCGGCAAGCGCGGCCAGGTTGTCGCCGTGGACGATCCGGCGCACGCCCGTCAGCATCCCCGCACGAGCGATGCGAGCGCCTCGACCCAGCCGGGATGTGCGTTGACACAGGGCACTAGCTCCAGCTCCTCGCCCCCGAGCTGCTTCCAGGTCTGGCGCGCGCGAATCGCGATCTCTTCGAGTGTCTCGAGGCAGTCGGCCACGAACGACGGGCACGTCACGGCGAGCCGGGCCACGCCGTCGCGACGCAGGGCGCCGAGCCGCTCCTCGAGGCTCGGGCGGATCCATGCGGCGCGCCCGAGCTGCGACTGGAAGCCCGTCGAGAACCCCCCGTCGCGAAGCCCGAGGTCCCCCGCCAGCAGGCGCGAGGTGGCGAAGCAGTGGGCGCGGTAGCAGGCGTGGTTCGGTCCCCCGAGCGCGTCGCAGCAGTCCGGGCTTCGCAGGCACGTCGGGCCGCCCCGCCGCACGTGGCGCTCGGGCAGTCCGTGGTAGCTCAGCAGCAGGTGGTCCGCGCGCTCGAGGATCGGTCGGGCCAGTGCGGCCAGCGCGCGGATGAAGCCCGGGTCGCCGAAGAACGGCGGAACCACGCGCAGCGCGGGCACGTTGCTCCGCTGCGCCGCTGCGCCGTACACGCGCTCGAGCGCGGAGCCGACCGACGACGAGGCGTATTGAGGGAAGAGCGGCACGACGACAATCGACTCCAGCTGTGCCGCGACCAGGCTGTCGAGTGCGTCGCTGATCGCGGGCCTGCCGTAGCGCATGCCGAGTTCGACGTGGAATGCCGGGCCCAGGGTCTTCGCCAACGCGTTGGCCAGGGCGCGGCCGTGGACCAGCAGCGGCGAGCCGGCGTCGGTCCAGATCTTGGCGTAGGCCTTGGCCGAGCGGCGTGGCCGGAACGGCAGGATGACTGCCTCGAGAAGCGCGACCCGCAGTGGTGCTGGAAGGTCGATCACGCGCGGGTCGCCGAGGAACTCGCGCAGGTAGCGCCGCACCTCGGGGGGGCGCGGGGCGTCCGGCGTTCCCAGGTTGATCAGCAACACTCCCGTCGTTGAGTCCCGCACCGCGCACAGGATCGGACAGAAGCGCGCCTTGTCGAGTCCGGAGGCGCTCCCGTCTGTCCATGCGCCGAAGCTCCGCGCTCTGATTCGAGCGCGCGTTCGGCGATCGAGGCGGGTCTGGGCGTGCCGGCCGGTATCGGTCCGGTGAGGCTGCGCCTGCTGCTCGGACCGTTCCGCATGCACGACAGCGCGGCAGCGGCATGGGCGAGGTCGCCCGACGCGTGGTGAAGCTGCGGCTCGGATTGGCTCCGCAACCTCTCGCGCGCTGCCCGGTTCCAGCTTCGGGCCGGCAGGCACGGGGCCGGCCGAAGTCGGGAGGATTCCAAAATGCTGGGAATCGGACGGGCCTTCGCGGCCCTGGCGGCGGCGCTGCTGCTCAGCGGCGCGGCGCAGGCGGAGAACGCAGAGAACGAGGAATTCGGACGAGATCGGGGCCGGCACGAGCGGCTCCTGGAGCGGTTCGACACGGACGGTGATGGCGAGCTGTCGGAAGCGGAGCGCAGCAGTGCGCGCGAGAGCCGCCGTCTGAAGCGGATCGAGAGGTACGACCGCGATGGCGATGGCCGACTGTCGGACCGGGAACGCGCGGCCGCGCGCAAGGCACACCGGCAGCAGCGGCTCGCAAGGTTCGACGCCGATGGCGATGGCCGGCTCTCGCGGGAGGAACGGCGCACGGCGTCCGAGTCGGGCGAAGGGCGCCGCATGCGCCGCCAGCGCTACGCGCGCCGCGGGTGCGATGGGCGCGACCAGGGCGAGGTGCGCGATGGCCGTGGTCGGCAACGTCCGCACGAGGGCCGGCCGGGCGCAAGGGAACGCCGGCAGCGCGACCGCTGACCGGCGGCGCCCGGCGGGCGGCCAAGTGCTAAACACCGGGCGTGGCCCCCTCCAAGCGCTACGTCCCGGTCGGGCTCGTCCTGCTGGTCGCCGCCCTGTTCGTCGGCGGCTACCTGCTGCGCGCTCAACTCGGCATCGAGATCGACATGGAGCAGGGCTTCCAGGCCTCGCTCCAGAACCTGCGCGTCTGGGTCGAGAGCCTTGGCTGGTGGGGCCCGGCGCTCTTCGTCGGCCTGGTCACCTTCCGGGTGTTCCTGTTCCTGCCGTCCGCGGTCGTGCTCAGCGTCGGGGGCCTCGCGTTCGGCGCCGTGCTCGGCACGTTGCTCGGCACGCTCGGCATCGCCCTCTCGGCGGTCCTGAAGTTCTCGATCGCGCGCGGCGCTGGACGCGACGCCCTCATGCGCTTGTTGGGCGACCGCTTCCTCAAGTTCGAGGAGCGGGTCGAGCGCGCCGGGGTCTGGCTCGTCGGGCTGATCACCGCGCACCCGTTGGCGCCCATGTCGAGCGTGCACTGGGCGGCGGGGCTCTCCTCCATGTCGTTCGTCGCCTTCGGCACCGCGGTGCTGGTGTCGGGACCGCTGCGTGCGGCGATGTACTCGGTGCTCGGGTCGTCGATCGTCGAGTGGGACTGGCGCGTGACCATCGCGCTCGCCGTGGCCTTCCTGCTGGTCGCGCTGATCCCGCTGGCGTTCCCGCGGGTGCGCGC
>DARQ01000039.1:9654-13687 GCA_002503395.1 Euryarchaeota archaeon UBA60 | reverse complement strand
GTCGAATCATTCACCTTGACCGAATTGAGCCCGAACGGGTCGTCTGACCCGAGCGGTCATGGGCAAGAGATTTTCATGAATATCTCATTCTCCGTTAGCGCCTTTTATTCCCCCACCTTCGATCAGGGACAATTCACCCTCCGAGTAACCGACTCATCGGGAATTGTGGTATTAGCAACCGGCCAGAATTGGTATCTAGACGCCGATATTCACCTGGCAGAATTCTCGATTACTCGCGCCGACGACCCAATGATGTCGCCTCTGCACAACGACAGTTATGTCATCCAAGGCCAGCGCTTGTTATTCAGCGGCCGAGTGACCTATGTCGCAGGTGACCTTGCCCCTCCGGCATTCTCGCATGTGCTCTCCTTGCAGGTGCCACTAGATTCACCACTGGTCATCAGCATCGATGAGAATGGCTATTTCTCCGCCACCATGGACGCCCTCGGCAGTGGCCTTTACCAAGTCAATCTCAATGTCATCATCGGCCCCGGTCAAGTCGTGCCCGCACCTTCGCCAATGCGTATCCAAGTCGACGATCAGCCGCCGGCGCTGGTTGGCTCAGAACCTGATTTCATCGCTGTCAATAGCACCTATTTCATCCTCAAGGTGAATATCCA
This sequence comes from Euryarchaeota archaeon UBA60, assembly GCA_002503395.1. Classification (GTDB taxonomy): domain Archaea; phylum Thermoplasmatota; class Poseidoniia; order Poseidoniales; family Poseidoniaceae; genus UBA60. Next base: position 13,067 of record DARQ01000039.1, on the reverse strand, counting down.
TGAACTCGGTGCCGGCCTGTCGGGCGAGGATATAGTGGTCATCTGCCTCATCAGCCGCGGCATCGCCACCGCCGGTGAGCAATTCCAAGCCAATGCCACCCTACTGCTCTCCGGTCAAGTCTCGAGTTATCTGGCAAACCTTTCCTTCCCACCCATCACTGCCGAAGAGTCACTCGATTGCTGGTTGGAGGTCAGTGACCTGGCCGGTAACCAGATCACTGGCCAAGGCTCATCCACCAGTTGGCCGCTGAGTATTCCCGGGGTCGAAACCCGCCCTGACCTCATAGCCACGGATATCTCCATCTCACCGGCTAAGCCAACCTTGGGGGTTGCGACGATGGTCAATTTCACCGTCATCAATATCGGTAACCAAACCGAGGAGTTGTTCTGGGTCAGTTTGAGCACAGGGGTCGACCACGAAGGGGAGTTCCTGTATGAAGAGGTCGCCAATACTTCGACTAGGCTGGTGAACGGGGAGACCTCAACCACCATTTCCCTGACCTGGAACCCGGATTGGGAGGGGGATTTCGACCTCATCATCACCGTCGACTCTACTGGGATTCTCGCTGAGAGAGATGAAAATAACAGTTTCATCCTGCCGGTCTCAGTAGGCCCGCCCGAGCAACCGGGCGGTTTCTTTTCATCGCGGGCTGGACTATTCTTTGGTGGTGGTGTGGTATTCCTACTGATAGCGGCGGGAATCTTCCTAGCGTTGAGATTGCGAGAAGATGACGGCGAATACGATGACTGGGAGGACGAGAAGGAAGACCGCTTTGAGGGAGAGGAGGTCTCCAGCCTTGAGGAGACCCCCGATGAACAGGCCAACGGCGAGCAGGATTACCCAACCTGGCGCGAGGATGATGGCTACCAATGGCGAGAGTTGCCCGATGGCACCAACCAGTGGTGGGATGAAGAAGGGCAATCTTGGAATGACTACGATGCTGATCAATGATTTTGCCAATGAACCGCGATACTATTTATCGGCACTCTTCGCCAGTTAAGGCAAGTTGAACGAGGCGATTTTGATAAATACTGATGCATATTTACAAAATCGATCCTCTTCACTTTGCCCTCGTTTGCGCCTTCGCGTGTGATTATTGAATAATTGATACTATTGTGCAGAAATTTCAATCCTCTTCTCTTTGCTCTCGTTAGCTATGATACAGAATGCTACCGTCCACGAATTTTATTGTTGATTATTAACTCTCAAGTGTCCACTAAGTTGAATAGTTTACAGATGCGGTTCTTAGTGAATTATTCGCCCTATGACTTTTGAATCACACTATTTGGTTATTTAGATTCTGCAACCGGAAGTTGATTCAATTAATGATGCATTATTCAAGTTTGGTTCCATTACAAATTTATATTCATTATATGCAGGTGCTCCGACATCATCATCAATTCTTATTAGATAATGAGCCCTTGTCGAACAGATGGAGTTTGAAATCCATTTATGTTTCCACTGTAGTATTGCTTCCGAACCATCAGGAGCGGACACATTGATGCCTATTGTAAAACCTGCAGGCTCGCGAACAAACAGACTGAATTGCCTCCCGCCAATATGATGTCCGGATTCGACTTCTGCGTCAGCAGAAAAAGTGAGTATCTGGGAGCCACTGCCGCTGACGACAAGCCATGACTCGTTCTCGTCCCCATCTATCGACAAATACTCGGAAGAGGCCGCCATAATAACCCCTGACTCAGCTGGTAGGGAGGTTCTTTTTCCATTTTCCATTAATTGCGGAATTGGAAGTGATATGGACCAATTATCACTCGAATTTGCAACCGAAATCTCTAGGTAAATATCTAGCCACTCGTAAGGGATGATTGATTCGGGTTGTTGTTGTTCTCCAAGGCAACCCGGGCTGGAAAGCAGCAATGAGACAACTATCAATGGGAACAGAATTTGAGTGTTACTTATCAGTTGCATTCTGATCACCCTTGAACATACTACCAAATGTACCGATGTTGGCACCGAGATTTCCGGCGGTGGTTCTGCTGAATAATGAGGTGGTGGGCGCTGGCGATGACAATACGGTTATTCATGCGTACGACTATTCTTGAGGACTGTTAAAGAATTTGGTGGTTCCATTCACTAGGCATATCAAAAATATTTTGATAATCGATAATCAACTATCGAAGCTCGATTCAGCATTGCGATAGAATTGCATTTTGAGAATATCTGCAATTAACTTGCGATTCATTATCTCAGTGAATCGGTTACCTTCACAAGTTCTCTAGCAATACTTACCTCACCCATCGAATGCCCCGAATCAGCAACGATGACCAGATTACTGTCTGGCAGGGCTTTGGCCAACTCCCAGGCACTGCGCACCGGGCAGACGACATCGTAGCGACCTTGAATAATGGTGGTCGGGATATGCTGTATCTTGTCGACATTGTTGAGGATATGGTCTTCCTCGACGAAAATCGCATTGATGAAATAATGGCATTCGATGCGGGCGAAGGCGACCGCAAAATCGAGGTCTTCAGCCATCTCAAGATATTCCGGGTCGGGAAATAACTTGCTGGTCGCCATCTCCCAGCGGGTCCATTGCTGGGCTGCAGCCCTACGGATTCCTCCATCTTTACTGGTGAGTCGGCGATGGTAAGCACTGACCAGGTCACCCCGCTCGGACTCGGGAATATGGTCACGGTAAGGCTCAAAGGCGTCGGGGAAGATATTGCTGGCACCATCTTGGTAGAACCACTGCAACTCACTCTTGCGACACATGAAGATTCCTCGCAGGATCAGACTGCGCGCCCGACTGGGATGATTCTGAGCATAGATGAGCGAGAGGGTCGAGCCCCATGAACCCCCGAACACGTGCCAAGTCTCTATTCCCAAGTGCCGGCGCAAGGACTCGATATCACCGACTGAGGCCATCGTGTTATTGTCCTCAAGTTCGGCATATGGGGTTGAACTTCCACAACCGCGCTGGTCGAACTGGATGATGTCGTAGGCCGAGGGGTCGAAATATTGTCGATAGGAGGGTTGGCTTCCTCCTCCGGGGCCACCATGTATGACGATGACCGGGATACCATCGGGATTTCCGGCGCGCTCCCAGGCGATGGTGTGCAGGTCGCTGACCTCTAACCTCCCGGTGGTATGTGCCTCAATCTCAGGATAGAGAACCTCTTCAAGCGTCTGTTCGCCAAAGGACATACCAGCCCCATTTGCCAATCGACCAAGTGCCTTTCGACAGCCTCGTCTGGATTAATTAGTGCGGTGGTCAGGCCACAGGGATGAGCAGGCGAAAACCGGTCGAGGTCTTCGATGACTGGGCCAAGCAAGGTAAAGACGAGGGGATGGAGAGTGGCCATGCCGCGGCGGTCGGAGAGATGCTGGCTCTGGCCTTGTCAAAGGTTGCCGAACTGGGCAAGGAGTTCTCCGCCATCGATGCTGGTTGCGG
>DARQ01000039.1:7613-9576 GCA_002503395.1 Euryarchaeota archaeon UBA60 | reverse complement strand
GCCGAATCGATGATAAAAAAGGCCAAGGAAATCGACCCTGATGGCGAATATCACCATGCCGACCTGCAAGAATGGCGACCGGAGATTCCGGTCGACCTGGTGCATTCGATGGAGGTGTTCTACTATGTCGAAGACATCCTCGCCCTGCTCAGCCATATCGCCACCTGGCTCAAGCCCGACGGGTATCTCATCTTCGGCGTCGACCGCTACATGGAGAACCCCGAGAGCCATGACTGGGATAGCCAGGTCGGATGTTTCATGGCCTTGCTGAGCGAAGATGAGTGGTCGAAAGTGGTTACCGATGCCGGTTTTTCGATTGTCAAGAGATGGCGAGCGGCGCCAGACCCGAGTCGTGATTGGCCAGGGACTCTGGCCTTCCTGTGCATCAGGAACGGCTGACAATACCAAGTGGTTCTCCCTGCGGGCCACATAATCTGATGCCACTGTAATAATACGGGCAGGTACGACAGATCTCACCCTGCTCCTTTGGCAGTCGCTCGGGCTCATCATGAGGGTTGAGTTTCATATCGACCATCTGCTCCAGCAGTTCGCCGAAATCGAGTTTGGCCTGCGTCAGTTCAGCCTCACTCATCACTACCATTCGCCCACTGGCCGAGGCCTGAATCGCCGGTGGCAGAACCTTACGGCGCTCTTTCTCGGGTAGGCTGAACTGCGACCTTTCCAACACTATGGTATAGAGTGCCAATTGCAGGCGATGCTTATCGAGTAATTCCTGCTCAAGGTGGCTTTGCACCATGGTCGAGAAAGGCTCGGCGACAGGATGTTGCAACTCGTGTCCCTTGGCCGGGTCGTCTTCATCGAAGGGCTGGCCACAACCCTCGGTCTTCAGGTCGACCACCTGTAAGGTCGGACCTTCATCGCCATCATAGGCCAAGGCCAGGTCGATACGACCATCGAAGGAGACTTGGATTTCATCGATATCGGCTAATTCCACCTCACCAGCGACCGCCCATCGAGTGATTCTACGACCATCGGCACCGACACCCACGGTCAGGTGGAAGGGTAATTCAGTGCGCAATCCGACCACTTTCTGGCCATCGAAATCATCACCACCGCACATCTTACCCAAGCGGCCATCTTCCTGAATCTGTGCCAGCACCGCGAGTCGCTGCCCAGTGACGGCGCGGTCAGCATCGGCGGGAAGTAATTCATCGAGTACCTGCTCGATGACATCTTTCTCAAGAAGTCGGCTGGATTGGGAATGTGACCACAGTTGGTCAAGACCCATCAATTCCCCATCATCGGCCGGGTTGGCGATTCCGACTTCCACCAAGCGGTGGAATAGCGAGCCAAGGGTTGCGGCATCGGGGAGGCCAACCACACCGGTCGAGACAGCCACACTACCAGCCATACCACCAGCCACAGCGCCACCGCTGGTGGCGTCCGCGCCGTCGACATCGATGTCGTCAATCTGACCGAGTAACATCGGTTCGGTCGACCATCCTCGCACATCGCCTAACCATAGTCGGCGGGTACAGGAAAAACTCAGGTCGAGGCGGTGCGGGGCGAGGGATAATTTGAGTGAGCGCGGGGTCGGACGTTTCTCCAATCCTACATTCTTACCCTTAGCAGCAGAACCATTTTTCAGATGCTCGGCCATCTCTTTCTTTACCGATTGTCGGCTCTTTCGGGCAGTAAAACAACCGGGGTCATGAATTATCGTCAGGTTTTCCAGTGGGGCTCGACCGAGATGCGGTTGAACATAGATTTCGGTGGCATTGAGTTGTAATTTCCACGATTCGGTGGCGACGGCTAAGTCTTCGCCCACCTTGTCGGTCGACATCGCCCAAGGTGACTCTTCATCACCATCGACATGGGCTGAATAACGTAGTGCTTCGAGCCACATTTGACCCATGCTCGGCATTCTCGACGCCGGTCGTTTGAGATGTAAAGTGCCATCTGCAGAACAGGTGGAACCTTCCGGTGCGCCGACCATTATCAG
>DARQ01000039.1:6804-7533 GCA_002503395.1 Euryarchaeota archaeon UBA60 | reverse complement strand
CGCTTTGGCCAATTCCCAAGTTCCCGAAAGTGGAGCTTCGACATGGCGCCATGGGCGTGCATTGACTGCGAGAAGTTCCGGAGTGACGACCACGCTGGATTGTTTCTCGATGGACGAGGAATAATGACCTTCGTGGAACAGGCCTGCAAGTACCACCACCTTTGCTTCCAGGCCCTTGGCCGAGTGAATCGTCATCACCCGTACCGCTCCGGTAGGTGGTGTTGCCTTGCTCTCCAACGCTCCCTCATTTTGGTTCGCCAATATCGAGACCGAATCGGCAAGCAATTCGGCATCGCCACCGACTTGTTCGCGCAATTCTTCGACCAGTTGGATGAACTGCTCGCCATCCTGAACTGAATCCAGGCTTGGGTGAACGAGGAGTATGTCTCCCGCTTCAATCGCGGTGGTCAGTGCGGTGATTATATGGCCGCGATTGGCCAACTGTCTCAGGCGCTCCAGCAATCTGTGCTGCTCGGTTGTCGGGGCGATTACTGCTAGGCGCGCTAACCAGTCGGTATTGGCTTTGACACCCTTGCCGTTGAACAACAGTTCCAATTGAGAATCACTCAGTCCTACAAGACTGCCACGGGCGAATGCCGCGGCGTGATGGCGGGAATGAGGGCGGGCGAGGATCTGCAGGAGGAGGTTCAATTCGCGTACTACCGGCCGCATGAACAAGGCGCCCTGGCGGTCGGCCTGCGCCGGAACTCCCCACGCCTGCAAACGGCG
>DARQ01000039.1:848-6579 GCA_002503395.1 Euryarchaeota archaeon UBA60 | reverse complement strand
AGGTCGGTACTCACCTCACCTTCACCGGCGGGCACGGTTGCCAGCCATTCGATTCGACCGAGGCGGGGCGTCTTGCCAGCCTGTGGCGGTGGTGAATTAAGCGGCTGAGAGCGGGCGTGCCAAGTTCCCGGCAACAGGTCATGGCACGGGGCGAAAACATCGATAAACCAATTATTCAGCGTCGCCAACACATTCGGTGCGGTACGGAAATTAGTCGTCAAGTCGATATGGCCAAGGGCTCGCTCCTGCTTGATTGCATCTGAGAGAACAGTTTGTTCATCATCACCGATATCGATGCGAATCCATTCCTCATCACTACCTTTTACCCCGCCACGTAACTCCGTTGCCTCGACAAATGTACCACCTGCGCCGCCACCGCCGGCGACCGGTCGAGGGTCGCGAATCTTGTCGGTGCGCCGATATGCGGCTAGGCGTGTCTCGACATCATCCTCACGCTCATTCGCCTCTTTGATGGCATTTATTGCCCTCTCCATCACCGTCACCTGAGCCTGACGGAAGCGGTAGATGCTCTGTTTCACATCACCTACTAGGCAGATGGTCGGGTCCCACGGCCCTTCGGGTGGTGATGGTTCACCGGATTCGAGTTTACGCCTGCCCCACAGTCGTGACAATAATCGGAATTGTTGTGGGTTGGTGTCTTGATATTCATCGATGATGAAGGCTCGATATCGTCGCCTCAATCGGGTAAGGTGATCGTAGCGACGCTCAAGATCAAGGCGCGCCAATTCACCGTCTTTTCCGGCTGGTGCCACTGCCAGCGCACGCAGGATATGCTCGTCTAGCCAAGGACGCTGGCCAAGATTATCCAATTCTGCAACCATCGTACTGGGATACCAATTACGACATACGTCGGGGCAGCGAGCCAGCAATAAGTCCTCGGCATATCTCTGCATATCACTGTGGTCGTAAACCCCCTCACTCAATTTGATATGACTGAGAATCGACAATACGCCGCGCTGTAGGGTGAACAGGTCATCCAGCACTGTTGCCTGTAATTGCGATGGCATTCTGGTGTGATTATCATCCATATGCCGCGGCATGGGGGTTTCGATATCGGATGGTAGATTGGCCCTGTCAACGGGTAGGGACACAATTTCCAGAGTCGGGTGTAGCAGGAAGGCCATCCGCCCAAATTGTCGGGCGGCACGCCCGGTGGTCGTAGCCAAAAGGGAGCGGAAAACCTGAGCCGCTGACTCGGCCTTATCTTTGGCAGATTGACGGTCAGCCTTTGCCACTTCACCCCAAGGTTTCAGTCCTCTTGGCCAACCTCCGTCACCTCTGGCATCCGGCAGCAATGCATTGGGAAGGGCAGTGGGAATCGCATTGTCGTACTGCGCTTTGGACATCGAAGCCCACGACACGTGGTGGATCCACTGGAGGATTTCCCACGCACCTTCAGGGAGGTCCTCTTTTACCATGAAGTCAAGATGAGAGATACGATTATCCCCCCCCAGACTGTCATCCATGCCCAATTTCACCGACTGCTCCCGCAGGGTTTCGAGCCAATCCTTCAGCGCCTTTTGTAATTCAGCAGCGAATTCACTCAAATCACCGGTGATTCCCAATAATAGATTGCAGATTGCCTGCAAGGAAATGTCGTTGCCCTGGCCACCCGATGCAGCGCGCAGTTGACGCTCCGCTTCTTCGACGAATAACGGCTGTTTCAGCATCGCCATCAACATTCTCTCAGCAGCACCGCGCCCACCGAGCAACCAAGCTAATCTATTGCGGGCGGTCATGAATGCAGCCGGATCCATACCGATTCCTGCCAGCGAGGCATGGTCCTCGTTCTGTAGGCGCCACGCGGTGTTTATCGCCCGGGCAAGCAGAACCGGGCGTTGTGCATCACTGACCAATTCACTTGAGGGATCTTCGCTGACTGAGCCTAGATGAGGCGAAACCAGACCTGACAGGAAACTGTCGATGGTTCCTATAGGGGCATCTTCAAGCAGACTGATCAACTGCTCGATATCACCGGATTTGCGTAGTCGAACATCAACTATAGCATCGGGAGCATCTGGGTCAGGGGCTGAGCGCAGGTTGGAGAGCCGACCACGGATTCGCTGGCGAAGTTCATCTGCAGCCTTATTGGTGAAGGTTATCGCCACCACCTCAGAGGGAAGGAGAGCGTGCCATTCTTCCAAGTCACTCAGTTCAATCGCCGGGGCGCGAATCGAACCACGGCCTTGCAGGGGAACCCGTGGTCCTTTAGGTAGCAATTCGGTCGCCCGCTGTCGTGCCTCGAGCAGATGCTCGACATAACGCATTGACATCACCGTCGTCTTCCCGGTACCAGCACCGGCATTGATTGCCAGATGGCGGTCGAGGTCTAACCCCAGTCGCTGGCTACGATTCGGATTCAAGGCCATCACTTATCGCCTCCCAACAATTCTCTAAGGCCACAGATACTGCTGACCTTGCAGTATTTGCATGAATCCTCTGATGGGGTCGGGCGTGTTTCTCCCGCTTCGGCCGCCTTGGCCACGGCAATAGCAACAGACAGTCTCTGCCGCATCCAAGCACGGAACGGATTGCTCTTAGGGTCTGCTCCTTCACCGGGGCGGCGGAAGAGTAGACTGGAAAAATTTGTCATCTCACCGAGCCCTTCTGTGTTCACCGAATCGCTTACTGAGGAATCGAATTCGACATAATTGGAAACAGTCTCGCCGGCTTCGGTGATGCCGACCCCGACCACTCGGTCGCCGGGGTTCATCAATTCCCAGGCCCGCGCATAGAGGGCTAATTGCACCTCCTCGAATAGCGATTTGCGGTGACGTTTGCCACTGTCCCCCGAGTCAGGGCCTTTGACGGTCTTCAAATCGCGAATCACCACATAGCGCTTGGCAGTCCATTCCTCATCAGAATCCAAATCGAGCGGGCAGGTCTCAGCCTCGCCATCCTTGTCGAACCAGCCCTTACCAGCATTATTCCACAATATCTCGACCCGGTCGATACGACCCCTGACCTTCAGTGAGCCGAGGTCACTCGCTACCGTCTCCGAAATACTTGCCACAGTCTCGACCGTAGCCTTACCTGTCATACCAGGCTCACCATCCTTGGAAACAACCACCCCTAAAATCGGCGGCAACATAGCTGATTCCTTTGCTCCGGCCGTTGCCTCATCGGCATTCTTCGCGACCACTTCGGCCTCATCTTTGGCGGCTTTGGCGGCTTTGGCAGACTTGGCCGCTGCTTTTACCGCAGCCTTATCGTCAGGGGAAAAGGGAACTGAAATCGTCACGTAGTCATCATCACCTTGCTCAAGCGGCGCCTCAAGGGCAATGATACAGGATTCGTTCAACTCCAGTTCGGCGGCGAGCAGTCGCCCGATTGAGCCGTCGAGTGGCATTTTTCTCGGTTTGACGATAAAGGACTCGACCTCTTCGATGGTCATCGACAACAGGTCGTGGCGACGTTGTGCCGCGACCGCATCTCCACGCCCCAACCAAGGGGCTGAACCGAGTACGATTCCGACGAGGTCGGACATCAGGTGTTGCTTGTCAGCGCTGGTTTTGGCAAGATTTATTTTTTTACGATTACTCGGTAAGTCTCGCACTATTCCGACTGAAAAATCCAATTTATCGCATATCAGATGGGCTAGACTGTCGTGGTAGAGGGTGCCTCGGGTACGGGCATCGAGGTCTTCGCGCAGTTCCTCGTCGGCAGTAGCCCGCAGGTGTCGCTCCAACCAACCCTTCCTCGGGCATTCCATCCACGTGTTGAGGCGACTGGCCGACCATATCTGCGGCTTCAGCGTCAAATCACCATCTTCGCCGTGGCGCTGGTCGTAATTCGGCATTTTCAGTGAATTCGGTTTGAGTGGACGGGGGTCGACACAGGGGATGATGGTGCGAGGGCCAGGCCGGCCGGTAAGCGCTGGCCATTTGTCAGCAACTCGCAATTTCTTACGGGTCGCCGGCCACTCCTTTCCCGGCTCCAACTTCTGTCTCTCCATCGTCACCAACAGATGGTGAGCATCATTATCAACCCACAATTTGTGGAGGTCGGGAGTCTGGGGTTCGCGCGAATATCGGTCGTGCATCATCTGCTCGTCCCAACCGATTGCCAGTGCTGATGCGGACAGTGGCGAGGATTCGGCGGTTCGCCCCTCTACCAACGCCAACCCGGTATTCTGACGACTATGTCGCAGTCTCGTGCCGTTGATGTCGGAGCGCACCCCGTCAGCGGTGATGGTGACCGCGGCGGGCCTTGGAGTCAGATAGGAGTTCTGCGTCTTCTCATCGAGTTCCATATCCCAGCGCCGGGCATGTTCGCCGTCATCCCAATCATCGGATGAGATGAATTCCGGCGGCTCAGCCAAGGCCGTTCTCTCAGCAACCGTGAGATTTGCAAGCCATTCTGCCAGCGGCGCACATGGTTGGTTATCCGGGTCCGAAGACGGGTCGAGGACGACCACCGTCCGGCCGGCATTGAGCAGATGGCGAAGGAAATGGCGAGCGTCACAAAGTGGGGCATCGGGGCGCAGAATCCCCAATTCCAGCCTCGCCTCGACATCGAGCCAAGGGACTTTTGCAGAGTTCATCGACCACTCGTCTGAAGAAAGCCCACAGATGATTACCAGGTCGGCCTTACAGCCGAGAGCAGAACTTGGAGTCAGCAACTCGACCGCAGATTCACTGCGCTTCTCGGGTAGTGATGACTCGGCCACCATCATCGATAATTCCTCGACCCAGCCACGACCATTCATCTGCCCAGCATAACCGGCGGCCGCTAGCATCTCCCTACCGCGCTGTGATAATTCCATCAACCTCTGCAGACCGGCGACCGAACCACCACCCGCGCCACCTCCACCGGCGACCAATCCTTCCCAGTCTATGGCTCCCATCAGCGCCGATAGCCAGGCCTCGCCATCTCCCAGGCTGGGGGTAAATTCAATCAGAGGTAAAGTTCCCTCACTCACCGCACCCTTCATCAGCCCGAATTCGTCGAGCGCCTCAACGTCTTCTTCACTGAGTATTGGGCGAATGAATTCAGCGAGGTTACGCAGCCACCACTGCGTTTCCTCTAACGCGAGCAGGACTTTGTCGGCGCCTACCATCAGCGGGTCGGGACGCCAGATATCCAAGGCGTGTAGCCATCTTGTCAAAGCGCCGGCACCACCCAGAATATGGAATGAGCGCGCCACATCCTCAAGGACCCTCGCATGGCCACGGACCCTGAACTTCGGCCTGCCACCAGCACCGACAGCCACATCGGAGTGCTCACCACCGGCCAGCCAATCGGCCACAAAGGGAAGGGTCTTCTGCACCGCCAAGGCACGCAGTGACTGCATAGACCAGGCCTCCTCACCATGCGCCAGATTGGCCAGCGCCATGACCCAATGAATCGCCGGATTGGCGCGCAGGGGTTGGGGTGGGGCAGAAATTGTATGCGCTCGCTCGGCCAAGGCCTCGACCCAATTCGAGTGGCGGCTGGCCAGACCGGCATCGGCTATGATCACCGAGGCACCAGTTGTAGCCGCATGTGACTCAAAGGAATCCAGAAGTGCGAGCGCGGCATCGAAATCATGACCGGCTCGCCCTAGTTTCACCCGATGCACCGAGGATTTTCCATATGCCCCCCCCTCCATATGCCAGGGCATCTGCTCGGGGGCGCGCCACGGTTGGCGCTGACCTGTTTCACCGGCTGGACCAGCGAGGTCAACGAATACCTCCGGTAGGGATTCGGCACTCTTGCAGACCTCGATATC
>DARQ01000039.1:0-592 GCA_002503395.1 Euryarchaeota archaeon UBA60 | reverse complement strand
CCATCGATATTGCCTAGGGTGAACGGCGTCTGACCGGCATCGGCCCAGTGATTCAACTCGGCGACAACATGAGCGAGGCGACGGTCGGGATGAAGCCGCTCAACCTCACTCTCAAGGTTTCCCAATACCTTGGAGAATTCGACAACTCCGGGGTCGCTATCCCATGAATAATCGGGATTCTCCTCGGCCAGGGCCGAATGTAATTGCGACAATCTCTCACTCTTCGAGTGCGGCCAGACACGGTCGGCAATAGGGTGAATCACCGGGAAGGCGAAGTCAGCCGCTGCCCGCTGGCAGGCGGCGTGTACCAAGAGGCTGGTAGTACCGTCATCAGCCAACATTCTCGGCAGTCGTAAGTCCACATGTACGGCCTCGATCAAGCGCTCGATTGTCTGTAACTGTGACGGGTCGAGCCCCGCTGGTTGCGCTCGGCCAATCTCATCGACACTCTGCCTTCTGGCTGCATCGGTAGCGTGGATTACCATCAACCGTGATTGGGGGGAGGTCGGGCGGTCATGGGGTGATTGGGTGAAGTGAGTGAGCAACCATTCGGGCAGACCGACTCCGGCGGGAATGTGCTCCATCGAAATGG
>DARQ01000044.1:26026-30660 GCA_002503395.1 Euryarchaeota archaeon UBA60 | reverse complement strand
TCGTATTGGTTGTGATAGACCTGCAAATTCTGTCCCGGAGACCACCACACGTCCAACTCGAATTGCCGAACCGAGAAATCCTCCGCTTGCACCTCCAAGGGCTCGTGACTGTAGTCATATTGCCTGATGGTAGGACCATTCGGAGCGAGGTGATAGGAATTATGAGTGCCCTTCATCTGTAAGTGGTTGATTCGCAAAGGGGTGAGAATATCCTCCTCTGGCGCACCTGTATCACCACCCACCAAACCGAGACACCCAGACAAGGGGGCCGTCAGCAAGGAGATGACGAGAGCGAATATAGAGAACTTCATCACATGCGATGATACCAGCGAGTGATAATGAATCCTTCGCCAATTTGCACCTACACCAAAATCGTGACACTGGTGAGATGAGGTGTTGGATCAGGACGAGGTCGGGGACTATTCTGCCGATGGTTTAGGTAGTTTCCCCCTAACTCTTAACCATGTTTCACTGGCGAATAACAAGAGATAGATTGAGCCCAACCACAGCGCTGGGCGCTGGAAGATTTCAAGTTCGGAGAGAGAAGTCGAACTTCCCGAGGCGCCCGCTCCTCCATCCCCAGCCAAGATGATGGTGAATAAGGCACCCAATAATAACAGGGTTGCAAAGTCCAAACCCCACCGCAGACCGGCAAGGATCTGTTTACTATTGGCACGCATCTCTTTGAATTGTGATTGTGTCAATAGGGCACTAACCCCCCCAATCCGTGCTTTCAAAGTCTTCAAGGCGCTCTCACCTTCAGTCCAATGCATCCGCCCCAAACGAATGCGATTGATTCCTTCGATGACCAAGAACAAGGTAACCCAGACCACAGTGACCTCGAGAACCCAAGTAGCCCAGCCCAAGGTGAAGGAATCCACCATCGTACTCCAAATCAACAGTGTCCACAACCAACCGGCCAATACCACTTGAGTATATTTGGCGAAGCGAGAGAGTTTGCGGATTAATTCCGCATCATGACTCAGCGCGGCTTCTAGCACGACGAATCCGAGCACCACCGAGGTGGCGAGCAAGCCACCCGCTAACCATGCACCGTTGATTGCCGATTCGCGCCACGCCATCATCAGTGCCGCCAAAGTCCACACCAGCACCGCCGCACTGACCACATTGGTCACCGCCTGCATCAGATAGAGTGGGTCGCGACCATCACGCAGTACCGCCAGGCCGCCCATCAAGCGAACCTCGAAGGCATCGTTGTTGACCTCACCTTGGCCGGCCGCGGCCATGCCATCGACCTTGATGCGGGCTGAGGCGACAAGGCCCGACTCATCATCGATTCCCTCGGTGCCCTGCGCCGCGGCTTGCGCCGCTCCACCACCACCCCTCCGCTTTCTCCCTCGGCCTTTGGAGCGCGACCATTGGCGAAGAAAATCCGGTGTCAATTCTTCAACTTGTTCTTCAGATAATGGCGAGCCGTGGTCGGTATACAACCAACGACATTGCAAGGGAATAGGCGCCGGGTCGACATCGGGGGAAACCAATTGGAATTGGCCAGGCCCCAGTGTCGGCAACTCTGCGACCAGAGAGAGGTCCCCTCCCCCCTCCTTGAGCAGGTGTTTGACCTTCTCGATATCCTGGGGTTGGGTGAAACGACCGATGAAAGTGGTATTGGCCTGGGCGAGAATCTTATAATCGACATCGGAGACATTCTGGGTAGCAAGGACACAGGCAACGCCGTATTTCCGTGCCTGCTTGAAAATCAGTTTTATCAGATCCTTGGCTGGTGGATTTCGCGGATAAGGTGGTAGGTAAGGGGCGACCTCATCCATGAAGAACAGCAGTTTCAATTCCCCTTCAGCCGGTTGTTGGGTGAGCATCCAATCGTATAATCCGCGGGCAATCTCCTGAACGAAGTATTGCTTCTGAGCATCGTCTTGAATGGTGTTGAGATAGATGATATTGAGTGGGATTTTTCCACGTTCAACCGGTTCGATGAAGGTATCGAAATTTATCGGCACACCATTGGAGAAAAGCAATTGATTCACCCCACTCGAGTAGGCCGAGAGGCGGCGCGCCAACTCGTTGCGGGTATTGCGCGGCAACATATCCTCATAATGCGGCAATAAATGCTCAGCCATCACCTCATCCCAATCCGGTACCGCGACCTTCTCCTCATCATCCTCAACATCGTAATAGCACTCAGGATAGAGTAGGCGGGTGAACAATTCATGTGGGTCGCGCACCGCTTTAGCCAAGCTCTGGAAATCACCGACCGGTAACTCCAGCCGGGTTCCGTGCACCATAATCTCGTAGATGTAGGTCTTGACCTGCTTGCCACTGGCCTTCTCTGCATCATAATCAGCCAAGCCAGTAAAACCAGCCGCCACCATATCCCAGGCGGTGATCGCCTCCTCTGCATCAAGGCCATCGGGAGGGGCGACGAATGGGTCGATACAGATTGGCAGACCCTTGCTGCGCAGTGGCGTCCACAACCTGACCTCAGCCATATCGAGGAGTCTGGCACGCCGCTTCAGGTCACCATCGTGGTCGCGCAGGTCCTGCTCATCGATTCCCAGAGCAAGGCGAGCCAGGTCGCCTTGGGGATCGAGGATGAGACATGGTATTCCCGCCAGCGCCGCCTCCTCTATCAACGCCTTGGCCATCACCGTCTTCCCCGAACCGGTCGATCCCAGCATCGCCGCGTGGCGGGAGAGAATGGTCGGTGAAATCGCCAATTCCTTACCTGTATCACGCCTGGTGCCCAAAAGCATCCGCTTCGATTTCCTTCGTCGGGGCTTTACCTCGGCTACAGCGGGGCGCGCTTTTGTCGCTTGAATCTCGGGCGCGACCATCCCACCAGCCCCGCTGGCAACCGCAGACGAAGCCGCTAAAGCGGCGATGCGGGCATCATCACCCGCATCGCTGGCACCAGCATCAGCCACCGCGTCGCGAACCGCGGCAGAAAACTCACTTCCAGCAGAGCCTTCCTCATCCTCTAGCAAGTTATCCAAGCCCCAGCGGTCGGATTCATCCGAATCACCAGATGACTCTACCATGACGGCCCAGTAACGACCCTCACTTTTAGCATTGAACCTCCGGCCTCACCGAGCAAGCCCGACTTTGCCGGCATTACCAACCCTCCATATCTGCCATTAAGGGTAATGTGAGCGCTTGGCCAAAGCGAAATTATCCCATTCCGGAACTCCGGTTATCTCATCACCAAGCCACTCTGGTAATCCGGGTAAATCCTGTTGAATCTCCTTAGAGGTTAATTCAATCTCAGCGATTAACAGGCCGGCAAGACTTCCCGAAAAAACGTCAACCTCACAAAGCAAATCACCATCCAATGGGTAGTAAATCCTGGTTTTACTAATTCCCAGCCAACCTTGACTCTCACCGAATTGCCTGACCAGCTCAGCATCGACTGGCCATTCATATTCAGCCCGCATCACCCCAACCCATCGACCTTTAACGGTAAGAAAAGCCAAATCTCCCTTAGTGCGGATTCGTACCCCACTACCACCGGAAATCAATTCACACACACCTCTCCAATCCGATTCAGGAATACCTTCAATCATCACCCGCCCCGATAGTGCGATGGAGTGATTCTCAGGTGATAATTCGACTTCACTGGGTGGGGGATACCATTGGCTGATGTCGACCTCACCGCTCGCGGCCTTGCGAATAGTCTGTAGATTTTCAACATCAACGAGAAATCGCCGCTCGATTTCAACATTCTCCGGCACAGCCCTTTGGTTGGCAATGCTCCACTTCATTATTCCCACTGTGGAGTACAGATTACAGAAGTAATATGCCTTCACCTTTGAAGAAAGGTTTGAAATCCCAATAATATCGCGACCATGCCATCATTAACAGCAAACACACACCCACCGGTAATGCTGTTGCTGGGTGATAAGGCATTTCCCGGTTTTGTACCTATTTGTAAAATCATTTTACCATGTTACTCATAATAGACAGATGTAATCGCAAAGTGTGAACGGAGGCGTCGCGGTACGGTTTCTTGTTGTGTTGGCGACTCTGTCCATCGTTGTGGGGGGATTCATTGTCAACGAGGAGAAAAAGGCTGGTAATGATGATGGCGACGCCAAAGGATCCGACTTGGCCCTAGATGGGATTGACAGCGATGACGGTAATATCAGCGGTAATTCCACTTCTTCCGATAATCGGAGTTCCGAGACCTCTGGCGAGGACAATAGCAGTGGAAACAGCAGTGGAGAAACCGAATCAGGTGATGGAGATGGTGTCGCTGGCGATAGTGCCAGTGATTCAGATGATGGTTCCGGTGGCGACGATGACAGCGCCGGAGCTGAAGCGGACTCATCCGAACCCGCCGCAACCGAAGGGGACACAAGCGAGTCCGACGATTCTGAGCCAGCGACCGCCGAATCGTCATTCGATTCACAGAAGATGGCCGATGATACATCAGAGGATTCCACCGGCGCCACCGAAGGGGATGTCAACGAGCCATCTTCCAGCCGTTCGCTGATTCCAGAACTGAGTGTGCCCGAAGGACTGGTGGTCGGCGGTGGCGCGGCCTTGGGTTCATTAGCGATTGGGGCATTATTCGCCGAGGTGATGAAGGTGGCGATTCTGGTTGGATTGGTAGTCCCAGTGATGGCGGCGCGGCGCAAGAACCGCGAAGACATGATGAC
>DARQ01000044.1:24739-25887 GCA_002503395.1 Euryarchaeota archaeon UBA60 | reverse complement strand
GCAGTGGGCAGATTATTTCCTGGCGTGACGGGAAATTGCGCCGATATGCAGTAGCCACCCTTTCCCAAGAGGAGGCCAAGCGGGTCAAGAACCCGATTGCCGGCACCAGATTGGCAATTCTCGAAGTCCTTGCCGATTCGGGAAATCTCGGCCTGTCAGGGTCTGAGATCCGCATTAAATTAGAGATTTCACGCCAACTCCTCAGCCACCATCTGGCCGAATTACGTGCCGCCGAACTGGTCGAAGCCGCAAGTCAGGCCAAGCGGCCGAAATGGCGAGTATCCCTTGGCGGCCAAGATACCTTGGAGGTATCGAGACAGATCGCCCGTGCCGAAGCCGTCGCTTGATTCACAACCCCCCTTTCTCCAATATTCATTAGAGTAGAAAGGGTAAATTTTCCGGATAGTGGTAATTATCTTCTACTTTCGCGCAGCCTTTTACACATTCAGTGGTTAAATGTCCAATCATCTCACCAACCGCTCTATAATAGGCGGTGCCCCCCCACAAACCATGAACAACCGAAGCACAACCGCGTTTTTCGTACTAACCCTACTCCTTACATCGGGTTGCATGGGGCTTATTGATGAACAGAGAATTGATGATGGTGGCGTAACCCCACCCAATGAACCATGGGCTCCAGCCGAACTACCAGATGAATGGTCAAACATTGTTGCCCGCACCCGCGGTAGCCCGAACCTCATCGGCTTCACTGACTGTGTCCAACTCGAGCAGACCCTCAAAGACCACATCGCCGAAGAGATGCGAGTGCATTTCTTGGAGATGCTGGAAAATGATTGGGGTTATTATGGCTGGGGTTGGGCCGAGGACGACATGATGATGGACGGCGATGCTGTCGCTGAATCATCGAGTGCCGCCGGCGGTGACTCAGCAGGTTCCTCGGGCGGTCAACAGACCAACCGCGAGGAAGGTACCGATTACTCAGGTACCAATAATCAAGAGGAAGGGGTAGATGAGGCTGACTTCGTCAAGACCGACGGTTATTACATCTACATGTTGCAGAATAATCGCCTGTTCATTCTCGGCACCCCAGAGCCAGGGCAACTCACCTATGAATCGAATATCACCATCGAAGGCAGCCCGATGACGATGATGCTTACCGATGATCATCTAGTGATAATGTCGACTGT
>DARQ01000044.1:23296-24555 GCA_002503395.1 Euryarchaeota archaeon UBA60 | reverse complement strand
GAGGGATATTACCAGACCGCCCGC
Organism: Euryarchaeota archaeon UBA60; assembly: GCA_002503395.1. GTDB lineage: Archaea > Thermoplasmatota > Poseidoniia > Poseidoniales > Poseidoniaceae > UBA60. The sequence continues at coordinate 24,531 of DARQ01000044.1, read as the reverse complement.
GAGGTCAATGGCACCGTACGGATGGTCACCCACGGCTACCTTGAACTTCCAGGAATGCAATGGTGGTTGCAGATGCCGGACAGTTATTGGGAATATGATTGGGAAGACCCTATGCGCAACGTCATCCGCAATGAGACGATTTATCGTACCATCCAAGAAAATATGCAGGTAATCCAAGACACCAATTTGGCTGACTTGGTGCCGCAGATATATGAGCGCAGTGATGGCGAGATTACCACCCATCCTCTTGCTGCCGACACTTGTGATGACTTCGTAACCAGCGAGGATAGTACCAGCCGTTCATTCACTTCAATATTCACCCTCGATTTGATGGCCAGCGACTTTTCCTTCGAGGCTGACCACCTGATGACCAACTGGGCTCAGGTCTATGCCAGTCAGGACGTTCTGGTGATCGCCGAGAGCGCCAACGACTGGTGGTGGTTCTGGGGGAATAATGATTTCACCGAGGCCACCAACCTGCACACCTTCGATATCAGCAATGCCGGCACCACCTTGTACACTGGAAGCGGCCGCATCAACGGCACAGTGCTCGACCAGTTCTCGCTTTCCGAATACGATGGTACCCTACGGGTAGCTACCACCACCGGTCAGTGGGGTCGTTGGTGGATGGCCGACCCTGAGCCGATGGAGAACCACGTGGTTACCCTCCAACCCGGCTTTGACCCAATCACCGGAACCAAGGTTCTCAATCAGGTCGGTCATATCGGCGGAATCGCCGAGGGCGAGAGCATCTGGTCAACCCGATTCGTCGGTGATACCTGCTATATGGTGACCTTCCGCAACATAGACCCTCTGTGGACAATCGATGTGTCAGATCCGACCAACCTCGCCATCATCGGGGAACTAGAAGTTCCCGGAGTATCGACCTACATCCACCCGATGAGCGACGATTACCTGTTGACCATCGGTATCCCTCCCGCCAATGAAGATGGCACTGGCCTCGATTGGTCATCGGTTCAGGTGAGCCAATTCAATGTCTCCAACCTCTCAAGCCCTACCCTGCTCAACAAACAACTCCTCTCCCCAGTGGATGAGGATGATGGCGACTATTCGTGGAATTGGGGCTGGTCGGAAGCGACCTATGAGCACAAAGCCTTCCAATACTGGGCGCCGAAGGGGATGTTGGCGGTGCCGATGTCGACCTATACCTATGATTCTGCATATGTGAATGGGCAGTATTATTCACGCTACATCTACGTCAGCCAATTGATGCT
>DARQ01000044.1:22671-23190 GCA_002503395.1 Euryarchaeota archaeon UBA60 | reverse complement strand
GATTTCTACAATAACCACGAGAATTATTATTGGGGACAGTCCTCGATTCGCCGCACCATCTTCATGGGCGATTTCGTCTATGCAATCTCGGCTGCCGGGGTGACGGCTCACAACCTGACTACTCTGAATGAAACCGCCTCGGTGCAGATATGGAAGCCGGAATTCGATAGTTGGTACAATAACTATTACGAGGACGAGGTGGATGGCGAAGAGGCCAAGGAAGACGACGGCACCACTTCGAGCGAGGCTGACCCGACCGACCCTCCTGAGGGTGATTCAAGCGGGTCTGATGACTCCACGGGCTCGGGTGAGACCGGTGGTGGTACCGACGGTGATGACGGAATCGACGAGAGCAACGACTGAGAAACGCTCCGCCCCTCTAAAATCATAACCACCATTTGCTAGTTCATATCTCCGTAGCCCGCAAGTCTGTCCGGCAGTTGATATTGGCTTCACTGCCGACTTCAAGCCCGAAGGGTCTTGTATATCTGCGCGCCGCCGCAGTGCATGAGTAGAGGC
>DARQ01000044.1:20063-22514 GCA_002503395.1 Euryarchaeota archaeon UBA60 | reverse complement strand
CTGAGAGCATACTCGGATTGTCGCGTACATATTGGGGTCTGGCCAGCATATTTGTCAGCGTCCTGCTCACGGTGTTGTTTGTCGGTTGGATCTACGATCGGGTCCTCGGCCTGTGGGTAGAATGGCGCAGTGTCGATACCGAGCGTAATCCCTTCATGACCTATGCCCTGTCACCCAATTGGATGATGGCCACGGCGATGCAGGCCGAGATTCTCAAGCGCGTCGCCAGCGATGATGAAAAAATCGTCAAAGATGCCGAATGGGTACTAGAGTGGTGCGCGACTCAGGCGAGCGAGGAGATTTTTGCCCGTACGGTGCAGAAGTGGGATGAATTCATGCCCAGCCCAACTCCTGAATTCTGGTTTTTGCCACCCGGCGCGGTCGAAGCCGCACGAACAGTCGAGTTTGGCGACGACGATTGAACAGGCCGGCGCGGTTAAGCCCGAACGCTGGTTCAGCAGGTTAGGTGGGATGTATGAGAACGGCCATTCTCGTTATCGGATTCAAGCGACTGCATTACTTCCAACAGACGCTCGAGAGCCTTGAGCGCAACCCCGAGAGCCAGACCTTAGACTTCCATTTCTATCTCGATGGTGGGCGCGAGGCGCGCCAAGATGAATTGGTTGAGATGATTAATACATCATCGATAAAGAACAAACATATCGTCTGCCGAGATTCAAATTACGGTATCGGGCGCCATCTTATTGGTGCTCGCCGTGAAATATTCGATGGTTTGGGTTATGACCGCCTCATCCTGTTCGAGGATGACATGCTACTTTCACCGACCTACATCTCGACCGTGCTCAAGATTTCTGATTGGGCGCATCAGTACGATAATATCGGCACTGTGATGGCTTACAATCTATGCAAGAGCGGGCGCTACGATCAGGAGCTAGACCTAGCCAAGGTAATGCCTACCAACCGCCATTTCTGGGGTTATTGCCTGACNNGCTCAAGATTTCTGATTGGGCACATCAATACGATAACATCGGCACCGTCATGGCGTACAATTTGAGCAAAAGCGAGCGCTCACAACAGCAGGACGACCTAGCCAAAGTCATCCCGACCAACCGCCATTTCTGGGGCTATTGTCTTACCCGCAAGGTATGGGATAATATCAAGCACGTCTTGTATGACTACGAGGAGGAATACCTCGATGGCGTCCCCTATAAGAAGCGTAATCATCGCCGAATCCGTAACAAGTACATGCCACACTGGATGGCTCAACCTAAAAGAAAATACGAGGGTGAGGTGTTGATACTATCAGATAATGCAATTTCCCCTCCCTTTGGCATCAAACAGAATCGCAACACCCCCACCAGTCAAGATGCGATGACCGCACTGGGATTGTGGAATGCGGGCTATGCGCGCCTGACCACCATAGTCCCACGGGCTCGATATATCGGCATTCATGGCCTGTCGTTCACTCCGAGGGTATTTCGCAAGCAGGGCTTCGATACCCAACAGTATTTCGAATTCGCTGAAGATTCCGAAATAACCGAGTTTGAACTGATTTTGCGCGATGGTGATGGCAACCTCATCAAGCCGAGCAAATACGAGTAGCCCAATGGCGAGAATTGAATAATCAACTCCGGCTCGCCATCATCATGCTAGGCTGTAACAGGCTGTGTGCCATTGCCGTGGTAGCGGCGGTGATAGGAATAGCAAGTGGGATTACATGGGGCGCGATGACCGGATTCTGGATCTTCACCGCCCTCGTGGTCGCCACCACTCTGGCCTACGCCGGGGTGAATTACTCCTACACCATCGAATCATTGGGTGCGACCCCGAAAAGGGTCAGCATTTCGGTACTCTTGATATTGATAACCGTTGCCTTGGTACCGGTTTACACCTCTGCGTTCAGCGCCCCGCAATCAGGGGCACTAATCCTCGCAGCCATTACCACTCTTAGCCTCGGTTGGGCGCACGGTACCATGGAACCTTCAGGACCTTGAAAACCGGATTGGTAGATATGGCGACGTATGGCGACCACCCCGAATTACCGGCCGAAGTCGAGGCGATGTTGGAAGAAGATGTCAGCACCCTCTTCCTCAAGGCCGGATGCGTTCCACGTACCAAACGGGGAAAAATCGGCGAGATAAAACTGGTCGATGTCGAAGGTGCGCCAGCTTGGGAGAACCTGGCCATGGAACGGCTCGGGAGTGATTTGGAAAGTCTGATCGAGGCTAACCAGGAGCGCCCAGATTGTTTCCGTGAAATCGACCGAATCGGCTGTCTGGTACTACAATTGGGCGACTTACGAGTGACCATTGCAACCCCTCCTTTCTCAGATGCTCGAGAAATCACCATCGTCAGGCCGGTGGTCAAGTTATCCCTCGACCATTACCAGTTGGACCAACGCCTCATCGACCGCCTTTCCGACCACCACCGCGGGGTATTCATCAGTGGCCGCCCGGGCTCGGGCAAGACCACCTTGGCGCAAGCGGTAGC
>DARQ01000044.1:16498-19996 GCA_002503395.1 Euryarchaeota archaeon UBA60 | reverse complement strand
CGCGACCTGCAATTGGCCGACCGCATCACTCAATATGCGCCACTTGAAGGTGACTTGGAGAAGACCTCGGAAATCATTTTTCTAGTAAGGCCAGATTTCGTCATCTTCGACGAGGTTCGCCGGGCGCGGGATTTCGAGATTTTCAGCGATGTCAGACTAGCCGGTGTCGGCCTGCTCGGCGTGACCCACGCCAACTCGGCATTGGAAGCGATTCAGCGGCTCATCGGTAAGGTAGAGTTAGGACTCGTACCACAAGTCCTCGATACCATTCTCCACGTCGAACACGGTAAAATAGTCAAAGTGCTCGAATTACGGATGGTGGTAAAGCCCCCGACGGGGATGCAGGAAGACCTTTCCCGCCCGGTCATCGAGGTGGTGGAATTCCCTTCTGGTAAAGTCACCCACGAGATGTTCGCCTTCGGTTCGGAGATTTCCGTGGTTCCGGTAGAAGGTGCAGGCGGTGCCAAGAGCCCGGTGCTCCGTTTCGCCCGTCAAGGTCTGTGCAATGCGATTCGCGATATGTTGCACATGCGCTGTGAGGTCGATCTGGTCTCGACCACCCAAGCCAATGTGTATGTCCCCGACCGCATGATCGGTGCCGCAGTCGGCCCCCAGGGTAGCATGGTCAAGGACATGGAGGAGGAGGTGGGAATCAGCTTGCAGATCAAGCCGATGTCGGAGATGCCGCGTAACCTGAAGTCTACCATCGACGAGGAAACGGCAAGTGATTTCGATATCCAAGATATGCGCAGTCGCCAATCTCGCGCCTGGGAAGAACACCGTGGCGGCAAGCGTAAAAAGGGTAAAAGACGCCGGTAATACGAGAAAAACCCGCATCGCGACCTTCATGAATACTTGTGTGCTTGGCGAGGTGTGCCCTCCCTGCTCCAGTTAACCCTAATCGCCTCTTCGGCCACCGTGGTGATGAACTTCGCCGGCTGGTGGTTGGTGTGGAAACACGAGTATAGTGAGACCAAAAAACAGCAGGATGACAAAAAGAAGCGAGGCTTGATGGACCAATTATTGTGGGTATTTTTCTCATATCTAATTCCATTCATCCCGACCTTCATCGCATTAATGGGGCCTGAAGGCAAGGATTTGTTCAGTGCCGAATTCACCTCTAATCTAGTAACGTTTGTTGCAGTGGCCATGGCTATCCTGATGACCGGGCTTTCGCTTTCTAATTATAATTGGATAAAGATCGACAATGAGCGCGCCGCGCAGAGTGGCGAGACCACCCCCTCAAAGCTTCCAGATAACGCGAAAATGCATCTGAAATGGACGACGGTGATGACCCTCGCGGTTGCCGCTCTGTGGTGGTATATCGTATTCGGCTGATTCCAAGGCTTCTTGAACGTGGCTCTGCCCGCATGGCTTGGGTGCGAAGGTGACTACAGGTGGTGATGTGCCGGTGATTATTCTTCGCGAGAGCAGTTCGGTCACCAGTGGTATCGAAGTTCAGGAAAAACTGACTGGGGCGGCAATCGCATTGGCCAACATTCTACGCCGNNACCTACGGCCCCCGTGGTTTGGACAAAATGCTCTACAAGTCCACCGGCGAAACCTCAGTCACCAATGATGGTGCTAAGATTATCTCTGAATTATTGATAAAACACCCCGCCGCCAAGTCGTTTGTACTCCTCGGCCAATCTCAGGAATCGGTAGCTGGTGACGGCGTTACCGGATGTATTCTATTCGGCGCCGAATTGATGCAGGAGGCCGGGCGCTTATTGACCAAGGGCCTACACCCCCTGGTCTTGATAGAAGGATACCGTCGCGCCCTCGATGTCGCCCTCGCTGACTTGGAGGAAAACTCCATCGTCATCACCGAGAACGACACCACGCCATTCTTGAAGGTCGCGGAAACGGCGATGAATGGTAAGGCTGCTGAGGGGTTGGGTAAACACCTTGCCACCTTGGTGGTCGAAGCTTTGAGCACGGTGTCTCGCACCGAAGGAGATGTCCATCGGTGTTCGAGTGAAGACGTGTTGATCAGCAAAGCACGCCATAACAGCATCTCCGAAAGCCGACTGTTGCGCGGTTTGATAATCGATAAGAGAATCGAATTACAACATATGAAGCGGGCTATGAAAGACCTCAAAGTGGCGACCCTGACCTGCCCTCTGGTAATTGAGAAGACAACTAGAGACGCCGAGATCGAGATAACCGAGGTCGACCAATTATCCGCTTTTCTCGATGCTGAGACCAATGCTATTGAGGCTAAGGCACAAACCTTGCTCGATGCCGGTGCCCAAGCGATTTTCACCGAAGGTGAAATCGACAAAAACCTCCTGCACCGATTGGTTGGTGCTGGTTGTTTCGTCGCCAGTAATCTTGACCGAGTCGAAGTGGAGCGAATGGCGGCCATTTCCGGCGCCACCTTGGTAGATATTTTGTCTGACCTCAACCCTGACGACCTCGGGTACCTCGCCAACCTCAGAGTCGAGCGCCGAGAGGGCGTTGAAGGGTTTGAAGAGCGGATTTTCATCGAAGGTTGCGCATCTCCCCATTTCGTTACCATCGAGGTCGGAGGCTCAAATGACACCTCAATCGAGGAGACTGTTCGAGCGGTTCATGATGCGCTTAGGGCAACCGCAGAGGCGATGGCCGAGCGAAAAATCTCCGCCGGTGGTGGTCACCCTCACGCCAGCTCAGCAATGGCGACAAGGATTGCCGCCGAAGCTGAAGCGGGCAGGGAGCGATTGGCGATGGAAGCATTCGCTCGGGCACTCGAGGTCATTCCCTCGACCTTGGCGGCAAATTCAGGTGCCGACGCCCTCGACCGACTGCTGGAATTGCGGGCGGCAATCCGTGCCGACCAATCCAGCGACACCCCATCCTCAGACATACCCTCCATTTCCACCCCCGGAATCACCGCTTCCGGTGAGGTCGGAGATACCAGCGATTGTCCATCCCCCACCTCATCAATAGCCCATGCATGGCAAGCGGCAACCGAGACAGCAACCGTGCTATTGCGAGTAGACCAAGTGATTTCAGCCCGTGGCGATTAAGCCCCGAGGTGAAGCGGTTGCTTGATTAGGAGATACGGGCTGCCTACAGTACGGGGCAATCGATGAGTAACCGCGGCCGAGCGCTCCTTAGCGTCTTCGATAAGACCGGAATCATCGAGTTCGCCACCGGGTTGGACAAACTCGGCTTTGAACTTCTATCAACCGGGGGAACCGCCAGATTACTGCGTCAAGCCGGATTGGAAGTCACAGATGTAAGCGAAGTCACCGGCCATCCCGAATGTTTTGATGGTCGGGTGAAGAGCCTTCATCCCGCCATCCATGCACCCTTATTGGCGCGCCTAGAGCGAGAGGACGACACTAAGGAATTAGCAGATATGGGCTATTTCCCTATACAAGTCGTTGCCGTCAATCTCTACGATTTCGCCTCCGCAGCGGCACAAAGACCTCCCCTTGATGACCCGGCCCTGCTTGAGATGGTCGATATCGGCGGCCCGACTTTAGTGAGGGCCAGCGCCAAGAATCACAC
>DARQ01000044.1:4544-16449 GCA_002503395.1 Euryarchaeota archaeon UBA60 | reverse complement strand
AGCCGGCTCTGCCGAAGCAGTCGGATTGGAGTTGCGCCAACAGTTAGCCTTGACCGCCTTTGAGCACACTGCGGCCTATGATTGTGCCATTACCGATGAGTTATGTCAACGTTGGATTGGCCCGCCGGCAGAACCAGATGATGTCACCGAACAAGCCGCTCGCTTCCCGGAACAATTACTCGTATCAGCAAAGCGCCACCACCTGTTGAGATATGGTGAGAATTCACATCAGGCCGCAGCCCTCTTCATCGAGCCCTCGGCCAGTGCAGCCGAGTCACCGGCAACCTTGGTCACAGCCGAAGTTGAAGGAGGTAAGGCGATGTCGTACAACAATTATGCCGACGCCGATGCATGTTTGAGGTTATGCCGCGCCTTATCCAGTGATGAGTGGCCGACCACTCCCCACGCGTGTGTGATACTCAAGCACAATAACCCCTGTGGCGCCGCCCTCGGCGCCACCCAGATAGAGGCCTTTGAGGCGGCATTGGCATGCGATACCGAGTCGGCATTCGGTTCGATAATCTGTTTCAACCGACAACTTGATCTGGTTACCGCCCAGGCTCTGGTACCATTATTCATCGAGGTTCTGATTGCCCCGGCATACAATGCCGAAGCCAAGAAAGTAGTGATGGAGAAAAAGAAACGCCGCATCCTCACCTTGTCTTCCCCTGACGACCGCTTGGAATTTCAGCCTCGTGCCGTGGTCCGCAAACAGATTGACGGTGGGTGGTTGGTGCAGACCGAAGAGCCACCAGTAATAGATTGGGAGAAGGCCAAAGTGGTGACCGAGGCCAAGCCGAGTGAAGCAGAGATCGCCAGCATGAAATTTGGTGCCCGGGTATGCGAGCAGGTGAAATCGAACGCCATCGTCTTGGTCAAAGGCACGCGCACAGTCGGAATCGGGCCGGGCCAGACCAGCCGGGTTGAGGCCGTGCGCACCGCCATCCGGCGCGCCGGTGATGAAGCCCAGGGCAGCATTCTTGTCAGTGATGCATTTTTCCCCTTCAAAGATGGAATAGAGCAGGCGGCTGAAGGTGGGGTGGTGGCCATCGTCCAGCCCGGCGGCAGTATCCGCGATGGTGAGGTGATCGAGGAAGCCAATGCCCGAGGTATTACCATGCTATTCACCGGCCATCGCCTCTTCCGTCACTAACCCATGGCAGGCAATGTCGCAAACGTTGGTATTTCAACCAATAATATGATTGCGAATTCACATCGGTCGTGACTGCACTTTGCACGACAGCCACCAGACGCCGACCGCCCATGCCACGGCGATGAAGGCCTGACCATAACCAGGGTCGCCGGCAATGGTGGCAAGCCAGATTGACAATCCCGACATCACCGTCATCGCCACGATAATCCAGATTTTTGCATGCTTGGGTACGGTTTTTCCTGTGGCATAATATTCAAACAATGCCGGGCCGAAGAATTTGTTGGTCAACGACCAGCGGAAATATTTCTCATCCGAGATACTGAAAAGATATGCCGCCGGAACCGCCCACGAGACGGTTGGCCAGCCCGGTACCCAGATGCCGATAATCGCAAAGGCGACGAACACCCATCCGAGGACGACGTAACGCATCCTCTGCTTCGGACTCGACTTGCGCATATAGCGCTCGACGATTTCGTCGACACTATCCATACGCACACCCACTTCGCTCACACGATATCCTCAAGTCACCCCTACATAACAACGCGGCAATAGGCCAATGCTCATCATCAACCGGCCATTCCCGCCACCTACAGGCGAGCACCATGTTCCACTTACCGCGTATCGCCACACCCACCAACCCACTGCGACTGGCAGTCTTCATCTCGGGTTCAGGTTCGGGTATGACGGCCCTTCTGCGGCATCAGGAAAAGAGTGATTGCGCCCACACCACCACAGTGGTAATTTCCAATATAGGTGGGGTTGCAGGATTAGCCAGTGCCCAGGCACATGGGGTGAGGGCCGAGGTTATCGAACATCGAGGCCAGCCCGGAAATAATAACGATGACCGGCGACAAGCGCACGAGGAAGTGATTCATGCGCGTTTGGTAGAATTGGAAATCGAAGCGGTGATTCTCTCGGGATACATGCGGATTCTCACACCATGGTTCATCGAGCGATGGGAAGGGCGTCTGATCAACATCCACCCCAGTCTCCTACCCGGTTTTCCCGGTGCTCATGCGCACCGAGATGTTTTGACCGCCGGGGCGGAACTCTCCGGTTGTACGGTACATTTCGTCGATACCGGCACGGATAGTGGGAAGATTATCGCCCAACGAGAAGTAGCGGTGCATTTCGACGATACCGAGGAATCACTTTCGCAGCGGGTGAAACAGGTTGAGCACATTCTCTACCCCGAGGTCATCGATGCCTTTTCCAGCGGGAATCTACCACTTTGAGGCCACATTGTGTTGGCGACAAGCGCTTGAAGGGGGAATAACACCCAAGGGTATGGCGCGGTTATTATTGTTCGGAGGCAAGGGCGGGGTCGGCAAGACAACCTGTGCTGCGGCGACCGCTATATGGTTAGCCGATGCCGGACTGCGCACCCTGTTGGTCTCAAGCGACCCGGCGCATTCGACCAGCGATTCACTTAATTTTCAACTCGGAAACGAACCCACCCCAGTCGCGGGGGTCGAGAATCTGTGGGGGATGGAACTAGACCCCGAGGTCCAGATGGATGAGATGTTACCGAAATTATCCGAGGCGCTGAGCGGAGGTTTCGGTGGCAATATGGATATGTTCTTCGGCCAACAGGCAAAGCAGGATATCGGCGATGAATTAGCGGATTTGAAAGGCGGAGATCTACTTCTCCCCGGCCTCGATGAAGCCCTGGCATTCGACCGTCTGCTCAAGCATCTTGAGGACCTGCGTTTCGATGTGATAGTTTTCGACACCGCGCCGACCGGCCATACCCTCAGGTTTCTTGCCCTGCCCGAAATCCTTGAGAGTTGGAGCGGTAAAATCGCTAGGTTAGCGCGCACCACCGGCGGTGTCAGAAGCTTACTCTTCGGACGTAAACAGGAAGCCGCAATTCAAGAAGAGCTGGACAAATTCCAAGCCCGGGTAATCGCCACCAGAAAGATACTGACCGACCATCGGCTGACCGGGTTCACTCTAGTCACCATTCCTGAGAAGATGGCCGTCGATGAAAGCGTGCGGGCGGTGGCGACGTTGGGGGAGTTCTCAATCCAGGTAGAGGGGGCAATCATAAATCGAATCACCCCAGACCTAGACCATGAATTTTTGCAGAATCGCCGCCGAGCCGAGCAATCATATATCGAATTACTGCGCGGTGAATTCGGCACCATGGCAATAGCCCAAGTCGAATTGGAAGATTCTGATATTCATGGTATTGAGAGCCTGCGAAAGGTTGGCCTGATCCTTCATGGTGAGAAACCAACCAAACCAATCGGCATCTCCGAGGACTACTTCGGTAAGCAATTACCTCTGCGTTTACGGCGCTCCTTCATCATCGAGGAAAGCGATGAACATACGGCGCTGAAGATACACCTGCCAAACATTACTCGGGAGAAGATAAAAATTATCGAACTTGAGGGTAAATTAGCGATTTCCATCGATAACCGAGAACAGGTTCTCCCCATCGAGGAGTCATGCCGCGCCGAATTCGTCAAGGTCGATCTGGTTGATGAGATTCTCACCCTCACCCTACCGTTTTGATAGTTCTCGCGCCAAGTCCAGATCTTCCGGTAAATTCACATTGAGGAAGCAGGAATCAGCGATTTCCAACCCTTGAATATTGGCACGAGAAATCTTTTTTACGGCCATCGACTCAAGCACCGCAAAGATGCTACGCTTCTGTGATTCTCGCACCCGATACAATGCCGCCAGCATCATTCCGGGTTGTACCAATGCCAGCAATGGCTCCAACCCATTCGGCCCTTCCGGTACCACCGCGGCAAACTCGGGAGAGGCCTTTGATTGTAACATTAATAGTAAATCCGGATCGAGTAATGGAATGTCACAAGGCGCTAACTGCACCCATTCACATCCTAGACTTACAGCCTCATTCAATCCCGCCGCCAATCCGGCTTGAGGGCCGACCCAATCATCCTCATCGGCCACGAAACGTACTTTCCGGCGAACATCCCAGCCCGGCCAGGTCTGTCCGTCCCGAGTGGCGATTATCAGCGTCTGGCAACCAGACGCTTGCAAGGCCCCGACGACCATCTCGACCATCTTCGACTGGGAAATTTTCAGTGAATGCTTCTCCATGCCCATTCGAGTGGAATCTCCACCGGCCAGAATCAGCCCGCAACGCATGGCCTCAACCCTGTTGTAGTGCCGCCATCTTTTCCATCGCCGACTCCAATTCTTCAGCCAGCGCCATCACCCGGCTCATCAGCACCCGTTGTTCTCGTACCGAGCGGGCATCGGGTAACCACTCGAGCAGGCGCGCCATATCGCGCGCGTCACGCGCCACGGTCCACGATAAGACGTCCTCCAGTACCGGGTCATCAGCGGGTAGAAATCTTTCGACCATGATGGGCGCATGGCCATAGGTGTCTTGAATATCACCTAGTGAGAAGGCGAGCACGAATGCGTTCAAACAGTTCTCCACCCTCGGGAGCGGCGTTGATTAAATCCTTAGGTAGTTCACCATCACGGCGCAGAGTCAAAACCAATACCGCAAATTGATGGGTGATCTTCCCACACTTTGCCCAATTCCACAATTCCTCGTCTTCAGGCACCACATTCCCCCCTCTCGCCATCTCTTCAGCGATTTCAAGTACCACTTCCAAGGCCAGAGATTGCCGCCCGACAATGAGTTCATAGAAAATATCCCAAGGATTGACCGTACTTTCAACACCACCTAAATTTGCTAATAACAGACCGACTAATTTTAGGTCTTCACGCCCACTTCTTGCCCACAAGGCGGTGATAATCACCAGTAGGCAGGGATGGTCATCAGCCACCGTGGTGAATATCCATGATGCGATTCTACGCATTTCAGGGTCGGGAGTGCCGATGTGAAAGGAATGACCGGCCGATTCATTGAGCAAATCGGTCATCGGTACGACCAGAAGTGGTGGTACACCAACAGTATAGGCCAGTTTGAGTCGTTTGAGTAATTTTTTCGGCCGGGTGAAATATTTCTTCGGGATCTGCGATAAGATGTCGTCCAAAGCATCGGACATAAGTCCACCTCATGATGCGTTCTTTGTGCGCACACCGTCGAATAATCTCCCGACCAAAGTCACCGAGTCGGAAAGGGTATTGAGCATCAGTCCGACGACGTTGTCGTCATAACGCTCGGTGATGATTTTCTTCAACCCGGCGACCACCTGCTCATAATCCTCGTCTTCAATATTCAGGTGATGGCGCAGGTGAGCGAGGACATTCTCTTCATCGATAGAAACCGACTCATTGACTAGAGCGACTTCGTAAACCCGGGTGAAGACCCGAATACACTCACCTTTGCTCATCTCCCGTCCACCAGTTATATCTCGACCCTCGCGAATCGCTTCGTAGACCTTGGCCGGCTCATCCTCTTCAAGACGGAGTTGGTTGGCCAATTTAATAATCAGCCGCTTCTCATCCAATGATAGGAAATCGTCGCTTAGCATCACTTCTACGGTTCCCTTGAAGACTTCAAGGGTTAGAACTTCTTCATCAGCCACGCCGCCTCTAGCATATTCCGGTTTTTGAGGGCATCGGCAAGGGGAAATGAAAATCCCCATCTCTCGACGGCTTGAATAAGGAGGATAATGTCGCGCCCTTTGAGCCCTAGGTTCAATTCCGATTCACCGGCGCTTTCGGCGCTATTGCCGAACGTTCACAGTGTCCGGTATTGGTTTTAGGGCATAGAGGAGAAATTCAAATGGGAAGACGAGATAACAAAGGCGGAAACAAGGGCGGCGGTAAATCCAAGGCCATGAAATACATGATCCACGCATCGTTGGAAATCGATGGCAGCGTGCAAAGAAAGGACGTCATCGGGGCGATTATGGGGCAGACTGAAGGTCTGCTCGGCGATGATTTAGAACTACGAAAACTACAGCGCACCGCCCGTATCGGGCACGTCGACGTTGAGATGGAAGTCATCAAAGGCCGAGCCTCGGGGGAAATCACCATCCCCAGCAGCATGGATAATGTTGAGACTGCAATCATCGCCTCATCGCTGGAAACAATCGATAGAATCGGGCCTTGTAATGCGATAATCAAGGTAACCAGCATCCACGACATCCGCGCCGTGAAGCGCACCACTGTGGTCGATCGGGCTAAGCAACTACTTCTCGAGATGGTAAGTAGTGGCAGTGCTACCAGCAAGACCGTAATCGAAGAGGTTCGCTCAGTATTGACCACCCAGCAGGTGACCGATTACCATGGTCTGACCTGTGGACCAAACGCCGCGAGCAGCGAGTCGCTGATTATCGTCGAGGGACGTAACGACGTTCGAAATATCATCAACTACGGAATCAAGAACGCAATATCTACCGATGGCGCTGGCAATATCAAGCCGGAATTAATCGAACTTGCCAACAGCAAGGCGACAGTAATCGTCGCCATCGACGGTGACCGCGGCGGAGAGATGCTGTTCCAACAACTCTACAGTGCCCTCAAGGTCGACTTTGTCGCTCAGGCGCCGGTCGGTCAGGAATGGGAACTTCTACCCCAGAAAACCGTCACCAAGTGCTTGTCGATGAAGGTTGAAGCGAGCCGTTTCCTCAAACAGGTCGATGCCAAGGAATCCAAAGGCGACCAAAAAGCTACAGAAGTGTTGGCGGCCAGCACCGAGCCAGCACCGGAAAAGGCCAAGGAACTGTTTGACCACATGGGAGACCTAGCCAGTAAGAAAGCCATCATTGTCTACGTTGATGGCACCCTTTCTGAACCCATAGGTGCGACCAAACTGGCTAAGGAGGCCGAGCAGGCCGATGGCGCCGTAGCCATCGTCTTCAACGGCCCACTGAGTGAACGAATGGTCGAAATAGCCAGCACCTCGGCGATTGAGACTTTGGTCGGTACCAGTGCCGGCAAGGGTTTCTCGACATCCGACGAAGTCGAGACCTTCATCTTGGCTGATTATCAGTGAAATCCAACCTTTCACAGGGTGAAAGGTCATCAGTGGTCGCACTCCTCGGGGTAGTATGTCCGCTGAGGCCGAGGGTAGCGAAACGCCCGCTGAAGCAAATGCTGAAGCACCTCCTGACGATGACTTTTTCGGGGTTGTCGAGGGTGAAGAGGTCAGCGCTGATGCAAGTGCAGATTCTCATGTCGATACCATTGACGAAGAAGAAGTCGATGCCGCAAAGTCCGAGGAAACCGTTGAGGAAAACACCGGAGATGCGCCCGATGTGGCGACCACGGAAATGACCTATTCCGCCGTCCGTGCCAGAGCGGCACTGAGCGAAGATTTCGCTGAATTCATTCTCCGAGAATCAAAAGACGGTGACCAAGCCCACTCTTTATTGGTCGACGATGACCTGATTCGCGTGGTTCGCACCACCCGTTCGTCCAGCGGCATTGAGGCCCAGACCGACCTGATGCTCAAGCGCGAGGCTTTCCAAGGATTCTCGCACCGCCGCGTCGATTGGCTCGACCGCGGTATCATCGCCTGGTGGCTGACGACGATGTTCGGTGCCGGTGCGGTTCTCACCGGACAGTGGTGGGGTGTGATACCGTTACTCGCCGGCCTTGGCCTTAGTTCATTACAACTTGCCGACCCCGAGGTGATCACCTTTCAATCACCGGGAAAACTCCACCGTCTGGTCATCTGGCGCTGGGGCTCCAATCGCCTGTTGACCACAGCCAGCATGGACCGTCTCGACCACTCGGTGCAAGGAATACTACACGGACATGAATTGGATACCTCCGAATTGGATCAACTAGCCGAGGAAATTGATGTAGAGCGCCGAGATGCTAAGCAATTAGCGGCACAGCGCAAGGCGGTCAAGGCGGATGAAAAAGCCGTCAAAGCCGAGGCGAAAGCGCAAGAGAAGGCACGAATCAAGGCCGAAAAAGATGCCGCTGCCGCAGCCAGCACCACGGTAATGGCTGCATCGCAAGCCCCTGCCCCACAATTGGAAGTGAAATCTCAACCCTTGGTCGCTCTGCCACCAATGCCTACCGAAACCCCAGTCGTTAACCAGGATGATGTTCCCCCCCCTGCACCCATAATTGGGCAAGAACCAGCATCCGATACTTCCCCGGCATTCACCACCGGTATACCCGAGGGGGCGCCAATCCCAGAGGGGGTGGTCATAGCTGACCCTGACGGTGACCCCATTCCACCTCCCGCCCCTGATATGCCACCGGTGCCGATGCCAGCACCACCCCATCCACTAGGATTGCCAGCACCACCTCCTCCACCACCGGAACCTTCGGGCTTACCACCACCTCCACCTCCTCCCTCGCCAACTCCTGCAGCGCCGGTTCCTGCAGCGCCGGGAATGACGCCGCCACTGATGCCAGCATCGCCTGCGCCTCCGCCAGTAATGGGAATGCCACCACCACCGATGGGTGCCGCCCCTGTAAATCTCGATGCTCTTGACATGGGACTCGAGACGACCGGTCAAGCGCCTACTGCCGTGGTTCCGGCCGGAGAGAGGGTTGACACCATGTCCGGCGATGAAAAGGACGAGTTACTTTCTGCATTGGGTGACTGAAACCACCTTGGCCGCCTCGATGACCCACAGCGGCTGAGAGTATCGGAAAATCACGCACTGGCGGCCACGATATTTCCAGCAGTAGGGAGATTTATCGCCCCGTTCAACTTCTCGACTTGACGCAATAGGTCGTCATAATCTTCGAATCTCGGCAGGCTGATATCATCAGCCTCCAAGGGTATTGCAATTCCCGGTCCGGGGATTCTCTCCAAGGCAAGCCCCAGTGCCTCCCCATCAGCCAATAATGCACCCGAAGAGGAGAGATTTCGATATAACAACCTCTCTCGACTCCAAGCTCTGAGTTTTCTTGCGAACTCCGATAACTTTACAATTACCAAAACCGATTTTTCAATATCCTCCTGCCCAGCATCATTAGGCGGAATTGCCCGCAGGACAAGGCGTAATAAACGGTCGATTCTAGTATCGCGAGGAGTCAGGCCGACATAGGGTGAAAGAGCCCTT
Source organism: Euryarchaeota archaeon UBA60 (assembly GCA_002503395.1). GTDB lineage: Archaea > Thermoplasmatota > Poseidoniia > Poseidoniales > Poseidoniaceae > UBA60. Next base: position 7,368 of record DARQ01000044.1, on the reverse strand, counting down.
CGCAATCCCGGCAATTCACTTGGCCAATCTCCCGAGAGGTCATCATCCAAACCGATTATCTCGACAAAATCTTCTATCGCACTTGAGAAAATCGACCAATCATCCCCCCCGGTTCCAGCATCACCCGATACAGCAACATCGGCAGCCGGTTCACCCTTCGACTCATACTCGGGAGCATCCATCGACACATATTCATCAGCCGAGTCAGGAATTGACTTTGATTTGCTTTCAGGTGCAGAGCCCGACTTCGATTCTTCTTTGGGTTCAGACTTTACTTTGTCTTCGGCCGCAGAAGTGTCTTCAAACCCGGGTTCCACTCCCACCCCCGACTCCGACCCTGAAAACGAAGCCGCCAACTCCTCAACAGCCATCTCAATGGTCGGGGGAATCTTGACCTCCGCTACATCCTCGGCCACTCCGGTAGTTTCTCCACTCTCTTCCGCAGATTCGGAGGTGGCGGCAAAGGGTTCGCCATCGGGTATTTCGGCCACCGTTTTTTCTTCTGGTGGCATTTCATTGACCGGCGACGACTCAACTTCAATCTCATCGGCCATGGCGATGATTGCCGCCTCGAGCGCCTCGACCTCCTGATCGATGGTGCCATCTGAGGTAACTGTGCTGAGAATATGGGGAATCAAGGTCGGGCGTTGCATTTCTCCTGGCTGCCATGCTTGCCAACTTCGCTCCCCGTCAACACTCGGCAAGTCGGCCAGGGTGGCGGCAATTTGCGGAAGATCAGACCAAAGAGCGGCTAATTTATCGGGTTTGCGCATATCTAATTCTAGTCTGGTGATGATTTCGTCCGAACGTTCTACCGGTAGCGCCTGATAGCGCTGGCGCAGCATTTCATGGTTATCCATGCGGGCGCGAATTTCACCCAATCTTCGGCCAAATGCGAGCGGATTATCCTCAATCATCGCCTCGACACCAGAGGTATCCCATCCCGCTGAGTGCCAATTTTCAATCAGCAGCAGTAATTGCTTCTCCAAGCGAGCGGCGGCCACTTCGTCACCGGTTGCTTGCACCAGTTCTGATTCATTATGACCGGTACGGTCGATAGTTGCCACCAATGATTCAAAATCAGCCAGACTTAATTCATCAATTCCAGTCGTGTGTGCTAATTCAGCATCGGCTTTACCCAATGAAACCAGTTTACACCACTCATCTTCAAGCATCACTCGATGACGTAGATTCCTCCGGCGTCGGGCCTCCAGCCACTGGCGTGCCTGTTCACTAGTCTCGCTCTCGAGCACAGCATCCCGCAATGCTACGATGTGTGACCATGCCTCATCTCCACCACCCATTGAGACATCGAGGCGCTCAATCCCATCGATGATTCGTTTGGCCTCCTCAAGAGTTGGCACGTGATCCTTGAATTCTTCCAGTGCAAGGCGAGGGTCATCATCGAATCGATGTTGCCATAACGCCATCGAAAAACCATGGTCACTCCACCAATCCATCAAGCCCTGGCCCTCTCCAGTACAAGCTCTGGTAAGTTGCTCAAGGCTATCGGCAAGTGCGACCAAGTCCTCAATACCCCCCAAATCACCGCGCAATCCACTCGCTTCGAGACGATGTTCAGGCCAGGTCAGCAACCCAGATTCGATTCTCTCCCAAGTCTTGTCATGCGCCTCGATTGCCTGCTCGATTTCAGCCATTCGCATCTCCCAGATCAACAGGTCTTCAGGTGGCACCGCACCTTCTATCGGCATCACATAACCTTCGCTGACCCAAGCGTCTACTCGCTCTTGAAGCCGTGCCAACCGACTGCGGAATGAATCGGAGACCGCTTCAATCTCAGATTCCAATTGTTGCAGTCGGTCATTTTCATCAACGCCCGGATTTTTTTGGATTTCATTTCGCCGAGTGATATAGTCACTCGCCAACTCGGAGTCGAAGGGGGTTATTTCGCTGATTATCACCGAACTGATATTCTGATGCACGTCGACCCTTTCAGCAACGATTCCCAACCGTTCTGCCGCCGCCGCCAGGCCACCTTCAAAAACCGCCCCCACGGTAAAGCCTCGCCCCTCCAGATGTTCAGACATCTCTCGCAGATTGGCAACTCGCTGACGTTGTTTTTCCTCGAGCAGACTCACCTCGACCAACAATAGTTTATCATCGACACAGGTCGCAATCGTCGTACACACCTCACCCGATTCCAAGGCCAGAGTGAGGTCTAGCGCATCGAGGCGCTCAACCGCTTCCTCAAGTGCTTCGCCGACCCCGGCACGTTCCCATTCCCGGCGATGGGCATCGGCTTCCAAGCCCCATGGCCGCATTGATAATTGCATACGCTTGAACTCATTTTCCACCGTAGGGGCGCAAAAAGGGTCATCGAGCAATTGCATCCACTCGGCGCGGGCCACTTCCCAATGACTGGGAAGGTGAACTAATTGCATGCGCAGAACCTCAGCAGCATCGACATATTCCTCGAATTGCTGCAACCGCTTGCTAGCCATTTCTGGATTCGCCCTCATTTCTTCGGCGATGCTGACCACATCGTAGCCCAAATCGGCGATTCCGTCTAGTCGGTCACCCCACCACTCAGAGCCAGCGAACACTTCCATAAACGTCCCCGTGCGTGGTAAGGGGTCATAGAGAGACTTTCGCTATGTCGGTCGAGATATGGACTTAGAAGGTGATTACCATAGATTCCCAAGATTGCGGCCCGGCCTTTAGGCCGTCACCACAAAAAGGTGCGAAAACCCACATTTCACCCCTGCTTTCAGCCGCAGACCATAAAGCCGCCACGAACGGGCTGGTGGTTGATGGAACCGTTCACAATCGTACTGGCCTTCTTTCTGGTTACCGCCAGTGGCAC
>DARQ01000044.1:4006-4467 GCA_002503395.1 Euryarchaeota archaeon UBA60 | reverse complement strand
GATTTACGACTAGACCGACTCAGTCTAGCGAATGATGCCGATTGGTTACGTTCCACAGTCGATGAATTACACTCTGGCGTAACTGCACTATTGCACGCCAATCCAGAACTTGCGAGTATCATCGACACCCACCGCGCCCTCGACAATATCGAAGCCAGTCTTGCTGGTGACCTGTTGACCGCCGACCCGGGCGATGCCGCCACCACCCTTCTCGCCGCTGTACGAGACCTACTTTCGACCGTCGATGTAGATGGCGACCTCGATACCACCCGTAGTGAATTGGATTTGGGCACCCTCCGCTTGGCTGATCGCCTCCAAGAGGTATTCATCGAGGTCGGACTGCGACCATCCGACCTTGGACTCAGTGACCTTGAAGCCCGCCGCCTCGGTGAGTTAGCCTATCGTAACGGTCACCGTTCATGGGCGCTGGCATGCTACGAAGAGGCCGCGCGCATAGCCCC
>DARQ01000044.1:397-3853 GCA_002503395.1 Euryarchaeota archaeon UBA60 | reverse complement strand
TTGGTTAGAGAAGGTGATGCCGGTGCTGAGAGAAGTGTACGCCGATTGGAAGCACTAGGAGTTGATACCCCGGCTGACCGCTCATTATTATCCGGTTTGAGAGAGCGTGCTGGCGCTCGCAGTGAAGCTCTTGAAGCTCTCGACAAAGCACTTGAGGAAGACCCCGATAATAGCGGTTATTGGTTGCGCAAGGCAACCTTGCACTTTGAGATGGAAGAAGAGGGAGAGGCCATTAAAGCGGTTGATAAATGTCTGTCCTATGACCGACAGAATGGCGATGCATGGGCGCTTCAAGCACGACTTCTCTCATCCAATTCACGCGAGTTGGCTACCGCTTTGAAATCCGCCGTTCACGCCGTAGCATTGGTCGCCGGAGGCACCGAGTTGATTCTCCTGAAGGCAGACTTATTGGCGGCGACCGGCAAGGAGGTAGACGCTCAGGAATCACTGGATAAATCCCTCAATCAGAATCCTAGAAACGATGTTCTGCGGGCGGCGATGGCGCGCATGGCACTGCAAAAGGGAGAGATAGATGAGGCTGAAACCCTGTTGCGAACCGCTCCGACCCCACCGACGATGAGCCTACATCTGCAATTGGAATGGGGGCGCTTACACCTTGCTTTTGCCGACCTCAAGAGAGATGGCTCCGGCGATACCGACCGAGCCTTACTTACAGTGGCCGGCGATAACTTCCGTCACGCCCTCGATGTCGATCGCGAGTCGGGAATCGCCTGGCTGGGTATGGCGCGGGTTCAGCGCCTGATGAAGGAATTGGAAATTGCCGAAGAATCACTCAACCGTAGCCGTCGTCTAATGGAAGATGACCCGGCAATCGATGCCGAGGCGGCACTTCTGGCTCTGGATTTAGGTGATCTTTCCGAAGCCCAACGCTTGGTTGAATCATCCTCTGTAAGCGACCCTGATAACCCAGTCATCGCATATATCAAGGGCAATATCGCCGCCGCCCACGGGCGTTTTGAGGAAGCCAAGGAGTTCTACACCGACACCCTCCTCAAGCAACCCACTCATGTCCGGGCACGCCTGAATCGCGCCTCGGTGAACATGGCTCTTGAGGAACCCCAAGACACTCTCGACGATTGCCACCATCTGCTTTGCGAGGCACCCGAACTGAACCTCGCGGTGGTACGACGAAGCGAGGCGCTGATGATGTTGGCACAATGGTCAGAAGCAAAGGAAGGTTGGGAGAAAGTCCTTGATTTCAATCCAAATCACTCACATGCACTGATGCAATTGGCCGCCTGCCATATGGCACTTGAGCGACCCGAATTAGCCGAGACCCCGCTCAACGATGCTCTCCGCATCGACCCCACCAACGCCGCCGCTTGGCATCAGCGCGGTCTGCTATACCTAGAATGGGGCCGTGAAGAGGCGGCGCTGGCAGACTTTGAAAAGTCCGCCAAAGCCGACGAGAAACACCTTGAAGCGCGCCTCCACATCGCCGCCATCCACCATGAAGCAAGTCGTTGGCACGAAGCTCGAACCGCATGGCGCGAAGCCCTGTCGAACGACCCTGAGAATACCATCGCCCGCCGTCGCTTCGAGGAATGCGACGTTAAGATAATCGCCGAAGAAGCGCTGAAGAATGCTTGAGCGCCCTCAAGTAACATTCAAGCCCTGCGTGAGAATCGCACATCAGTGAACTGACATGGGATTTGAGCCAGGTGACAAAGTAGCAGAATTCAGCCTTCCAAATGCGAACTCAAGTGTCGGAGGTGCCGAACTATCGCTTAGTGAGGTGTTGACAGATGCCGGAGCAATCGTGGTCTTTGAGTGTAACCACTGCCCTTACGTGGTCGGCAGTATAGAGCGTATCGAGCGCCTCGCGCAGAGAACTAGAGACCTCGGAATGGGTTTTGTCGGCATTAACTCCAACGATGCGGTGAATTACCCAGACGATTCATTCCCAAATATGGAAAAGCGCGCCACCAAGGGGATGTCCTACCCCTACCTCCACGATGAGAGCCAATCGGTAGCCACTGAATGGGGAGCCGAGAGAACTCCGGAGTTCTACCTGCTCGACGCTGAGGGAGTGGTCGTTTACCGTGGTCGGATGGATAATAGCCCGAGCGACCCGACTAAGGCCTCATGCAGGGATTTACAAGACGCTTTGGATGCTTTTTCAATGGGAGACAAACCTTCGGTTGAGCGAACATTAAGCATCGGTTGCTCGATCAAGTGGAAGTTCTGATAAACAAAGGAAACTATGCATTGCTACGACTTGCAGCCTTCGTTTGTTAGTCGTTGAGCCACGACATCCAGCCAGCGACGGTCTTCTGCGCCGGCGGGACTTCAGCCTCTTTCTTACATTCAAGTATCCAGCATAACTGTTCATCGTGCGGGGTCACGCTGAATAATTCACCCCTGAAGATCAGATTTTTCTTTATCTTGTCACGGCGCATACGAAAATCATCGATGAAACAGTGCACTAAATTGCGCGGGAAGTGCTGCAGACGACCTTCGTTGGGATTGCAATACATCAGGCTCGATTTGAGAAAGACAAGGGCATCTCCGTTATCTTGATTGACCTCATGTTTGACGATTCTGGTACTTCCCAGAACAGTTTTCACATCGACATTATACCAATCTCTCTGTTTGTCTGAGAGTGGTAATTCCGCCACCGAATCGAGGAAGGCTTGGCTGGTTGCATGAGCCATCCTCTCCTCTGGCGCCATGGTGTTGCGACCATCTCGCCTATTTTGAAGTCTTGGAACAAGAATACGCTATAATCGCCAATAAAAAATAGCATAACGGTTATGAAATACAACTCCTATGGAGAAAGAGAGCAAACTATTATTACCGTAAAGTAACAAAAAAAATCTACTTATTGGCCGTTAAACATTAATTTTCACCCCTAAACCCCCGCTTTCAAAGCATTCATATAGAATAGGCGAAAGCCTCGAATATGGCAAACATCAGCGAGATTGATCGAGCGATACTGGGAGAACTACGAAAGAACGCCAGAATGTCCTATGTCGACCTCGCAAAATGTGTCGGTGCCAGCGAGAGAACCATCCGCACCCACATTCGCAAGATGGAGGAAAACGGCACGATTCGCGGCTATACGGTGCGTGAAGGAGGCGTCGGATTGACTGCCTTGGTGCGTATCAAGGTCAGCCCGGGTGCCGAAATCGGCTCGCTGGCCGGAGAGGTCAGTGGCTGGACCGGAATTGAATTACTTTACGAGGTCAGCGGCGAGACCGATCTGGTCGCCCTGGTCCACGTCGATGACACGATATCCCTGCGCACCCTGCTAGACCGGATCTGGATGGCTGCTCCGGCCGAGATTGCTAGTACCACGACCGAATTGGTCCTTGAACAGTATTGAAAGGCCAGCCTTGCCTCGCCTGACTCGGGGAAATAGATGAGCAAACTCATCACCGGGCTGGACGCCCGCCAAATCATCGATAGCCGCGGCAATCCGACCATCGAGGTCGA
>DARQ01000044.1:0-273 GCA_002503395.1 Euryarchaeota archaeon UBA60 | reverse complement strand
AAAGGAGTCAGCAAAGCTGTATCCCACGTGGTCGAGGATATCCAGGAAGCACTGGTCGGCATGCCGGTCGATGTACAGGGTGAACTCGATGAGGTCATCATCGAACTGGATGGAACTGCGAACAAATCTAATCTCGGCGCCAATGCGATGCTCGGCGCCAGCCTGGCTTGCCTGCACGCCGGGGCCAATACCCATGAATTACCATTATGGCGCTATATCGGCGGGGTTGCCGGTGGCTGTCTTCCGGTACCGATGCTGAACATTCTCAACGGC
>DARQ01000096.1:19282-19586 GCA_002503395.1 Euryarchaeota archaeon UBA60 | reverse complement strand
AGGAGTTCAGCTCTGCCCGATGGCAGTTGGTGAATTAGCCGGCAAGGGCGCCAACAGACTGATGCAGAACACAGTGGCTATCGCTGTTGCCTGCCAACTGATTGGGATTGAGATATCCGCGCTTGAGGACGTACTCAATTTCCAGTTCTCGGCTAAGGGCGAGGAATTGGTGGCGGAGAATGTACGCATTGCAAGGGCGGCGTACGACCATTCGGCGGCAAACTTCCAGCCCGCAGCACAACAAGCACCGCAGCCAAGTGAGCCACTTGCGGTATGGGCTGGCAATCAGGCCTTCGCTATGGCG
>DARQ01000096.1:17141-19182 GCA_002503395.1 Euryarchaeota archaeon UBA60 | reverse complement strand
GAGATCAGCGTCATCTGCATGACCGTCGGAGCAGCCCACGCCGGCTGCCGTTCGATGTGCGCCACTTCAGGTGGTGGATTTGCCCTGATGACCGAAGGTGTCGGTGAAGCCGGCATGATGGAGGTTCCTATCGTCATAGTCAACGTTCAGCGCGCTGGGCCTTCAACTGGCGTCCCCACCAAGACTGAGCAGGGCGACCTGTGGCAGGTACTTGGCGCCAGTCAGGGCGACTTCCCGAAACTCATCCTCGCCCCGAGCAGTCCCCTCGACGCTTTCCAGACCATTCCCGAGGTGTTCAACTTGGCTGACAAGTACCAGTTGCCGGCCATCATCATCTCCGACCTGCTGATATCCGACGAGACCTCGACCATCAACCCAGAACTTCTCGATATGAACCCGGTTATCGACCGTGGTGAACTCATTACTGAAGCAGGCGACGAAGCCGACAACTACGAGCGCTACAAGTTCACAGACAGCGGCATTTCCCCCCGCGCTCTACCCGGGATTCCCGGCTACGAGCACGTGGTCGCTAGCGATGAGCATATGCCCGACGGCGTGCTCATCAGCGACGAGTTCACCCACCCGCACAAGCGTCGGGCAATGATGGAGAAGCGACAGCGCAAGATGGATGGTCTGCTGGCGGATTTGCCGCCCCCGGCCATTGTTGGAGACCCCGATGCCGAGGTGACTTTGGTAGGTTGGGGCTCAACCGCCGGTGTTATTCAGGAGGCAATCGAACAACTTGCGACAGCAGGTGTTGTCGTCAATCATCTGCACTTCAAGTGGCTGGTTCCATTCCATGCTGACGAGGCGAACCAATTGCTCTCATCATGCAAGCGCACCATCATCGTCGAGAATAACTACTCCGGGCTCTTCCATCGCTACCTGCGAGGCGAGACCGGATTCACTGTGGATGGCCACATCCGCAAGTATGACGGCGAGCCGTTCAAGCCACACCACATCGTAGCCGCAGTTCAGGAGCAACTTGAAGGGGACGAGACCTTATCGGTACCGTATGAGGAGATTATTGTCTGAGGAGGAGAGAAAATGAGCGAAACTAATACACTATCAGTATTGCAACCGAAGGACTTCAAGGGAAAGGTGGACCCTGATTGGTGTCCTGGTTGTGGCGACTTCGGGGTGCTCAGCAGCCTGCAGCGCGCGGTCTCTGAACTCGGTCTGAAACCGCATCAGATTCTCACCATCAGCGGCATCGGATGCTCTTCTAACTTTCCCGGCTTCTTCAACTCGTACGGGATGCACACACTGCACGGACGCTCGCTTCCCCACGCTTCGGGGGCGAAACTCTCGAACCATGAGATGACGGTCATCGTCACTGGGGGGGATGGCGATGGCTACGGTATCGGCGGCAACCACTTCACCCACACCAGCAGGCGCAACCTCGATATTCTGTATATTGTGATGGACAACCAGATCTACGGGCTGACCACTGGTCAGATTTCGCCTACCAGTGAGGCCGGGATGAAGACCAAGAGCACACCGCATGGCAGCATCGAACTACCGTTCAACCCGATTGCAAGTGCGATTACCGCTGGCGCCACATGGGTCGCCCGCGGCTATACTGGCAATGTCAAGCAGTTGGTATCCCTGATTAAGGCGGGTATCGAACACAAGGGGTTCTCCCTGCTCGACGTTTTCAGTCCATGCGTGACCTTCAACAAGGTCAACACCTACCAGTTTTTCCGCCCACGGGTACAGCCGCTCGAGGATAGTGAGCATGACTCAAGTGACTGGAAGCAAGGTATCGAGAAAGCGATGGTCTGGGGTGATGTGATTCACACCGGAATCTTCTTTGAGACCAATTCCAGACTGACGCTTGAGGAGCAGGAACCGGTGCTCGACGAAGGTGGGCCACTCGCCCACCGCGAACTTGGCCTGACCACCGAGCAGACCGAGCGCATCGTCTCTAGGATGATGTGAGTGGGTTTCTAACCCAACCGCCACCTTCTCCACCGCCACCCGACCTGTTGTCCTACCGGACAAACTCCTCACCTTGAGTCGCTGAGTCTTGTCTGATGGG
>DARQ01000096.1:16681-16914 GCA_002503395.1 Euryarchaeota archaeon UBA60 | reverse complement strand
GCAAACCCTCGCAAGATTGGCAGGTGAAGCGCCGGGCCACAGGCTGGGCCGATTCCCGAGGTCAACCAAGGGCGCTCGACCACTCCAGCCAATTCCATCGCCTCCTCGACCTGATGCCATGAATTGCCTTTTCCCGCCTTCCGTTCGACCAGCATGCTCGGATTGACCGAAGAGTCGACGGTGAATCCCTCGCTCGCCAGTACCCTCGACATCCACGGCGCGACATAGCCTGC
>DARQ01000096.1:14468-16570 GCA_002503395.1 Euryarchaeota archaeon UBA60 | reverse complement strand
CGCTTGGCCAATCGCAATGCCGCGGTGAATCCTTCCTCATCCTCGCCCCATGCTGACCATGAACGGTGATTAAGACCATGGCAAGCGACGGTGATATGAGGTGAGGCCGACAATAACTCTGCCAACCAATTGCGGAAACCCGCATCGCCCAGTTGGTCGGCGATGACGAATATCGTCGCTGCTCGCTGGCTCGGCTGTTCAAGATGCCAGCGAGCGAAACCTTCCATTCCCTTGCGTAGGCGGAGCGAGGGTGAGGCCGCCTGCGGGGCTGAGGTTGAGCGACTACGAGTTGGGTGACCCTGCTGTCCGGGGCGGTGCCTTTGGTCATCGCTGTCGACCGTCAACCATAATTCAGGCAGGCTCGCCACCCCCGATATTAACCAGCCAAAGTGCGTGTGGGACGGTGCGGCCACCGAGTTCTATCGGCCAGAAATCCGGTTCTACTCTCCTCCCTCCCCACTGGCTACAAATCGCCCGGCAGGTGGCCAGTCCAGCCTCATTTTGCGGATGCACGGTGATTTCGACCTGCGCCGACTGTGGTTGCGCCGAGACCCATGTGAAAACCGCGTTCACGGCACGCCGAGCGATACCTCGCCGACGGGCACTCGCACGCACCCAATAGCCCAGATTCCACTGACTTTCTTCGATTTGTAACTCATCTCCGATACCCACCAGGCCGACGAATTCATCGTCTTCATGAATCGACCAAAAGTGGATCCGGCCACTTCTGCTGTGCACCTCTAATTCAAACAAAAAATCGGAAATCTGCGGGCTTGCCTCGATTTTCTTGTCGAACCAAGGGATCGCACTATAGGTTCCTTCGGGGTCTTCGACGTGCGCTTTGACCATCTCGGAAAACAGTCTGCGATTGACCGCGGTGAGATGCAGACCGTCATCGGTCGTAAGATCAGGAGTTGCCTGCATCGTTCTGCCCCATCACGCCGAGGTGGTATACGGCAGTTGATACCTGCTGGTCATCAGGGTGCGCCCGCTGTGCCGATAACAGCATGCTGTTGAGTTCTTCTCGGCGGCCTAGAATAATCAAAACCTGGCCGACATAGTAGAGCAGATCGACGCGCTCACCCAAATGCGGTCCGAGGCGGTCGAGGGATGTGGCCGCGGTGATGTGGTCACCACGCCGACCCGCTTCCATCGCCTCCTTCAATTCTCGATACAGGTCACGATAATCCCAAGCCTCGCTGACAGACCACGGCCAGATATGCCCATTTTGAGAGTTCCCAAAAGCCGTAGTTGGAGGGGCGGTGGTTGGGGGAATCGATGCGGGTGGCGCTGGTGTGACATCAGGGAGCGGGGGTAATTCGAGCGCAACATCGGTAACCGGCTCAGGGAGTGGCACAGAAACTGAATCGTTCCCGACCTCACCATCTCCCTTTGCAACCATATCGGGAAGTATGGGTAATCCGGCCGTCGCCTCTGCAACCACATCGCCAACCGAGGTGACGTAGTCAGTATCATCCCTCTCTATCGGTGGTGGAGCGATGACTTGTGGCAATTCTGGCAGGCTCAGCAAATCGACTTCGGCCTCATCGACCTTAATCTCCTCGGCAACCTCGCTGACATAATCCACATTCTGTTCGACCTCCACCCCGGGTAGACTGGTGAGAGTTGGAGTCGATTGCGACTCAATATGCCCCTCTCCAACGGCTTCGATCTCTGAGAAAGTCGGGCCTGTAGATTTGATGAAGGTGAATTCTTTCGCCTCTTCACCATCGCTATCGACGACTTGGTATTGGTCTATTTCCACCGTCATTTCGTCCATTGTGATTACATCTACCGGGGTCGTCTCTTCCTCCTCAACTTCCATCTCACCGTTCAATAGTTCATCGAGGAGAACATTTTCCTCGGCATCACTGAAAGCCTCGTCCTGCTGGCGATTATTTTTCTCTAACTGGAAGTAGCATTGGCTACAGGAACTGGCATCGGCAGGGTTTTCCAATTCACACAGGGGGCATATTCTCCCGTGGACATCCTTGTCCTTACGGAAGCGCCCGAACATAATCTCCCCATCTGTGCGGCCGCATATAAACCGTTTAAGAGTCACCGTCAACCGAGCATTGAATGCGTCGGCCAATAATGACCGA
>DARQ01000096.1:10682-14318 GCA_002503395.1 Euryarchaeota archaeon UBA60 | reverse complement strand
TGGTCGCGACCGCTCAGAAGCGCCGACGGACGAAGAAATGCCGGCGAGGTGGCGTCGCAGTCAAGACCACCACTCCACCTATCGTCGATTGACGGAATGGGAATTACAGGATGAACTGAGCGAGGTTGATGAGAGGTGGAAGGAATGGAAACGTAGCCGCTTGGTCGAGGCTGGTCTAGCTCTTTTCGACTTGGTCGCCCAGCCGCGCGGTCACCTTTTCGGCGACCCAATCGCAGTATTCTCAATGCGCGGCGGGGGTGAGATGCCGTGGCATAAATTCGGCCCTGGCGATATCGTCATCATCTCCCGTAGCCGGCCCTGGGATGAGAAAGTGGTTGAAGGGGTGGTCCTCGACCGGAGTCGTACTCGTATTCGCATCGTCTGCAATGATTTACCTGAAGGCCTGCGCAAGGGCGCTTGGCGCCTCGACCGCGGCGCAAATCGGGTAGCACACGACCGGATGCAAGAAGCGTTGGATGACTTTCACAGTACCGAGGGCAACGGCGGTACGGTTCTGCAGAATGTCCTCTTGGCCAACCTGCACGACCTCGATGCGGCAGCGGCGATGCTACCCGAACTGGGACCGATGAAACGGAGGTTGGGTGAGGTTAACCTTGCGGGACTGCCTCTGAACGATAGTCAAGCCAAAGCCATCACCGCCGCGGTCATGAACCGCTTAACCCTGATCCAGGGCCCCCCGGGTACTGGAAAAACTCACACTGCAGTTCATTTGCTGAAGATTTGGGCGAGGCAGGAAACCGGTCCGATTCTCGCCTGTGCTGACTCTAACGTGGCGGTCGACAATCTCGTCGGAGGACTGCTAGAACTCGGCGTGGATGCTGTGAGAATCGGCCGGCCGGTGAAGGTTCGAGAAGAATTACGCGCCGCAACCTTGGATGCGATGGTCGATGACCATCCCGACCGTGAAGAGGTGAAGATGATGATTGACGATGTCATGTCATTACGCCGTGAGTTACCACAACTGAAGGGTAAGGCGAGGGGCCTGGCACACCGTGATATCTCTCGGGGATGGAAGGAGATTCGCAGGTTGGAGGCGAAAATAATCGAAGAAATCCTCGACCGTGCAGAAGTTATCTGCACCACCTGCATCGGTGCTGGACATCCAATCCTCGGTGAACGCAATTTTCCCCACGTTCTCATCGACGAGGCTACACAGGCCACCGAACCAGCCGCTCTGGTGCCGATTGTACGGGCGGCCAGACAACTGGTATTGGTCGGTGACCACAGGCAACTTCCCGCCACCGTCATCAGCCTGCGGGCTGAGGAAGGCGGACTCGACCGCTCACTGTTTGAGCGCTTGATTGCCGCCGGAATCACCTCTCACCTGCTGGAGACCCAATATCGCATGCACCCTATACTGAGTGATTTCCCCTCGGGGAGATTCTATGATGGTCGTCTGCAGGATGGTGTTTCCGCCGCCGACCGGCCGACGCCGGCCGGCTTCCTCTGGCCGGACTGGGAGGCACCGGTCGCATTCATCCCCATCGATGGTAGCGAACAGGTCGATTCCGAGGGACAGTCAAAATCCAATCTCGACGAGGCCGGGCGTCTGCTCACCGTGGTTCAGGGCCTGCTTGCGCCCGGTGACCTACAGCCAAGTGATATCGGCGTCATCACCCCCTATAACGGTCAGGTAAGACTACTCGATGACCTGTTCGATGCGGCCGGCGGACGGGGTGATGGTGAACCGTATTTCGGATTGGAAATCAAGAGCGTAGATGGCTATCAAGGACGAGAGAAAGAGGTCATCGTCTTCAGCACGGTGCGCGCCAATAGCGATGGCGATGTCGGATTCCTCGCCGATAGAAGACGCTTGAACGTAGCCATCACCAGGGCGCGGCGCGGCCTGATAATTCTCGGAAACATGAACACCTTGCGCCACGACCCCACCTGGGCCGGATATCTCGACTGGGCGCAGGAGCGAAAACTGATCGCTTGGCATGCGGTAGGGGATTGAGCGGTGGTTTCACATATGGCCTAGGTCAGCGGTGGATGAGTAAGATGAGTAGTTCTCAAGACATGCCGGTCACGCTTCACCAAGGGTCGTCGACGATGGCCAAGGCCTTGGTCGGCGAAGGAGTTCCCGACGGAGTACTGCTGGCCCACGCCTGGAAACGCGGAGCGGCTTACTTGCTCGATAATTTCTTTCTCCTTAGCATTCTGTTCATCGCCACAAAGGGGGTATTCATCTTCCGCCTGTGGAATCTCGCAGAAATGTCCACCTCACCTCATATCACCATCCTGCACTGGGTAATCCTGCTCGCCCTGCACTGGCTCTACTTCAAGTACACCGGAATCTGGATGGGGCGCTCACTCGGACAGCGCTGGTTCGGCATCGCTCTTGTGCACGACGATGCCACGCCTCTGGGCGCCGCCCACTGGAGTCGTAGGGCCGGGCGCAAACTGGTTTACGCACTACCTGTCATCGGCTTGGTGTTCTTCGCTCTCTTCGATTATGTTCGAATCCGTGGTGATGAGAAACACCAAAGCCGAATAGATGCCGCAGAACATACAGTTGCGGCGGTATTCTGGAGCCTGCCGTGGGAGACTAGGGCGACGATGCGCTGAGGCTTGCCGGCGGGGAATTGCTTTGAAGTACGATGGATAGCGTGGGGTCTGTGGGATGGCTGTGAGTGGGGAACATTACGCACGAAGCGGCCCATTGGTCGCATCCCTGCTCTCGACCATCCCCGATATCGATGATGATGACCGCGATGTCCTGCGGGTACGTATCAATGTCGACAATGAGTCGGCAATTCCGATGGGGGGCCTGGAGGCTACCGTCATCACATCACTCGGCAGAACGGTGGATCCGGTCAGTGGCGTGAGCAGTATCGGACCAGGCCTGTCACGAGAGTATGAATTCGCTTTCGCCCTCGACTCAGGACACTGGACTTTCAACTTGCACCACGATGCCACCGATGGCCGCCGCACCTTGGAACTAGGTTCCTATGCGGCCGATTTTGAATTCGATCGGGAAGTCGGTCGTAGTCCTACTAGCGCGGTCGGCTCAACTCTTTTTTCCGGCGTCTTCGATTCCAACCTCGACGACTTCGGTCAGGTGAATGAGCGAGAGATCATCGACCCTGGACAGGTGATGATGGTCGACTACAATGCCGAACATTCTGCAGGTGGCGGCACCATGATCAGCGTTGCAAATGGAGAATCCACAGAATTACCCGACCTCGCCCCTATCAGCGAGTCCTCATCGGGGTTGACCACCGCCAGCGGTGATAGGGCGCGCCCGGCACCACCGATTTCCAAGGTAGACATAAGAGAAGCCCCGCCAATCAGTATGGCGCGAACCGAAGAGCCGATACTCGCCCATGACGCCGCCGCATCCAGCACTGTCAGAGAGGCGCCTCCAACACCACCGAGTGGCCCCCCCACAGCACCACCGTCACCACCATCCGGACCACCGATGCCACCAAGTGGCCCCCCCACTGGGCCGTCATCTGGTCCAGTATCAGACCCCCTGAGTAGCCTAGTATCAGACTCCCTGAGTAGTCTAGTATCAGACTCCCTGAGTAGTCTAGTATCAGACTCCCTGAATAGTCCAGTATCAGACCCCTTAAGTGGCCCACCGTCAGGTCCACCCTCAGATCCCCCCAGTGG
>DARQ01000096.1:2143-10460 GCA_002503395.1 Euryarchaeota archaeon UBA60 | reverse complement strand
GTCCACCCACAGGTCCACCCTCAGGTCCACCATTGGGTCGCCCCGCTGAATAAGGTGTTTTCATGGCAGATGCAGAAGTGCATGAAGAGGGTTTCATGCTCGAGATGTGCAGTGGCAATACCTCGTGGCAGATCGAGCCAAGAGAAGAGATGCAGATTGATTTGGATACTGTTGGCAAGAAGATTATTGCTGCAGGATGGGATGTCAAAATCCAAACTCGGCTATGCCATATCTTTACTGGGGCGGCAAAGTTGACGTTATTTCCCAGCGGCAAATTATTGGTCAAATGTGACGATAAGGATACCGCGATTGAAATCGGCCGCACGCACCTCTTGGATTGGTTATCGGGAGAGTGAGAGTGTGGATGAGATTCCACCCACGATTCTGGCGCGAATCGATGCCGAAGAATGTGTCATCTATCCTACCACAACACTTCCAGGCCTCGGTTGCCGTCCGACTCCGGCCGCACTAGACCGCCTATTCGCACTCAAGGGCCGGCCGGCAGATATGCCGGTCAGTTTGGCGGTCGCCAGTATCGAACAGGCCGAGGCCATCGTTGAGATTCCACCGCTGGCTCGAAAACTCATCGCCGCCGCCCCCCCTGCAAGCATCTCAATCGTCCTGCGGGCAATTGAGAAAATGGATGCCAGAGTCGGTGGTGATGCGGTCGCTATTCGTCTACTCGCCCATCCGGTCGCAATACAACTGCTCTCAATAACAGGGCCGCTGACAGCCACCTCAGCCAATCCCTCGGGCATGGTCTGCCCGGATGATTGCGCCACCGCGGGGCAATTATTGAATTTCCCCGAGGACGCGATACTCACAGGAGATTGTGCCGGGGGCTTGCCAAGTACTCTCGTCAGATTATCGACCAGTGCGGAAATCGCTCAAGGCTTGCCATCGGTAACCATTATGAGAGAGGGCATTTTACCTTCTAGTCGCGTGATTGAGTGGTCAATGAACTAGAACTGAAGCATTGGCGTGACGCGGGTCATGTTGCCCGCCGTACCCTAGAGGGAATAAAGGGTGAGATTCAGGCTGGAAAAACATGGCACGAAGTCATCGAGAAGGCTGAGAGATTCATCCACCGTCACGGCGGAAAGCCGGCCTTCCCCGCCACCATCTCAGTCAACGAAATCGCCGCCCATTACACCACAGAGCATACCCTTACCCCTCCTCCTGGCTGGGAAGGCGAGATGGTTTTCAAGAAAGGTGATCTGGTGAAGTTCGATGTCGGAGTTCACATTCATGGCAGTATCGCTGACAATGCGATGAGCCTTGAAGTGGGTAATGGCGGAAACCACACCGACCAGATTCGCGCCGCTCGAGAAGCACGCGATGCTGCAATCGAGCAGATGCACCCGGGCACACCATGGCACAAAGTCGGTGACATCGCTGAGCAGATCCATACCGATGCCGGATTCCAGCCGATCAGGAATCTATGCGGTCATCAGTTGGAACAATGGAATCTACACGCTGGGGTCAGCGTCCCAGCCTACCGCTGTGGCGCCGACAATCCTGGATTCAAAGGCACTGTAAAAGCTGATTCATTCTATGCGGTCGAGCCTTTCAATACCTCAGGTCAAGAAGGACTTATCGAAAATGTCAGCCCGCGAAATTCGTCTAACATCTACCGTATCACCGGTGATGTAGATTGGCGAAAGGCCTTGGCAAAGAAGAAATTAAAGCCGTTGGGGGCACAATTAGCGAGAAATTTGCAAGAGCGTTACAATACCCTGCCTTTCGCTGAGCGCTGGGCCTTTCCAATGTTGGCTAAACCCTTCCCGGATGCAGACGAAGAGAGTCGTGTCAGCAAATGGAAAGCTCTGATGAAGAAACTCATCTCGATTCGCTTCATCGAGACCTATCATATTCTTCGCTGCGTGAATGGCGGTAATGTTGGTCAATTCGAACATACGGTCTTCGTATCCGATGGCGGCCCAGAAATAATGACGGTTGAGTGATTTTTCCATAACAGAAACATTTTTTCTGTGGCGATGTCGACAAATATAGCCTCTGTTGCGCATTCTCAAAATGATTATACACCCGAGTATACTCCCCTATAGCGAACAGGGCGATAGTTTTCGTCGAGTGCATCCCATCCCCTCTTCGCGGGCTCTCACCCTGTTCACCTCAACCACCATCGGTCTGTGAGGTGTTTTTCTTTCCAGATAAATTTTTTAATTCGTTATTTTTTGGGTGAATGTGAGAATATCATTGGATGTGAAGTCACTTCCTCCAGCCATTTCAGGAGAAAACCGAATACAAATGGTCTGCTCTACTATCTACGGCTTAGGATAAATAACAATTCATTTAACTCACATTTCCATGCAGTACGGCGTTTTTTGGTAATTTCTTGAACTAAGAGATAGTGATTCTTTAATATAGTGAACGCACTCCGGTAGTTATCCCCGCGAGGGGTATGAGGACAAAAATATGAAGAATGAAATGAAGAATGATGAGGCCGTGAGCCCAGTTATCGCTACCATCTTGATGGTTGCAATTACTGTGGTTCTTGCTGGTGTTCTATATGTGTGGGCAAGCGACTTGGCGAACAACAACCAAGAAGACAGTCCGGACATGTACCAGTACTCGGCCACCGACCACAGCGACGTACCTGACAGCGGCACAGATGATAGTTTGTTTGTGCTACAGTTCAGCCGTGCACCAAAGGACCTAAACTGGGCAAACCTAAACATCCAGATTATTGGTGAAGACGGAACCCCGACCACCTGCGCAACCGATGCTGGTGAGGGTAACTGTAAGTTAATTCAGTACGGAAGCGACACCCTAACTTGGGAGAAGTCGGAGATTGTACACGTAATAGAGAATGGAAAAGACATTTGTAGTACTGCACCATGCTCCCTTACGATCAAGATCTCCGATGTCCGAAGTGGTGTTGACTTGACCGGCAGCGGCTCCGTTGTCGTCGAGTGAAGTACTGTAAACGGTAACTCATCAGATAATTAAAATCAATAACACGGAGTAATAATCTCCGTCGGAACATGCCCTCGGGGCGGCTGCGGCCGCCCCGGGGCTTTTTTTATTTTCAATATCACACCCCGCCTCGCCTTGGATGATATCGGCGAGAGTTGAGGGCGACTACTTTTCCTCAAGCCAGGCTTTCCTGACCCCCACTCCCTGTTCCCACAGGTGCATACTATCACCCGACAATAATTTGAATTGGGCAATCAATAGAGCATTCATAGAATCCAGAAAGGTTGCTGGTAATGAGGTCAGGGGTAGGCGCAGAGCAAAGCGATGCAATAGCCAACTGCCGAATACCCACCCATCGATGACCAAGGTTGTGATAATGAAGATGTTCAATTCCAGTCCGGTCAGTAATAAACACCACTTGAGTACGGCAAAGACACAACCGGCCAGGACTATCCAGGGAATCAGCAGATGCATGATTCCCTGTATCCCCATGATGCCACCCCAAGCCCCTTGGTTACGGGAGAACCAATGACTGCGGTTGCGCCATAGCAAGCGCTGTAATCCCTGTGCCCGACGTACTTTCTGTTCCTTGTGTTCGCCATAGGTAGGGGGAATCGGTTCGCGGAAAATGAGGGCGGGATCCTGGATTGCCCGCAGTCCTGCCAGCCTGGCCGCGACCGCTAATTGTGCATCGTCAGCATTGCTGTTGGTATCCAGAGTCGAATCGGAATATACCGTGCGCCGAATCCCCAGCAGTGAGCCCTCGAGAAAAGGGGTGCTGTCCCGGGCTGACTCGCCGAGCCTCTGGATGGTGAACATGTCACGATAGATTTTCTCTGTCAGCCCATGGCCACCAGAGGTTACCCTGGAAACATCGGTTCCCGCACCCGCACCAGTCCCCCCGGAGTTAGTGGTAAAGCGCTGCGGGGTGGCGCCGACCGCGCCAATCTCAGGATTGGAGAACCACGCCCCCAGTCGTAGGAGACTGCCGGGATCCAGCCGTGCATCGACATCGGTCATCACCAGAATCTCACTTGAAAGAGCGGCCGAGCCAAAGGCTTGGGCGATTGCCGCGGTCTTTCCCAACCGCTTCTCCATTTCGATGATGATGAAGTCAGCAAAGGCTGTTGGGTTCTCCACCAACCAAGTCTTTACCAGATCAACCGTGTTATCGGTCGAGGCTGAATCGATGAAGATGGCTTCCAACTTGTGGCGTGGATACTCTTGCTGTGCCAGAGCTGACAATTTATCCTCGATGAGAAGTTCTTCGTTCCAGGCCGGTATCACCAGTGTCATCTGGGGTAGGTCTTGGGGTTCCACATCGGGCAATGCGAGGGTGCTTTGGCCAGCCCATTTCCCCACCCTGAGACGATGAATGATGAAGGGCAATGCGGCGATTCCTCCGGCTACCAATTGAAAAGTCGCTAGTGTTGCTACCACCATCGTCAGCCCTCTCGGCCTCGCCTTGTCGGCTCTGACCCTTGACCTTCTCCCTAGGATTCAATCCCAATCACCATATTATGAGAGGTGCACAGGAGGAGCGTTCGCATGCGCAGAGTGCTTCACGTCGGGCCGGCCAATTCCCCCGGTGGGATGGCCACCGTGATGCGAATATTGGCGGAAAATCCCCCTGAAGGTTGGAATGCCCAGACTATTGCAACCCATGTGGATGGCTCAATTCTAGCCAAACTGATGGTTTGGCGGCGGTCGAGGCGGCAAATCGCGCAATTACTCGCTGACTCAACCTCTCGTCCCGACCTCGTGCATATTCACAGTGCCGCCGATTGGTCGTTTCACCGGAAAACGGTGATTCTCGGTCTGTGCAAGAAATACAATATCCCCTGTGTTTTACATATCCACTCGGGAAAGTTCGATTACTGGCTCGGAAAACCGGGCAATAGCACCGCAGTAAAAGCACGCAGGGCGATAACCGAGGCTGATGCCAAAGTGGTGGTGCTGACCGAGAGATGGGCTGAGAAACTCACTCCTCTGCTCGGTGATTGTCAAGCGATTGCCAACCCAATAGAATCATTTGAGGACACCGCGAGTTCCACTCCTCCCCCAACATCCCCTCCCAACAACGCTCCCCGCGAAGCGGGCAAACTTCTGCTGATGGGTCGCCCAGACCCGGTCAAGGGTGCCAGCCTTGCTATCGCAGCAACCAGAATCATGCGAAACCAAGGTCGAGAGGTCACCCTGCACCTCACTGGAGTTGCACCGGGGCACAAATGGTCGCGCATCGCCGAGGCCGAAGGCCTAGTGGTGGCGCATGGCTGGTTACCAATCGAAGAACTGGAACAATTGCGGGCTGAAGCAGGTTTGATGCTGGTGCCATCGGCATGGGAAGGCCAGCCGATGGTGATTCTCGAGGCGATGGCGCGAGGTCTGCCGATTCTCGGCTCGCCGGCTTGTGCCGAGCATATCGGTGGCGCCGGTAGAATCGTGTCCGAGATGAATCCCGAGGCTTGGGCGCAGGCGATCGGTGAACTTCTCGATGACGTGGAAGCACGACGACAAATGGCCGAGGTCGGAAGAAAGAATGCGAAACTGCACGCCATAGATGTGGTGGCCGGACAATGGAAAACGCTGTATAACGAGCTTGCTAACTGAGTTCAGACAGCAATTGTAGAGTTATCTCCCAGTGGATGGAAGCAGACTTTCTAGAGCTTCTAGGTATTTTCTCCGCTCCCTCTCTCCGGTTATCAATAATTCAACTCTAGAATTTCGTAATCTCTGTAGCCCATCCGCCAATCCTTGCACATCATTCCATTTTACCTGCATACCGAGATTCTCAGACTCGCATATCTCTCCCATCAAGCAACCCGCGTTAACAATGCTTGGAATTCCTCTTGCAGCAGCGTCGAACATCTTTACTGGAATGGCACCATCGTTGATATTACCGCGATTTGGGTTATACATTGCAAACATCACATTGGCTTCACAGAGTAAATCAGAAATAGAATCTTGGTCAAATGCACCACGAATGTTGAAACTAATCTCTCCTCCATACTCTGCATTTTTTAGCATAGTTGAGATAACATTGGATGCGGGGCCCTCTCCTGCAATAAGCAAACGAGGTCGTTCATTATTGGGCATGGTCAACACCGCATCCAACAATAATTGCACACTATCAGTATCTCTCAAACGACCCAGATGTGCCACCGTCCATGATTCTGATTTGGGTAACGGGAGCGGGATAGAATGCATTGGGCGATTCTCCACCACTTCCGACTCAAAACCATGAGATTCTAGCCATTGCCGAAATCCAGGGAAATTACCTCCTTGGATTCCTCCACTGCTGGTAATAATGACATCTGCTTGTGGGAGAAGTTTCAACATTTTCCGCAACATCTTCTCACTTATCTTACGACGAAGGTACGAATTGGGTGCTGGAATCCGCACCCAGGTATGCTGTAAATCATGCATATCGAAAACTACGGGTGTTGAGTATCTGCGTTTCAATTCATATCCCACCTTCAAAGTGTCAGCATCATGGCAAATGACGAGGTCTGGTTTATTGCCGATTAGATATTTGGTCACCACTGAGGTGAATTGGCGTAATCCAAGTGCAGTCCGGAATAGGCCACCATAGGGTGTTTTCTTTAGATGATGGCGGATTATTTTCACTCCCAAACGCTCGGTGAGTGGCTCGGCGATGTGTTGCCTATCGAATGCATGAATAGTTACTTCGTGTCCCGCAGTCGCAAGCCAATCAGCAGAGCGTTCAACCCGTGGGTCCGGGTCGCAGGCATTGGTTACCACCATTGCGACCTTCGCCATATTCACTACGGAGCGCTTCTTGGCGATGAGGATTGGGATGATTGAATACAATAATTTGTGATTTGAGATAGTGATTTACAAACAGAATCATTCAAAAGAATGAAAAAATAGTTAATTTGTTGATTTAATTATCAAGGCTTCCAATTCTTTGGCTGAATGAGACCATGAAAGATGTTTTTCAGCATATTCTCTTGCTTGCTTTTGGTAATTTTCAAGTTTTTCACTGCTTAATTTTGATAACCATTCAACCGTCTTTTCAACAAAATTTTCCTGATCGAAAAGTTGTAGCCAATTTCCTGAGTTTGCAATTTGATGTCCAGAGTGGTCTATTCCGCACACTGCTAACCCACTTGCCAAATATTCTGAACGTTTTAAGGGACTTGCTATATTCCAGTTATTATTATTGGGCATTGGCAATAATCCGATATCATAACTAGATAATCGTACTGCTAATTCTTCCTGAGTTAAAGTACTCGTAACTTCTAACCCTTCTATTAATAGTGCCTGTAATTTTCCAAGACAATCCCCTTCACCATGAATATGTAATTGTAAATTTAGTCCAATATTATTGGCTCGTGTGAGTATTGTTGGTAATCTCATGACACCTCTATTATGATTTAAACGTCCATGATATACCAAATGTATTACTTTGTTTTTAATTGCAGGAACAAACACATTTGTATCTACACCGGCAGGTATTATTGCAACATTACATTTTAATTTGGTTGCATAATCCAATACTAAACTGCGGTGCTTTGACGAGACCACAGTGCCATATTCTGCATTTTCCCATGCTTTTTTCCACCAATGCCATTGTAAACGCGATAAAAGTCCTCTATCGGCAGGTGGACTCCTGTCAATTATGATTGTTGGAGGTACAATCTTCTTTGTCATAGTAGCAACAGTCCAATCAATTAATACAATATCATATTGGTTAATTTCTACAAGGTTCTTTTCAAGATCCCTACGAACGCTATATGATTGCAATCCTCGACGTGAGCTTCTGATAATTGATACATGTTTGAACAAATTAGTATCGCACTTTCCTGGCGAATATAATGTTACATCATAACCATTCTCGACTAAACAATTGGCCAGATTAATCTGAGTCGTTGCACATAAGTCCGTTCCAAGAACTCTAGAGGAAAGCCATGCTACTTTCAACCGAGACCCCCCGATAAATCGAATAAATCATTGTGTCCTAATTCAATTGAAAAACTATATCGATTAGTTCCAATGATTACGGACCCACCGTTCATCAGAACCTTGGCCATATAGCCCGATAGAATTCAAATTATACATATCTTCGGTATCAATAATTGATAATTGAAATTACTCAACCATCTAATTGAAAAACCTGTGAGCGGCCCACGAGTTTGATGGGATGGACGCCTGAGTTCTCAAGACTTGCCACCAATGGTAATCTAACCATTGGAATTATCGGATTAGGATATGTTGGACTTCCTACTGCTATTGGTTTTCACGATGCCGGTTTCACAATCTGGGGCGTAGATATTTCTTTGCGCACTGTCGAGATGATAAAAAGAGGTGAAAACCCCACCGGTGATCCCGACCTCAATAACATCATTCCCGCTCCAAC
>DARQ01000096.1:0-2023 GCA_002503395.1 Euryarchaeota archaeon UBA60 | reverse complement strand
CTTATATTAAAGAAGCGGGAAAAGCGGTATTTGAATCAATACCTAGTGGCTCACGCACAATTGTCGTGCTTGAATCAACGGTATATCCCGGAGTTACTGCTCAGACATGGATTCCTGAATTGAACAAATTAGGAATGGAAATTGGACATGATGTTGAAATTGCCTATTGCCCAGAAAGAATTAGTCCAGGTGATCCTGCTCATGGAGTGCGCCAAGTTGCACGTGTTATTGGATGTACTAATTCAGAAGTTGGTAACGATTTAGTATCTCTTTATCGTAAACTAACAACTGAAGATGTTCGTTATGTCGGAAAACTTGAAGTCGCTGAAGCATCTAAAGTTGTTGAAAATGTTCAGCGTGATATTAACATCGCGTTAGTGAATGAACTTGCACAAATTTGCCCTAAACTTGGGATTGATGTTGAAGAAGTTCTTTCCGCTGCTGCAACAAAATGGAACTTCCATCGATATACTCCCGGAATTGGAGTTGGAGGGCACTGCATTCCAGTAGATCCCTATTACATGATACAAAGAGCAGAAGATGTTGGGGTTCCTGCTGAATTAATTACCGCAGCTCGTACAGTAAACAGAACAATGCCAATTCATGTTGCTGGTGTTCTAAATGAAATTCTGTATAAGGCAGGCGTTCCTTCTGGAGCAGGTCGAGTATTACTATTGGGCTGGTCATATAAAGCAGGAGTGGGAGATGCACGTGGAACACCTGCATGTCTCCTGGCTGAGAGTTTGATTGAAGCAGGCATTTCTGTTTCTACTTGGGACCCATACATTACAGAATCAGATATTTCTGAACGGGTTAATGTCATTGAAGATGTAGATACTGCTGATGGCTTTGACATGGTAGTCCTGGCAACTGCACATCCCGAATGTATCAGTCTAGATTGGGAGGGCTTATGCTCACGTATGCGTACGCCGATTCTTTATGATGGTCGACGTGTACTAGATTTGAATGCGATGCAAGCAATGGGCTGGAATGCTAATGCTGTCGGCTCTCCATCCAATACTGAATGAAAATATAAACAATGAAGGCATCCCTTACTGAATACTGTGTATTATAAAGGTGAATAATTTGCCCCTCGATGATAGAGATAAAAGAGATTTACTCATTTCAGAGTTGTTACTTTCTTGCACAATTGCCATTGTAACGGCACTAGTTATTTCTTCTTCCTTCGGACCGGTAATTGTCAAGCCATTATTGCTGGATGGAAGTCTCATCAGCAACGGGCGATTTGCATTCGTTTACAATGCATATGAAACTGTAGGCGATGATGAGGGGCCAAGTGTTGTTGGGATTGGCTCATCAATACTGTTGTCTGCAATGAATGGAACCTGTATGCAAGAAGAATCGCAAATTGAAAATTCTCGATTCTACAATTTCGCCATGAATGGCGGCAAGCCTTATTCTGAAATGATTCAGATTCCAGCACTTATTGAAGCAAAACCCGATGTTGTCATGCTTGAAGTCGGTCCAAACAGCCTGTATGGTTGGAATCCAGACGTATTTCAAGTAGGAATTCAAGACTATAATGAGTTCAGATTCCAATTGATGTCGATGGGGATGTCTGAACAGCATTTGGGTGGTTGGTATGATGTCCTAGACGAGGTGGACAAACAATGGATTGATTCCAATCAATTCGGGAGAACCGATGCATGGAGCGAATATATGCGTGATGCAATAGAAGAATATCTTCGTAGAGAAATAGACGAAGTCTCTGATGCTTTAGATAGTGATTCGTATTCATATGTACCTCCTGTGAATAGTCCGGTTTGGAGTTCTTATCTCAGCGAACCAAATTATCACAACAGTAGATATGAAGGAAAAAGTCCGGAATATATCCGAGACGATTTAGATAATCGGATGCCGAGTAAGGCGAAGCAAGGTGTATACAATCCACTGCCGAATGGAACACAGAATCATCGAGCATTAGATTACATAGTTCATGAACTATTGAATGCGTCAATTGATGTCGTACTAGTGGGCATTCCTCATCACCCATGGGTCAATG
>DARQ01000107.1 GCA_002503395.1 Euryarchaeota archaeon UBA60 | reverse complement strand
TCCTGTCCTAATCTCTGCATTTCTTCACCTCAACCTCAACTCAACGGATACCTCAACAGTGCCGCAAGACCGCCGAAGCCGGCCTTTAATGAGGCTCCCTCTTCGGAATCCTCTGAGATGAAGATAACTTCAGCAGAGGTGCGAGTGGATAGTTCGACCAACTCATCGATCAGTGAGATACTGCTCTGTTCCTTGAGTTTATTCTCCTCGCCACACGATGGGCAGGCCGGTAGTGCCGACATTTGCTCGACCTTGGCGATCCATTCATTGCGACAGGGATTGCAGGAGATGGTGACCATCCGCTGACGCAGGGTCTCGGAAATCAGTAACCGGCCGACCGCCCCCTCATCGAGAGCCCGCCTGACCATCGCCTCGCCATAGGTTGCCTTGGGATAGGTCTGCATTATCTCCCTCAGGAATTCGTTAACGACCTGGCGCTCCGAATCGAGTTCTATCTCGCCCATCAGAGAGCCGGCATTGCCGACCAGTTCACGGATTCCACTTTCGTTGGAATAGCCGACATCGAAAACCGTGTCGGAAATCTTCTTCTGAATCTCGTGGTGGAAATAGTCGTTCCTGATGACGAACTCTTTGGTATGGCCAGGGCCGCCGATGATGATGGCTTGGATATCTTGGATATTGGGCAACCAGTAATTGCACGCGTGTTCGGTCACCCGCTTGAAGAACTTGTGCGCCGCCTCCTCGATAAGTCGCTCAAAACGTTGTGCAGACTGACCACCTTGACGGTGTTTTCCCATGATGTTTGAGACCAAATGTTCCTGTACGTGGATACGCTTACCGGTGGCGATGCCATATGCAGCTTCACCGCGGTCGATGACGAACAGACCGTATGAATTACGGTCGATGAGCATATCCTCGAGTTGGGAGATTTCGAATACCGAGTCACAGCGGTAGCGAAATGAGGTGAGGGTGACCGGCGGGTCATCGATGACGACATTGACCAACCGAGTCTTGTTATTTCCGACGATGATGGCGCCGACAAACAGAGCAATGCCCCTTTCGCCGGCATTCTTGAAGGTGTTGAGCGAAGAAATCGCCGACTCAATCGCACCTTGGACATTTTTTCGCGTCGATTTAGATTTGATATTGGCGGCTTGGCCATGCTCATTCTGCAATAATTGCCGAGCGTCAGAAATCTTACGGTCGGGTGGAATGATGACTGTGACCAGTTCGGTGCCGAAACCACGCATCTCGCGCAAGTCCTCAAGCGCCAGCTTCAACTGCAGGCGACGATTCTGCAGTTCCGGGTCTTCCGCCATCTTCTTCCACCTCGCCGCTATCATTCTGTTTTACATGAGTCTTATCAAGCCTGTGAGTATTCTCGCTGAGCAGACCCTCTCCGCGTCAGCGGAGAGGACACGTCAATCCTCGACCTCTTCCGAGTCTCGAACCGGTATTCCAACCGCCGCCAAAATACCCAAACATCCTGCCAGCAGGAATAGTGGTACCGCCAATCCCCAGCGCAGGCCAGCCTCATATGACCAGGAAACGGAAAATGACTTGAGTTGTTCCGAATCATCTCCACCGGCTACGAAGCGGTAATCTCCCGGGGTCGGTGACCACTGAAGTTGTCCAGCAGAGTTGGGACCACCGGCAAGCAGGGTGACGCTGTCTTTGTCACAGCGAAAATAACTTCCCTTATCTTCGCAATTATCGGACTGACCGGCTTCGGCAATACCGATCCAGACATTGTTCTTCTGCCATGTGATTGCAACCTTGACATCTGCGGCTGCGGCTTCATCGGGAATGTTGAGGATATCCGCACTCATACCCCAGTAACAGGTCATCTCATCTTCACCGATAACGGGGAATCCATCTTCAATCGAACATGGAGGAATGGTCGCGGTCTCCTCTGCACTATCGCTGATGCCCTCGATTCCCACATATGCACCGATGGCGAGAATCACCGCCAAAACACCGGCACCGATTCGAATGTAAGTCAGCATAGATTCACCCCTCAAGCGAATAGTCGCCAGATCAATGGCCCGATGAAACTGAAGGCGAAAAGGGCGATGAATGCGGTCATCCAGAATTTCAGTTGCTTGCGATTCCTCTCCTCTCGCTCCCACGCAGTTGTGCATTCCTCGGAATTACAGATCGGGGGCTCGGACTTGATGTTGATCGCCGCCTGACACATTCGACAATGGCGATGCGACGGCACCGAAGTCAACTTCTTGGCTTTCTTGGCTACGGTCGAGGTCGCCTTTTCGGCGGTTCTTGCAATAGATTTTTTTAGTGCATCAAATTTACTGGACATTCTCACTACCTCTGTTTATAGATTATATCGTGATGTTGGTGCCGCTGAACTCGCGCCCGTAGAGCGCTGCCGCCAGCAGGTCGATAGCGCGACCATCTAATACACACATCGCCAAGTTGGCCTCGATTGCCCATTCGACCGCTACCGGGTCTACGACCACCGAAGCTCCGGCTTGACGAGGTTTGCCGAGGCCACAGATTTCGCCCAACTGTACCAATGTGAGTTGGCTTACGGGGCTTGCATCATCATTTGTACGTGGGTCCTTATCATAGACATGCGATACATTGGTGGCGATGATGCAGCGTTCAGCACTTGACTTGATGGCAAATTCGACCGCCACCGCATCGGTGGTATGGCCGGGAGTTGTTCCGCCCATCACCACGAAGTGGTGTTCTCCCAGCAGTCCCGAGGCGCGGTCACAGTCATGGGGAATCGAAGTAGCAACATCAAGGTCGGATACCTTCAGGAGTTGCTGAATGATTGTGGCGTTGATTCTGGTTGCGGCTATGCCAATCTCATCGAGAGCATGAACATCGACCACGAACGGATTGGCGAGCGCAATCGCTTCACGCGCCGGCAGTCCGCCACCGACGACAATACCGAGATGCTGGCCATTTTCCTGTAGTTCAGCGCACAGGTCAAGCAGGTCAGAAAACCACTTTTCACGCCCGGATTCTTCCTCTGGGCGCAGGAGACTGCCGCCAAGGGCGACGATATGGGTCTTGGTCACATTGCGCTCGACCAGCGATTACCCCTTCATCATGTCGCCCCGAGGACGACCGTACGTCAGTATTCTATTCGTGTGTCATCCTCGGCCCGACCCATTAGTCAACCGATATTTGAGCGCCTACGGCGGCTGAATTCATTTTCGATAACGGCGATGTCCTCAAGGCGCTTGAGACCGAGCATTTCTTCCGGTTTCGAGCATGGAATGCCATCAACGCGGTGCCCGGATGACAGACAACCTCGGACCATCTCATTGGGAAATCCAAGTTCACCCGATGGAGTGTCATACCTCCCCTCGCCAGAATCCCATTTTTTCTTCTGCAGTGGTACCAAGACCTCGGCGAGAGTCTTCACATCAACCCAGTAACCACCCACATTCGCTTCGCCAAATTCGGGTTTTTTCACTCCTTCAAGGTGAGTTTCAAGCGAATCACTGACCTTGCCATCTTCGTCTCTGGACAATGGTGCATAAGGGTTCGCGGTGAATGTCGTAGGCAAAGTGAATCCCAGAGCATTGTCGATGTGGAAGGAAAGTGAGGTCTCGATAGTGGTGTTGGTGATGAGAGGTTGGGTCCCGAAGGAGACGTAGACGTGTTCGGTAGCCTCGGGAATATGTGGAATCGCGCAGCATACCGCATCACCAGTGCCAAGGGCCTTCGGTTGGGC
>DARQ01000123.1:8725-10145 GCA_002503395.1 Euryarchaeota archaeon UBA60 | reverse complement strand
CGCATTCGCAGGATTATGGAGAGGGTTATTCCTATTACTGGCAGGCTGATTGCCAAGGAGACACCAATCGCATCGAGGTCACCACCCATCAAGCGCTCGAGGAAATTCTCAGGCATCTCTTCCACTTCGCTCACTGAAGCAATTTCCAAACCATCTTTGCAACCATCAGAATCTTCATCGGAATCCTCGTCTGAGGTCCATTGCATGATTCCTTGTGGACACATGTCCACATCATCTTCCACACCATCATTATCGTCGTCCAGGTCCTCATTTGAATCGAAGCAACCATCTGAATCTCGGTCAGTCGATTCGCTCGAGTCCCATCCCAGCATACCTCGTGGGCAATCATCCTTGTAGTCCATCTTGCCATCATTATCGTCGTCCAGGTCCTCACTCACATCGTTACAACCGTCAGAATCATGGTCAGATTCCTTATTGGATGACCAACCCAAATCCCCTCTCGGGCAGGAATCCATGCCGTCGTCAATGCCGTCACCATCGTCGTCCGAATCCTCAAGACTATCACGGCAACCGTCTTCATCATAGTCGAGGAAGGACACCGAAGTCCAGTCGATTGCTCCGCGCGGACAACTATCGATTCCGTCGAGCTTACCATCGCCATCATCATCGGTGTCACAGGCATCACCCATTCCATCGCCATCATGGTCCTCCTGTAGGGGATTGTTGGTGTTGGGACAATTGTCATCGAAGAGGTCATCCAGACCATCTTGGTCAACGTCACTGGTCCTCTCTGCATCGAAGGGAAAATCATCGGGCAAATCGCTCATTCCATCACCGTCAGAATCCGGACAACCATACCTGTCGAAGGTCGAGTTACCCCACTCATCCGGACAGGCATCCGGAGCGGTAGCATTCAGCGAGGAATTGTCTCCATAACCATCTCCGTCCTGATCAGACCATTGAGTGTCATCCTCAGGGAAGACATCTAGATAATCAGCTTGGCTGTCACCATCAGAATCTGGGCAACCCAAAATACCCTCGCCTGTCGAATTGCCAGCCGCGGTCGGGCAACCATCCTGCTCAAATGCCCCTTCTCGGTAAATACCAGGCCATGCAACGGATCGGGTCAGTTCCCAACTCAGATTGCCGAAGTTATCTCCATATCCGTCCCCATCCCAATCGGACCACTGGGTTTTCTCGAAGGGAAATGGGTCGGCTCCCTGAGTAGTGTTCCAGCCATCATCAGCATCGGAATAACCATCGCCATCACTGTCGAGACATCCAGTTCGATCTGCCGTGGAATTGCCTGAGGTGCTCGGACAATCATCAATACTATCGAGGAAGCCATCACCATCTGAATCAATCGCTGTTGAATCAAAGGTGTATGCATCGGGCAAAAGGAGTTCTTGACCATCTGCACCTATGAGGGTCAGGTTGACTGTTTCTCCCTCATGACCAG
>DARQ01000123.1:8277-8621 GCA_002503395.1 Euryarchaeota archaeon UBA60 | reverse complement strand
AGGTTCACGGTCTCGTTCCAATCAGAATTACTGAAACGCACACTGAGTCCTAGAGTCTCGTTCAAGGTCTCATTTCCGGTATCAATGGTCCCATTATATTCGTATAGAAACCGAATTTCTGAAGCACCAAGATCGATATCGTAAACACGAATTTCATCCATGGTGCCAGAAAACCATTTCTCGTTGAGTTGAGCACCCACTTCCGGAGTTATTTGATTGATTGGCATCCCGCTAGAGTAACCCAAGCATCCTTCCTCTGTCCCATTTATATATACACAAGCCGTTGATAATTGAGAATCCCAAACTGCCGCAACATGATACCAAACATGATTGGTCATACTAGT
>DARQ01000123.1:7760-8188 GCA_002503395.1 Euryarchaeota archaeon UBA60 | reverse complement strand
TACCTACGGTGTTACCACTGCCATGGAATGAAAAGACGAGACTCTCATCAAGAACATAGAAATACCAAGCATTATCTTGTGTTATTATTGTCCTGTGACCCGAGCCAGTTAGTTTAATCCATGCACTTACCGACATTTTTGAAAGACCAGAAAATTGTGCCCCAGTGATTGAAACCTTGTCGTTCGTACCATCGAACTCCATCGCACCATCAATCTTACCAACCACATCATAGTTAGGAGCACCAATGGGATTACCATCGTTGCCGTTGCCACTTGAATCAGCAAGTTGCCCTGAAGTATCGTCCATTTTCCAGTAACCCATCAGGAAGCCGGCAGATGTTTCTACACTCTCCAAAACCCCTAAGGAATATAATTCTGCAACCTCATTAGCATTCAAAGTACGGTCGTGAATCCTGGCATCATCGATT
>DARQ01000123.1:5145-7675 GCA_002503395.1 Euryarchaeota archaeon UBA60 | reverse complement strand
GCTCCAATACTTGGATTATTATTCGGTCTTGAGGACATGTCATCATCTGCGAATGTAGTACAAACATCCTGTTGTCCGTCGATAAATAGGCACATTTCATCATTGGAAGAATTCCAAGTTCCAACAACATGATGCCACTTAGTATCAATTGTCATAGTAGATATTACAGTACCAATTTCGGCAACCTCCCAACGTAGTTTGGAGTCTCCAGAATGAGTGAACAAATACAACACCTGACCTTGGCTGAAAATCATATTGTGTTCATCACCGCCGGTTTCCCATTTGATCCATACATTCACAGTGATTTGTTCCATCGCTGAGAAATCTGAATCTGCAAATTCAACCCAATCATCCACACCATCGAACAAGACTGCTGAACCATTTACACCACTGGTCTTCTGTGGACACGAATTCGAACCTGTAGAGTCACAATCTCCATTATTTCCATTTCCTGATGAATCAAGATAAGGTCCCGCATCCTCATCGAATTTCCAGTGCCCCAATAACGAGGAATCAATCACAGGTTCAGAACTCTGTAAGGCATCGAATCCGGTACCAGTCAAGGTGACCTCCGTTCCACCGTCTGAAGTGCCGTTGACAGGGTAGATGCTGAATACTCGACCTGTGGTTTCTTCGTTGTCACCAACACCGTCTCCATCGCTGTCGAACTGCTCGAAGTCATCATCTGGAAAAGCATCCTCATGGTCTAGACAGCCATCCTCATCGGAATCCTCCATGATAATGGTGGCATACATCAGATACTCGGTATCCATGTCATGATAGGATACGTGAGGCATATCTTTGGAATCAAGAACCATCGAGACATATCGCCCCTCACCTTCATCGATATTGACCTTGGTGATGTTCCATCCAAACTCTTCTTTGTGAGCATACCTGAACCCACCCTCATCTACTCCATCAAGACACCCTGAACACTGTGCATAAGCGATATGTGGATTTCCGCCACTATCAATGAACACTGAATTTTGGGAAACAGCGAGACTCCCCCCCTCAGTATCGACCAACTCAGTGTTCCACGTTGTCCCATCATCTTCTCCTCTTGTTGCATATCCCAGGTCATTATTGACCCGGTATGCCAAATGAAGGACACCATCCTCATCACTTGCGATTGAAGGATGGCTGCCTGTAACAGAACCGATAGATGGTTCGGACTCGTCGAGTGCATCAGGGTATACTCCAAGCGAGCCGCCCCCATCAACTGGGTATAACAAAGGAAGTTCACCATCATCAGTGATTGTCATGGCATTATATCCCCCGTTGGTGGAATGTACCATGCGATCATATTGATTGGTGGAATATCCTATCAGAAAAATCCCTTGCCCATTCCCGTGGTTCTGGTAAAACGACACGAACGCATTATCAAATTGGTCAATCACTAACGTGGTGTGTGTGTTGTCATCAGCCCATCCATCTGTGGTCTTTGCATGGGGGCCAGAGGATACGTTGTACAGTTTAATCTTTGAATTAGTCCTATCTGCATAGGAAATCAGTGAATCATCTTCTGAATTCAATTTCATTGAGATTCCATATCCTACATTGCCCGAAGTTTCAAGTTCAGTATTGTTCCATGAAGTACCATTGAACCAAGCATACTCAAGGTCCTGCCCGACACTTTCATGGTATGCTATTCGAGGATTATCATCGCTGTCCACAGCAATCGATGTGGAGTGTTTTCCCGCTCCAATGGTGGAATCAACCACTGTTGTTTCCCAGATTCCCTCAGAGTCCGGACACGGGTCCTCCGTATCGTCAATTCCATCACCGTCCGAGTCTACAAACAGGGCTTGCTGAGCCGGAAGTAATGCCTGCGGACCACTCACAAAGAACATGGCGACAACCAGAAGGACAACTAGAAACTTCCTTTCCACGTTTATCCCACGGGGTCTTGTATCAATAATCTCTTTGGCCTAATCGAAGAGTCTGGACGCTTGTGCGTCTAATCATTTGTTTCTGGGATCGAAACTCCAGTACAAGACCNNGCGTCTACACCCCTGAATCAAAGGGCCCCCCACGCGCTCAAAATGAGCAATAGGGTACCCTCTGCTCAAGGATAAGTTAGGAGATTTATTGGTGGGCTGAATGATATTACAGGGGTTGTTGGTTTGGGTTTGGTTGGTCAGTCGGGGCGGTCGAAGTCTTTGTCACCGAGCATACCGAGGACCTCGTCGTCGGACAAGTCCTCTATTCTACCTATTCCCTTTATTCTCGCGCCGCTCGCAACATCATATCTGGTCCACAACTCGAGCACTATCAGCGATGCCAGGAAACCTGAGCCACAGGCGATGACGCCGATTCCTTGCCCATACACTCCAATGAGGGTCAGGGGGATGATGACGAACATGAAAAACAACAACGATAGGACATCGCTGTGCCGCTCATAGGTCTCTTGGTAGCGCGCCATGCCGTCTTCACCGTCGCCGCTTTCCTCTTCACCCATGCCACTGAAACCCCCTCTGCCTCACTTAACCATGCCGGAAGCGAAGTTCCGATGACCCCGCGCAGCCAAATA
>DARQ01000123.1:4010-4968 GCA_002503395.1 Euryarchaeota archaeon UBA60 | reverse complement strand
CGAAAAGAACGAGGCGAATATATTCGCCGCCAAAGAGCGGCATGGTGGAGTGATGCGCTCGACACTTCCTCTCGGCGCTTCAACAGGAGATAGTAAGGTAGTGGGATTGAAAGAGCAAGAGAGCGGAGCCAGTATCGGGGATAGGGGTGTCTGGCAAAATAATCAATGACCCGATTCACGGGATGTTTCGTATCAAAGGAGTGAGAGCGGAATTACTGGCCACTCCTGAATTCAATAAATTATCTCACATCAAGCAACTCGGGCTAGCGCATCTAGTTTTTCCGGGGGCTCATCACACCAGATTCGAGCACTCTCTCGGGTGCTCATACATCGGTGGATTGATGGCAGATTCAATCGGTTTGGATGAGAATGAAAAAACCATTGTCCAAGTGGCGGCGATGCTTCACGATGTTGGGCACGGGCCCTATTCGCACACCCTAGAGCATATCCTTCACGAGAGGGGTGGAGCCGACCACATGCACATCACTGAGGGCATTATCACCGGAGAATATGAAATCCTGAGGGATGATGAGTTCTCTCTATTTGAAAATCGCCAAAGAATCCCTGATATCCTAGAGAAATACGGGCTTGACCCTGAAGAGATCTCTGGGCTGATCCGAGGTGCAAGTGCTGCCGGGAGTGAACGCAACCTGTTTGACTGGGTTGAAGGTGAGAATCAATTCAAAACCGAAGATAATACCTTGGCAAATCTGGTGCACGGCCCAGTAGATTGCGACCAACTCGATTACCTGCTCAGAGACGCACACTTTACCGGGGTTACGCACGGAGTAGTTGACCACCTGCGGCTGGTAGAGTGCCTTGAGAAACATGGCGGAAGTGTGGCGGTGACCGAAGGAGGAGTTTCAGCCCTTGAGGGTATGCTGGTGGCCAGAGGCCTGATGTATTCTGCCGTGTATTTCCACAAGGTCACCAGAGTTACGGAAATGATGCTTTCAAG
>DARQ01000123.1:0-3918 GCA_002503395.1 Euryarchaeota archaeon UBA60 | reverse complement strand
GCTGTTGAAAGAAGTGTGGATAAACTACCGCAGGCACGCGACATGCAGAGAATGGTCGATGCAGAAATATGGCAAGCGATGGATGATGCAGGTGGTATAGCCAAGGAGATGATAGGGCGCCTGAAATATCGACAATTACTGAAAGTATGTGTTACTCGCAGAACCGAAGATTTCAGCGAAGAGCAAATTGCGAGACTCATTCATCTAGCGGAAAATAGTAGTGAGCGAAGGGAGATTGAAGATGAAATATGCCGCAGGGCGAAAGTTCCAGAAGGATATGTGGCAATTGATGTCCCAAGCGTCAAACTACTCCTGTCAGAGCCAAGAATGGCTCAGGTAGACGTGAAGATTATTGGTAAAGATGGTAAAACGAGATGGTTCCAAGAGCACACGCCGATAGCCGATGCCCTGAGGCGTAGACAAGTTTCCCAGGCAGCCATGTTCATCATGACCTTACCAACTGCCACCAAGGCAGTTGCCCAGATTGCTGAGAGGATTATATTTCAATAGGGGGGGCTAGGTCTACCTCTGATACGGAACAATATTGTCGTGATGGAAAATCAATCTTTCTTTTCTACTCCTTGCTCCTCTTCTTCGGCATCTTTTCGGGCTTGCAGGAAGGCGACCAGAGCGTCAATATTCTCGAATTCAAAGGTGACTGCACTGATGTGATTGCAATCCTGACAGATGAAGCGCTTGCCGGTCTCATAACCCATATAGGGCGCGATTCTAGGGCTGTAGCAGTTTGAACATACTTCGATATCCATTCTCTCCCCCCCTACCAGCACAGGCATTACACAGCCTGAACGGCGGTGCCTTGAGGTGGTTACCCATTAGTTTGACCCATTGATAATCCCCGGGCAGGGTTGAGTGATACGCTCGGTACTTCCTTGTAAAGATTGAAGGCAGAATGT
Source organism: Euryarchaeota archaeon UBA60 (assembly GCA_002503395.1). GTDB lineage: Archaea > Thermoplasmatota > Poseidoniia > Poseidoniales > Poseidoniaceae > UBA60. Next base: position 3,004 of record DARQ01000123.1, on the reverse strand, counting down.
AGTATCGCAAGACCATGGCCAAGAAGACCGCCCGCGCTAGTCACATCCTGTTGAAGTCGAAAGCCGATGCAGTGAACGTCAAGAACAATATCGACAAGTACAAACATTTCCAGAAGTATGCCCAGCGGATGTCGACCTGCCCCTCGGGAAAGAAGGGCGGCGACCTCGGCACTTTCAATCAGGGCGACATGGTGCGGGAATTCGATACGGTGGTCTGGTCACAGCCTCTGAACACGGTCTCAGAACCTATCAAGACGCAATTCGGCTACCACCTGATCTGGGTGCACGAGCGCACCGACTGATTCCTCTTCGGGATGGCACGTGGAGGGTGTGGAGATGGGCTGGACGGTCGGACTTGAATCCTATAGAGTGATGGCCATACACGGTTATTACCAGCATGAGTTGGAGCGGAGACAACCCTACGTCATTTCACTATGGGCCGATATCACCGGTGCGGTTCCAACCGATGGAGAAATCTCGGCAACCGTCGACTACGCGCTATTGCAGAAGATAATCGATGAGGAACTGGTCGACGGTCCGCCGGCACGACTGATGGAAGAGATGTGTCATCGCCTGATAGAGCGCTTACAACCCATTTCTCAGATAACCTCGGTTCGGGTGCGAATCGAGAAACCCGAGGCACCACTTCCCCACGAGGGCGGACTACCGGTGGTCGAGATGCAGTGGCAGAGTTGAATCCTCAGTCCCGGTTTTTCGGCAACATTCATCCCACAGGGGCGGCGGTGGGAGGTCATGGCCGATGCAGAACGGGAGGTTTTCGTTCCCTCGGTCGAACAGGGTGATGGCATCGTCGTCGGGCTGGGGATTTTTTCCACAGAGAAGATTGCGATGAGTGTGCTGAAAGATTTTCTCAAGCGCACCGAGCAGATGGACTTGATTTCAGCTGAGATGACCCGTTGGGTAATCGACATCATCGGCCATGAGGGCTCAAACCTGCTTTTTCGAATGGCAAACAGGAGGTGCCCGGTCTGTGAGCGCAACACTTTCTGGATTGATCTGGTCTCTTTCAACGCAATGTGTTACGGCAGTGGTTGTGGCGCTTGGATCGAGGATAATATCCACATAGAGGAGATCATCGATTGCGGCTGGCCACCTCTGCGCTTCCTGCACCAATCACCGACTGTCGAAAGTGCGATGACCGAATTGGGCAAGATGGGTGCCCGCCTGAAGGCGGCCGGCCAAGCTGATTCCGATTTGGCGGCCAAAGCATTTCTTGAAGAGTATGGTGAAGAAGGCTCGCTTACCGATGATGTCCTGAGAAAAATGGGCGATCCAAAGCTTGCCGACTAAGGACTGTAACCGTGAGGGTGACCTGTCATCAAGAAGCAATACGTATGTCGCCAGTGCGAGAAAAGAAGCACAAAAGTCTAGGCACCTGAGCATTAGACTGCGGGGGCCGGGAGTTTCAACATGAGCGTTCCTGGTAAAGCAAGTAGGATCGGGATTCGGTGGCATGGTCAAACTCCAAACAACCCTTTCCCCCGAAGGCCGAACTTCGTAACAATACGTAGTGGCCTTCGGTTTACATAGTGTGGAGGGGGATGATGCCGAGGCCTTCACAACCAGCATGCAACATGTTTCTGGCGGCCTCGGAAATCACCAGGTGCATCTTGTTCACCTCGCCCTCTGCAATGACGTGGCAATCACGATAGAAGCCATTGTAGGTATTGGCCAAGGCGAGAATATGCTTGGCAAAGAGATGCGGGCGGGATTCCTCGACCGCTTTGGTCAACACCTCATCATAGGTTTCCATCACTCGCAATAATTCGACCAGCCCGCTGGGGGCGGAGGCGAAATCTTTCTCCCGGTGCGAATAATCTGCCACAATCGCAGAGACATCATGACCCTCATCGGTTACGCGTCGGTGAATCGCACAGGCTCGCGCGTGCGAGTACATGATGAATGGTGCACTTCCGGCCTCAAAGGCCAGCGCATCCTCCCATCTGAAGGTGAATCCCTTTTCCGGTGCAACCTTGATGATATTGAAACGCACCGCAGAGCGGCCGACCGCTTCGGCTATCTCCCACATCGCCGATTCATCCAATTCATCCCGACGCAGTTTCTCGACCACGTCATAGGCCTGTTGCTTGGCTTCCTCAAGCAGGTCATCCATGTAGACGACTTGGCCGCGCCGGGTTGACATCTTTCCTTCGGGCAATTTGATGAAAGAATAGAATACCACTTCTGGTGCCATCTGGCCGACTTCCACCAGAGCGATGGCGACCTGTTTGGATTGCAATTTGTGGTCTTCCCCGAGGATGTTGACCAGACGGTCGCACTGCGTCCACTTCCACTGGTGGTAGGCGACATCCCGGGTTGCATAGAGGCTACTTCCGTCGCCTCTTTGATAGAAGAACTTGGTACTCTTCCCGGTGATTCCCCGGTTCGACAACTCAAGATAATGGGCACCGTTCTCAGCCACCTCGTGCAGGGGACTAGCAGCCAGTTTCGCCATCACCTTGCCGACACTGCCGTCGCTGACAAATCTCGATTCGCGGGTGAAGGTATCGTATTCAATGCCCAGACGCTCCAGAGTCTCTAGCATACCATCGAGCACCGGTTGATAAGCGCCGACAAAGCGCTCGAGCACCTCGACATCGCCTTCTTCGGAGCGGCGCACCATATCGCCGACCGCGGCGTCGACAGATTCGTCTTCCCCCAACAGGACATTGGCTGCCTGATACCAGCGCACCCGCTGGTGGTCGGGCTTGTCCGACCAGGGATTGGCTCCTCCTCCGCCGTCACCGGTCTCGGTGCCGGACTCAAGACCGGCCGCCTGTAGGATTTCGTCGACCTGCTGCGACGTCAGGTTATTCATCGCCCACGCCAGAATCCCGACCTGCTTGCCCATATCGTCGACATAATACTCGGCTCGCACCTTATTTCCGGCCAAGCGATTCAGTCGTACCAGAGTATCACCGATGATGGCGTTGCGCGCCCGGCCGACATGAAAAGGACCGTTCGGATTGGCCGAGGTATGTTC
>DARQ01000060.1:8033-8191 GCA_002503395.1 Euryarchaeota archaeon UBA60 | reverse complement strand
GGTGAACTGTACGTCATCTCGGCAATGAATCCGAATTCTCTGGTGCGACTCTTCGACATCGATAGCGATGAAGACGGCGTCGTCGATTCTCAAGATAAATTCCCTTACGACTCAACCCAGACCAGCGATGAAGACGGCGATGGCCATGGTGACAATGC
>DARQ01000060.1:6347-8001 GCA_002503395.1 Euryarchaeota archaeon UBA60 | reverse complement strand
TTCCCCGACAACCCGACCCAGTGGTACGATGCTGATGGTGACGGCTGGGGCGATAATCCCAATGGCACTGATTACGATGCCTTTCCCGACAATGACCAGCAGCATGCTGATTCAGATGGCGATGGTTATGGTGATAACCAGAGTGGACAGGGGGCCGATGAATACCCTGATGATGCCACACAATGGATTGATACCGATAACGACGGGAGAGGTGACAATGTCAATGGCACCAACGGTGATAGTTGCCCGATGGTGAACGGTTTCTCCTCCAAAGACCGGTACGGTTGCCCCGATTACGATGGCGACGGATGGTCAGACCCGGATGTTAATTGGAGTTTTAATTACGTTCAGTGTACTGCCGAAGAGCTCAACTGCGCTGATGCATTTCCCAATGAGAGAACACAATGGAGCGACCGAGATGGTGATGGCTACGGTGATAATGGCACCGGTATTCAAGGCGACTCCTGTTGGACCACCCATGGAAATAGTACCAAAATAGTTGAGCGAATTATCAATTCAGATGGCTCCACAACCTGGGCTACGACGGCAGCATATGGCTGCGTTGATTCAGATGGTGATGGCTATGCAGATTACGGTGATGATTTCCATGAGGATTCAACTGAATTCGTCGATATGGACTATGACGGAATAGGCCATAACCGCGACTATAATGACAGTAATATTGCAATTCAAACCTTTGAGCAACACTGCTTGATAAACTTGGATGATGACCAAGGAGATTGTTTGGCCATCCGCGATGTCGAATACCAAGAATATCGCAACACGACGACCGCGGCTGGAGATGACCCACTGAGATACACATATTGGAGAACCGAGCAACAGGGAAGTGAAACCGGGGCCGACAGCAAGAGCACATTCGATTCGGCAATCGAAGACGTATTGACCTATGGTGGCCTCGGCTTTGTCGGACTAACCGCGGCCATTCTGCTGGTTAGTGGAATCATCACCATGCTGAGGAAACGCAAGGCGGCAAAGGCATTTGGCAATATCAAGGGCTTTGACCCGAGAGAAGCAATGGAGGAGTTAACCGCCGAGGAGAGTGGTGAAGCATTCACCGCCAGCGGTGGGGTTACCGATCAGGAAATGTGGGAAGACGATATTCCCGATATCGAATTGGGCTCGGCCGACGACGCCGATATCGTCGCCGAGGACGAGGATGGCAAAGAACTCGTGGACCTTGGTGATGATACCAAAACTTTGGCCGAGGATGCAAGCCTTGAGGATATGGCCGGCTCTATCTCAGACACAAGTGAGGCGGCGGCTCTTGAGGTCCCCGAAGATGATGATGATGATTCAGATGATGGTGAAGCCACCAAACCAGAAGCACAACCGACCGCACAGGCACCCCCCGAGGCTCCACCACTACCAGCAAGTGGACTTCCGGCAGGGTGGACTGAAGAGCAGTGGCGATGGTATGGCGCTCAATGGCTGAAGGACAACGAAGACAACTGACGAAGGCCACGGCCAACCGTTTCAAAGTTCGGCTTTCGGGCAATTGGTCGTTCGGAGTCCATCCCCTTGACTAAAGCCAATCCTGAATTTTAATCCTAGTGGCTTTAGTTTATCGGAAGTTGACGGGGAGGTCTTCCTTCATCGCGCCTAATTGTGCTGGTGTCCACGAACCTTGGAATAC
>DARQ01000060.1:329-6258 GCA_002503395.1 Euryarchaeota archaeon UBA60 | reverse complement strand
AGAAGGGTGGCCTCATCACTCCTTGAATCGAATAGGGCGCGGACGAACTGCGGGGTATCCAGATGATACGAAACCGCTCGAGTACGACCTACCATCTACTCACCTCAAATTGGGAATGGACACAGTGAAAGTCTCTGAATCAGGACTTCGGCATCGATACCCGATAACTCGTCAATCTTGGTGCGTAGTTCATCAGTCACCCCTTGTAATTTCTGCATCTTGTGTTCTTTGACCAAAGTCATCAACATCCCATCGATACTGCGGTGGCCCGACATTGAACGCAGTGAGTTCAAGTGCCTACGTGTCTCATAACTTACGCTTACCGAGGTCATTCCTTCGCCTGTCATATTGTTTACCCGCCACGAAGAGGAATATCGCTATATTTGACCGTATGGTTTCTCAAAGGCCTCATCAACCGGATTTAGCGATGCCGGGTGACCTGCCAATCCTCAACCCCGGGCTCGGGATTCAGCCAATCCTCATCGCCCGGCAAGACCAGCCCATCGCCGATTTTCGCCATCTGGCGAGCCAGGGTGGAGTGGGTGGCCAGCAATCCGTCCCAATCGATTGCCCCACTGCGAAGTTTGATTCCCAATCGTAGCGCCCGCCACGAGCGGCTGGCTCGAGCATATAATTTGAGATGCAGGCGAGCTGATAACGGCCACCAGAATAAAACCAGCAAAGCAACCAGTGGCCACGGAATCTGCGCCAGAATGGGTAATACCAGGCTGGGGAGGTTAACCTCCTGCAGTGGAGAATCCGGCGAGGCGATGAACCAACCTACCGGTAGCGAGATCAATATCCACCACAGCGGATACATGACCACTGAGAACAACAATTTCATCGACCCCACTCCTGCCTTATTCGCTTCATCCTTGCCGAGGTGATTCGTCAGTACCCGTGTCAGCAGATAGGGGGGCATTGAGCCGATGACCGCACCCCATGAGACGATGCCGAGCATCCACGATATCGACCACAGCCAGTAGACCGAATTTTTCACAAAGGCGCGTTTTGAGACCCGCTCGGCGCGATTGGACAATTCCCATGACCGTAATCCCAATTTCTCCATTTCTTGGTGGTGGGCACGGAACTCGGATTCGAGCCGCTCGGTCCTATCGCCATCATTGACCGATTGGAATTGCCAAGCCGCTCTGACCCGGCGTGAGCCGAGCAGAGCCTGATCGTAGGGAATCGGGCCTAGGTCGGCATTATTCTCCAGAGAACGATGAATGTGAATCATCCGCCGGGCGCGCCATACCAATTCACGGTCAGCCCACGTCTCTTGGGCTTGGTTACAGCGGTACATCTCCATCTTCAGTAAATCGGTAATCACCCCACACCAAGCTCGTTCTCTGGCTTGGTCGCCGAATTCTTTGACTTCCTCTTCACTGGGCTCAGGTGCTCCATCCTCTCCTGGCAAGGGAGGAATCGACAGGGGTTGGTTGACCTGTAGGCTGACCCGTTCACGAAACTGGTGTTGGTCACTATAATGCAGACCGAGGGGGACGATATGCGGTTGAGCCACCCCTTCAGCGCGAGATTTCTGCAGTGCGTGCAGAAGAATCCTTGCAGCCCCAGTGCGTAATCTGACCGGATGGGATTTCAAGTGGGTTACACCCTCAGGGAAAATAGCCACCCGCCCGCCTTCAGAGAGCGCATCTCCCATACTTTCAATCAGCGTCTGGTTCTTCGCCGTGCGTTGCCCATCACCCTCGTTTTGTGGAATCACATCTTGTGCCCTGTACACCGGTTTCGCGCCGGCGATTCGCATCATCATGCCCAGAATCGGCACCTTGAACAGAGTGTGTTTCGCAGCGACCGTGAGATTTCCGGGTAGCGCCGCCATCATCAACATCGGGTCAATCAGTCCACCGGGATGCCAGGCCGTGAACAGTATTCCTCCCGCATCGGGCAGGGTGTCGATATCAACGAGGGAAATCTCGCGAAACCAGGTATCCATAAGCGCCCGGTTGAGGCGGCGAAGGCGGAGGTAACCGGGAGAGATTGGCAGATTCTCGGGGTCAGCGGCCCAATCCATTGCTCATTCCAAGGTCTGCGAGGCTTTTGTTTAATCGCCGATATTATTCGGAAAGGAGTGCTCTTTATCACCGCAGGATGAATGGTATTCGATAAGCGAATCTCCGAAGTCAGCGAACTATGCCTTGAGTTGGTCTCGTCTGATACGGGGAATCTCATTGATGCCGTGTTTCTTACGGATTATCTGTACCCGCTGATGGACTTCCTTGGCCAATGTCCAGTACTGGTGACTGCCTCTGCCGCTGGTCTTGTTACTGGGTGAATGCAAAATTACCGTCGGTGCGCCTTCCGAGGGGGCTTCGGCGATTTTCACCAATCTCTGAATCATCGTCTTGAAGACCTGCCGCTCAAAGTGCTTGTTGACCTCATTGCAGACCGAAATCGACAACTTCGATTTCGCTAAGACCATGGTCATGACTATTCCCAGCAGTTTGAGATGTGGATTGATGCGTCTCTGAACCAGTTTGATCGAATTCATCAGCAGGCTCATTCCTTCCAATGCATAGAACTCGGCCTGCACGGGTACGATGACCCAGCGCGCCGCCGCCAGTGCATTGATGGTCAGCAGGCCGAGGCTTGGTGGTGTATCGATGATGATGTAATCGAAATCTTCCTCGATTGAGGCAAGTGCCTCCTTGAGGCGGGTTTCTCGACCTATGCGGGTCGATAACTCGATTTCAGCGCCCGAGAGATGGATGTCCGAGGGCAGCAGCCACAGATTGTTGACCTTGATATGGTCGGGGACCTTCTTCTTGTCGGGATATTCTGCCGCCCAGGCCCGGCGCATCGCGGTGGTAAGTTGTTCAGGCGGCAGGAGGAAATCCTCGATAACGTTCATCTCCTCTCCGGCATCGTTCATCAACAGGTCGTTGACGGTGCGCTTGAGGTGGCGTTTCTCGACCCCGAACGAGGTCGAACAATTCCCCTGTGGGTCGAGGTCGACCAGCAATACCTTGCGCGCTGGAAGGCGTTGTCTCGGGTCTCCTTCGGCCAGAGCGGTAGCGAGATTGACAGCAGTGGTGGTCTTGGCACAACCACCTTTCTGGTTGGCCACGGCAATTACCATCTTGTAGGGATTCATCTATCAGACCTCAGTAATATGTCGAAGGTGCCCACCACCTATCAATTATCACCCGCCAAATGCTCAAGCGGGTTGGATGACCGGAACCGGAACTTCGGACATTATCTTGCGGACGATGTGCATTCCGGTGATGCCGCGAATCTTCGCTTCAGGCTTCATCATGATACGGTGGCTGATGACCTGCAGGGCGACCGCCTTGATATCGTCGGGAATCACGTAGTCTCGACCATCGATGGCGGCCGAGGCACGCCCGGTCTTGAACAGCGACTGGCTGGCACGAGGACTGGCGCCGGTGATGACGCGGTGGTCTTCACGGGTGCGCTGGACGACTTCGACGATGTAGGAGAGGATGGCGGGGTCGATGTGAACGGTCTCGAGCGCCTTCTGCATCGCAACCACCTTTTTGGGTGAGGTAATCTGCTCGACGTCGTGAGTATCCTTACCACGCAACTTACGACGCGCCAAGATGGCCTTCTCTTCGGCGCGGTCGGGGTAACCCATGCTCATCTTCATCAGGAAACGGTCCATCTGAGCCTCGGGCAGTGGGTACACACCCTCTTGCTCAATCGGGTTCTGGGTCGCCATCACCACGAATGGAGCGGGAAGTTTGTGGGTGATACCTTCGATGGTGACCTGCTTCTCCTCCATCGCTTCGAGCAGGGCCGCCTGAGTCTTGGGTGGAGCGCGATTTATCTCATCGGCGAGTAGAATATTGCAGAATAATGGCCCGGCGCGAAGTTTGAACTCACCGGACTTCTGGTCATACATGTAGGTACCCATGATGTCGCTTGGCAGCAGGTCAGGGGTGAACTGAACCCGCTTGAACTTACAACCAAGGGCTCGGGCAAAGGTGTTGGCCAACAGGGTCTTAGCCAGGCCGGGGAAATCCTCTAGCAACATATTTCCGTTGGAGAGAATTCCGATGGTTACTCGGCGCAGATTATCCTCCTTGCCGATTATCACCTTGCTCGCTTCGTTCATCAAGCCGTGGGCAATCGTCGAAACGGTCGAAATCAGGTCCTTGGTTCGGGCATCGCCGGCACCTGCTGGATTGGTCAAAGTCATGATGAGTCCCTACTGGAGCAATATTCCGACCATAAAGAATCATACTTCAAGATATTGGCTGAATAAGTCACCTTTGCATCCGTGAAACAGAAATCCACAAACCGCCGAAGCAGGCTTGCAGTACTCTGTTTAGTAACCCCAGAAACGATCGCTCTTACGGTGTAGAGAGACTATCTCGTCGAAGATTTCCTGCTCGGTCGAATTGAGTTTGATATTACGCAATCGCACCGCGTGTGATTTGGGAATATCGACTAGAAGAACATCCTCTTCGTCGATTCCTCGACCGACCGTCGCCCCGCCGATAGCGACCGCCACCTCGTCGCCCTGCTCGGCCTCCTGCATGCCGCTCTCACCGGTTCTTATCGACTTGATCTGACCTACTCTTTTGCCATCACTTCGCATCAGATGTTGGCCGACATGAATCCGGCCGCCAAGCACCTTGATGCCGACCACGGCCGGGCCCGAGCGACGGAAGATGTGGTCGGCCAGAATCTGGATTCGCCCGGGGAAGACCAGCGCTTCACGCTGTTCGGCCTCAAGTTGGCGAGTGCGCTCATCGCGCCATTCGGATAATTGCTCGATGATGTGGTAGATGATTCTGCCATCGATGTATTTCACCGGGCAGTCATCATCATCGAGCAGGGTGGCGATCTCGGCCAGAGGTTTGGTCGAGAAAGCCAAAATCACATTGTGCAGTGGCTCTCCGGCATTCTCGGCAGTGATGAAATCACGCTTGCTGACATGCCCGATGGTCGCTGAGCGGATTGGAATATCCAACTTACCCAATTCGAATGCCAAGGCCTCGAGCCCACCGAGGGTATCGGCCTTGATGACCACACCCTCTTCATCGAGTTCAACCCCGATGCGCGCCTCTTCAAGGGCCTTTTCATGCGCCACTGCGGCTTGTTCAGCGGTATTCGACAGCCGCAGGGTGGTCCCGGCCAGGACCTGTTCCAGATTGGGACCATTGATCTTGACCCCTGCCGCGGCCTCGACCACATCGACATCGTCCCAGCGGTCGCCGGCATCGCGCATCTCCGACATTCCACGCGGGCGGAACATCCCCTTGATGTGGGTCTGGAAAGGGCCATCTTGGCCGACTAGGGTGATGCGGTCACCCTTGTTCAACTCGCCTCGGTAGAGGATGACGTCAATGGTCTTGCCCAGCCCACGCACTTCCTTCATCTCCAGCACCGTACCCTCGGCGGGCCCAAGGGTATCGCGAAGTCGAGCTTCCAGATAACGCTCGGCCAAGCCGACCGTCACCGCCAGCAGGTCCTGCAGGCCCTCGCCTTCCTTGGCGCTACACGGGACGACGGCAATAGCCTGAGTGAAATCCTTGATCTGGTCGAAGCGCTCGATGTTGAAACCGTGCTCGGCGAATTGACCGACCAATTTCCACCAGCGCTTATCGAATTCCTGCGTGACCTCGCGGCGCTGGTCCTTGACAGCATCGAGAAATGACCTCCCGTACTCTGATCCCCAACCGTGGATTCGGTCGACTTTATTGGCGGCGACGACAAACGGCGTCTTCAATTGCTTGAGGATGTTGATCGACTCGATGCTCTGCGGTTGCAGGCCTTCCATCACATCGACAACCAGAATCGCAATATCAGCCAGCGTCCCACCACGCCGGCGCAGACTGGTGAATGAATGATGGCCGGGTGTATCGATGAAAAGCAGTCCAGGCGACTTGAATCTACCACCCCGCAACATGTGAGCACAGGTCTGGTTGAGCAGGTCTGC
>DARQ01000060.1:0-292 GCA_002503395.1 Euryarchaeota archaeon UBA60 | reverse complement strand
TGCTGGGTTATTCCCCCGGCCTCACGGGCCATCACGCTGGCCTGTCGCTCAAGGCCGAGCGAGCGGATATAGTCGAGAATGCTGGTCTTACCGTGGTCGACATGGCCGAGAACACTGACGATTGGCTGGCGATTCTCACCCAATTCAGACGACGACGTATCAACCGCACCAGACTCGTGGGAGTCTTGCTCGTCGCTTGAAGAGGCTGGTGATGATGGCTCTCCCGAGGATTCAGGCAGGTCCGGAGAATGGTCTTCGGACATACATGCCACCTCGCCTCACTCGTAAACCC
>DARQ01000042.1:32328-32492 GCA_002503395.1 Euryarchaeota archaeon UBA60 | reverse complement strand
GAGAGGGCGATGAAGATGACGAACAGGATTCCATACTTGATTATCCAGTCCTTCTTCCACCGCGCCAGCATGATTATCAGCGCCGTGAAGGCGAGAATCGCCAACAACTCGATGACCACATAGCGCGCCTGGCTGGCGCCGGCCTCACCGAATGCCTCCAATCC
>DARQ01000042.1:31941-32112 GCA_002503395.1 Euryarchaeota archaeon UBA60 | reverse complement strand
TCCTTCATCGCCTGCCACACGTTGTCCTCCGCCGCTAATTCTGCATTGGCTTGGGCAATGCGGTCGACCCTTGGTGCAGTCTCTGCCATCGACGCTGGGTCATAGACAGCGCTTTTGATGGCTTCGCCCAGCGCCATCCTATAGGATGGCGTTGCCGAAGGTTGATTGCTG
>DARQ01000042.1:29365-31789 GCA_002503395.1 Euryarchaeota archaeon UBA60 | reverse complement strand
AGGCGAAGGATGTCGTGGGGAGATCGAATGGTTCGCTCGTGGTTGGAATCGTGTCGTGGGCGCGGCATGGCGCTGGGGCTGGCCTCAACCCAGTCTCTGCTCGATGAGATGGGTAATCCTGAGCGGGGCCTAGCGGCGATTCACGTCGCCGGCTCGAACGGCAAGGGCACCACCTGTGCGATGCTGACCGCCGGGCTGGTCACCGTCGGCCAGCACGTCGGCACCTTCACCTCACCCCATGTGGCAAGAATCGAAGAGCGAATTCGCCTCGATGGCAAGCCAATAGACGCCGAGCAATTCGACCTGGCGCTGGAGGCGGTGCGCGATGCTGGCGAAGCAGCCGCCACGCCGGTCACTTTCTTCGAGGCGACCTATCTGGCGGCGATGCACGTCTTCGCCAAGGCCGGGGTGGACTTTGTCGTGCTCGAGGTCGGTCTTGGTGGCCGGCTCGATGCCACCAATACCTGCCATCCGGTGGCCTCGATAATCACCGCATTATCGATGGAGCACTGCGAGACCCTGGGTGAGACCCTCGATGAGATTGCGATTGAGAAATCGGGAATTGCCCGCCCGGGAATCCCCCTCATCCTGAGAAGACCACCACCCCCTATCACCGCTGAGAACGAGATTCAGGGAATGGCTGATGCCGACGCCGCCAAGGCCTATGCTGTCATCAAGGCGACGATTCCCTCACCGCAGTTGATGCAGATGGTCGAGGGTTGGTATGATTATCGCGACGAGGCCGCGTGTCTGGCCAACCGAGCGCTGATGGCGATCGGTGAGGTCGAGGCGGCCAAGGCGGTCGAGAGACTGAAAAAGGATGTCAAATGGCCGGGGAGAATGCAGAATATCACCCGCCCAACCGGCGAGGATTCGGCCGCCGAGGAGGTCGAAGTCCTACTCGATTCGGCACACAACTCGAGCGGGATGGCCAAGTCGATGCCGCTGTTCGCCAGCCAACTGGCGGGGCGTGACTGGTGCCTGTGCATCGGTTCGAGCCCGCAGAGAAATCTCGACCACTTTCTCGCCCCGCTAGCCAAAGTGGCAAATGACCTGGCTCCCAAACTGATTGTCGCCACCGAACCGAGTGGGGGAAGATATCCGGCGATTCCAGCCGAGGGACTGTCCTCAGCCCTGCGTGAAGTGATGCCGGCGGGCGTGCCAATCGTGGTCATACCCGATACCGGTTCAGCATGGTCGGCGTTCGAGTCGGCGCTGGCCAATGCCGGTGGTGGTGAGGCGATTCTCGGATTCGTGACCGGCTCACTCTATCTGGCCGGCAACCTGCTGGAGCACCTCGATTTGGATGGTGATGAGGAACTGGCGATTCTGTGAGACTCACCGGCACAGCCTACCAGCACAAGCATCATCACTGATTCGCCGCTCGCCATCCTCATCTAGGCAGAGAGGGTGAGGGTATGAAGGGAAAACATCTGGCGATTCGCATCGAACAATGCCTCACCCTATCCAAGGCCAGCAACTGCCCGCGCCGTAAGTTCGGCGCCCTGCTGGTCGACCCGGAGCGCAATGTCGTCCTCATGGATGGCTACAACGGTGGCCCCAGAGGAGGGGGTGACCTGTGTGGAGGAGATGTGTGCCTACGCGATTCCGAGGAGGTCAAGTCGGGAACAAGGGTCGAGATCGGCTGTCACCACGCCGAGATGAACGTCATCTGCAATGCCGCGGCCAATGGGGTCTCCACCAAGGGGGCCTGGCTGATAGTCACCGGGGAGCCGTGCCTGATGTGCGCCAAGTTGATGCACCATTCCGGGATTGTCAGAGTGGTCGTGGTCGCAGGGGGTTTCGGTGGGCCAAATGGTTGTGGATATCTCGAGCAACATGGGGTGGGAATCGAGCGGGTCGAAGGACCGCAAGACCCCCGTGGCTCAAACTTATGATTACAAAGGAGACTTCCCCCCCCATGGCAGAGGAGATTTCCAACCGCCTCGGCGACTGCACCTCACCATATCTGCTGCAGCACGCCACCAATCCGGTGGCCTGGCAACCTTGGGATGAGCAGGCAATAGAACTGGCGAAGAAACTCGACCGCCCGCTACTGGTCTCAATTGGCTATGCAGCCTGTCACTGGTGTCACGTGATGGAGCACGAGTCTTTCGATGATGAGGAAATTGCGGCGATGATGAATCAGTCATTCGTGTGCATCAAGGTCGACCGCGAGGAGCTCCCGGATGTCGATGCGCTGTACATGACCGCGTGCCAGATAACCACCGGTGCCGGGGGTTGGCCACTGAATGTCTTCGTCGAGCCGAATACGCTCAAACCATTCTACGCCGGCACCTACTATCCGCCGCAATCTCGCTATGGTCGCATATCATGGCGGCAACTGCTCGAGGGTGTCGCCTCGGCCTGGCAGAATCAACGTCAGGAGATTCTCGATTCGTCGCAGATGATAACCGAGCAGAT
>DARQ01000042.1:28165-29253 GCA_002503395.1 Euryarchaeota archaeon UBA60 | reverse complement strand
ACAACTACGACCACGTCAACGGTGGCATGGGAGGGGCACCGAAATTCCCACACCCGATGGAGATGGAGGCCCTGCTGAGGGCTGGTGAATATGACCATGTTGCACTTTCGTTGGACCTGATGGCAAGCCGCGGTCTGTTCGACCATCTGGCCGGTGGCTGGCACCGGTATTGCGTCGATGCTGGATGGGCGGTTCCCCACTTCGAGAAGATGCTGTATGACAACGCCCTGATGCTGGCACTGCACGAGAAGGCGCGCCGGCGCGGCGTCGGTAGCCACAATGACCGGGTGATAAGACTGACATTGGAATGGCTGGCCAATGAGATGCTCGACCCCGATGGTGGTGTGTGGTCGACTCTCGACGCTGACTCGCTGGGCGAGGATGGTAAGTCCGAGGAAGGGGAATTCTACCTTTGGAGGCCGGAACAGGCCGAGGATATGCTCGCCTGCGAACGGTTCGGCATCACCGAGCAGGGAAACTTCGAGGTTAGTGGAAGAAGCGTGCTGTCGCTGCATGAGGTCGACGGGTTGGAGGATGATGAAGACCTACGACACCACCTGTTGAACAAGCGCTCAAAGCGCCCTCGCCCGGGCACCGATGACAAAGTCCTGACCGCATGGAACGGCATGCTCCTGGTCGCCTGCGCCGAACTGCCCGAAGATGAGGCGAAGAGAATCGGCCGACACATCTGCAAGGAGTTTCTCGCCCGGGAAGAGGTCATTCGCACCCGCCGGGGGGATACTCTGGGAGGGCCGGGTTTCCTCGATGACTACGCCTGGTCGGCACTGGGGCTACTGCGCTGGGGAATACGCTGGGATGATGAGCAATGTCAGCACAAAAGTCTTGAGATAACCGGTCGATTACTGGAAATCTTCACCGACCCCGATGGTGGTTTCTGGATGACCAGCTCTGAGCATACCAAACTTCCCGTGCGACAGAGGTCGGTCTCTGATTCCGCCATTCCCGGGGCTACTGCGGTGGTGGTTGAACTGCTGCGAACCCTGTTATTGCTATGGCCTGACCACAGCCGAGCCGATGAGTGGAGACAGGCGGGAGAGAAAGCTATTGTCGCTCTCGGCGATGACCTG
>DARQ01000042.1:17944-27997 GCA_002503395.1 Euryarchaeota archaeon UBA60 | reverse complement strand
GGAGACAAGCAGCGCGGTGAGGATGAATGGGTGGGGTGGTTGTGCGAGGGCCTTAGCTGTAAGCCCCCTACAACCGATTCATCGGCCCTGACTTGGCCGGCCTGAGCGAATTGCCATCAGAAACGTTCATCTTGACAGTAATGTTCCGAATTCAAGACTGGCCTCAACCGATTTGCGGAAGCGCCGAAGATTCCCTGCGCTTCGAACGATACGAATGTATTCGCCCCCGAAAGGGGCAGGGTAGAGTGTCGCTTCGGTGCTTCCTATTAACCCCAGAAACGCCTGGTTCTGGCATAGGTGATTTCGGCATTGTGAATCGCCTCAAGAAGTGCATCACGCTGGTTGGGTTGCACCTGACGCAGGATTCGGGTGGTGGTGGTCTCACCGATTCCCCGACCCATCAGGCAGATAATCGCCTCCAGTCCTCGTCGCCGCACCGCCTCGGCATTCCGCATCGCCCGGTCACGCTCCTTCTGCTCGGTTGATATCACCAGTTTCTCGAGGTCGGAGCGCAGGCGCTCCGGGGCGCAGGCAAGCATCCTGCCGCCGCATGGGCAGACCTGTTTCTTGATGTCGTATTTGGCCAGCCGGAAGGTCTGGGTACCCTGGCAGGCAAGACAACACAGCACCGCTCGCTCGTTCATCAATCGCCCTTCCAGCCGTTCGCGCACCTGTTTATTCGACCAGTTCGGCAGTAGCAGGTCCTTTCCGGCCTTGCTCGACAACCCGAGTACACCGGGTGGGGTAATCTCCAACTTGAACAGGCCATTCTGGATGGCTGAAAGTACATCGGCAGCACCCGCAACATCCATCCGCTCATGGAATAATTTACTCAGCACCTCCTGCATCACCATCGTCCCTCGGTAGCGTCTGACCAGAGAGTGCAGGTTGATTCTGCGTGGGTCAACCCCACTGCGAAGGACTCCCAACACCTTGGCCACCTGAGCGAATCGCCATCTCACCTGTCGGCTGTTGGGCATGGTAACACTGAGCAATCCCTCAAGTGCATCGGGGGGAGTTGTCATCAGCCATTCGACCACTTCCTCGGGGGTGATAGCCGCCTGTAGGCCAATTCGCGTCGGCTCGACGACAATCCTCCCCAGGGTTCCGGTCCTGGTGCTGGCCATCGCCTGAATGAGGTGTGCCAAGGCCTCATTGATGCGACTGCCCTGACAGGAATTGATGACCACCGCCTCGTGGCGGCGCTCGATGGTGATTATCCGGTCGGTCGGCACCGTTCCGCTGGCCTCAAGATGGGTGTTGACGGCCTCGAAAATCTGCCCGAGGGCTTCGGAATCTAGCGGGTAATCTTCCAGTTCCAGGCTGGTATCGGCGACCAGTCCAGCGATATCGAGTTGGCCTCGCAATGTGACGTCAAAAAAATCCGGAGGTGACCAACCGCCATCTTCAGCAACCAGACCGCGCAGGTAGCCGATTTCTCGGGCGACTTCAGGTGGGGTCGGCGGCAGTTCTCCCGACCAGACCGGGGCCTGGGCGTGGTCGCTTACCGGGGCGACCAGCAATTCTTCCTTTTCCGGGTCTGCATCGATTATCGTCCAGGTCCTGCCCGCCATCACGAATCGGCGTTTGGAGCCGTCTTCATCCTCACCCGAATCATTGAGTGAGAGCACGAAGGCCTCGTCGACATTGCCGAGGCTACGTCTGGTGACCGAATCGCGTACCCGGTACATCGACCGATTGGGAATCATCGACAGGTGATTCTGCACCCATTCACGGGTGCGTCCGGCTGGGGCTAGCCAACCACTCTCAAGTCCGGGTGGGATAGGAACCTTCAGTCGGGTGTGAATCGCGTCAATCTCGCCGCTCTCGGGGTTCCTGCGCGGCATTTCCTCAGGCAGTGTAATTCCCTGTTTGGCCGCTTCGGCATGAGCCATATCCCAAGCCGCCTTACCCCATTCCCACCACGGTGTCTTGTGCGGGTCATCGACCACTCGCAATAACCAACCGTCGGCCAAGATGTTGGCCAACTCGATGGTATCCTCGCGCCGCCAACCGACAAATTGAGGTGAGGCGGCGAGGATTTCACTGGCCGCATTTATGGTCACTAATTTATGGCTATGCACCATCATGATGAGTTGGTTGGCGGCGACCGCGAGCGGGCGGTCACGCCATTCTATTGGCTCGATCAGTCCTGCCAAGGCGCGACGGGCGATGACCGCTGATTCTGAGATATCGTCGACTTCCCACGACAAAAGGTCACCAGCGCCGATTCCACCTAGTCTGTGGTCGGCACGGCCGACCCGCTGTAACATCCGGTCAACCGAGCGGGGTGAACGTAGTTGCACGATGTGACGAACACTCCCGACATCGATTCCCAGTTCGAGAGAGCTGGTGCAGACCAGCCCGTGCAATTCACCGCGCCGCAGGTCATCCTCCATCTGTTTGCGGGTATCGGTCGCCAAACTACCGTGATGGACGCCGATTTTCAGTTCTGGAGATATTCCCGACAAGCGCTGTGCTACCGTTTCAGCGGCGTTACGACTGTTGACGAAGACCAGACAAGGATATTTCTCGCCGAGAATATCGGCCAGACGGCGCAGACAGGCATAGGCTCTCGTCGATAATCCGAGTTCGAGTGCATAGGATTCATCCTCAGGTGTCGGGGGCTCACAGCCGACCGAGAGTTCGGTGCCACGCTGACCGGTCACAACGATTGCCGATGTGGTCGGGGATAGCCACTCTGCGACCTGGTCGGGGTTGCCGACCGTAGCCGACAGACCGACCCTCTGCACCGTCCGGCCGGCCAGCCGCTCAAGGCGAGTAAGGCCGACCGATAACTGCCAGCCGCGCTCTCCAGCGATGACCTCGTGCACCTCATCGACCACGACCGCCCGCACATTGGCCAACATCGCCCGCAGGCGATGCCCGGTGAACATCAGTTGGAAGGTCTCGGGGGTGGTCACCAGCAGGTGCGGTGGCTTGCGCACCTGCCGATTTCTCTCACTCTGGGTGGTATCGCCATGCCGGACACTAACCGCCAGCCCGACCTCTTTACCGACCTCGACCAAACGACGGTCAACGTCTCGATTCAGCGCCCGCAGAGGGGTGATGTAGAGAATCGCCAATGGCGGCCAGTCCTCGACCAGACAGCGATTGAACAGCGGCAGGACCGCGGCCAGGGTTTTGCCACTGCCGGTAGGGGCGACCAGAAGGCGGTCATGCCCAGCGCATAGGTCGCTCATAGAGACCTGTTGAATGGGGGTCGGTGACCAACCGCGAGCCGACGCTACCGCGGCTAGGGATGGTTGCAATATCCCCCATCCCTGCTCATCTCCTCGCGCGCGCGAAACCAAGTCAAGTCCCCGAACTACAGAAGGAGACTGCATCACGCTTCAACTTTCGGCCTCGCCATGGCAGTCCATGTCAGTGAAAACCGGCGACGCTAATTTGTCATCCTGGTTTTCAGCCAGTAGAGCAGCCCGACGATGCCGAGTGTGGCGACGATGATGCCGAACCACTCGACCGTGCTGTAGGGCTGGTCGACCCGTACCTTGGTATCGAAGGTCTTGCTGTGGAAGGTGCCGTCCTCATCCTCCCACTCGATGCGTACTATCAGGTCATCACCATTGCTCATATCGAACTTGACGTAGTGAGAACTGAATCCAGCACCATCGGGATTGGCCGCCAGTGCGGTCTGATTGCTGCATTGCTGGGCTACACATACGCGGAAGCCGGCAACCAATGCGCCCTGATTGTTCACCCAGACGATTACCGCAACCTCACCCGGCGCCACCACCCATTCATCGACATCGACGACAGTCACATTGACGATGGAGAGATCGAGAACCGATAACGGATAGACCTGAATGTCGTAGGAATGATTCTCGGCACGGTTGCCTGAGGTATCCTCGGCCGAGATGTTGAGTTGGTGGAAACCGACCTCGAGCGGGCCGATTTCGAAATCGCGAATCGCCTCCCAGCCGACGTCCTGCAACTCATCAATCGGTTCATCGTCGACCATCGCCCACCAACGCACATCGGTGACGGCATCAATATCATCGAAGGATTCGTTCAAATCGACACGGATGGTCTGGCCAATGCGCGCCGGGCTGGAACCGGTGACCAAGATGTCATTCACCCACAGGTTGATCTTGGTGGTCGGGGGAGTATTGTCGAAAAGACGCACCGCCCATGAGCGCAGGACGGTGTGGCCGGCATCATCGGTCACGGACAGGTTGAGAATGAAGGTGCTGTTCTGCTTGGCGAAGTGGCGGTCGGGCAGAGGGTCGTCATAGCCGTTGATCTGCGATCCTTGGTAGAATACCGTCGACAGGGTTGAGCCTGCTTGCCACCAATCGATGGTCTTGTTTGAAGTCCATACAATATCCGGATTTGAGGTGAAATCATCACCTACTGTCGCGTAGAAGGCAATCCTCTCACTTGAGGGGATGGAGATGGCATCACAGTTGAGAATATTCTCCAGCGCCATTTCAAGGTCATCACTACCACAACCCACGGTGGCATTCACCCAGGTCATCACCGGTGCCGCGGCATCCAGACCCCAAGTATGGTTGGTCTTAGTAGACTGAGTATGGAAATCAGTGCAGGTGAATTCTGCCAGCATATACTCTCCCGGCTGCCAAACCTCGACCGTACTCGGCTCAACGATTACCTCGACCCCGCTGGCCAGATATGAGCCTGAAGGGGTGGTGAAATTCCAGGAGCACTCGGTTGTTGGCAGTCCTGCATCCTGCACCGTGCCGGTGAAAACGACGGGAGTGTCCCAGCGAATCGCCACCGCCTCGATATTCGGATGGCCGATGGCGACCACCGGAGCGGTATTGGGCGCGATGGTGACGGTGAAGGTGCCACTCTCGGTCACGTCTTGAAATACCGTGAAATTGGTCGGGCTACCGCTGACCTCGACCTGGGCGGGCGACCATCGGTATTCGACCGGGGATTGGGTAGTGACCGTCAAGGGAGTTGCCCGCAAGGCTCCGTCTGCCTGATTCACCGCCAGCAGAGCCGAGGGTAAGAATCCACGATTTACGCTGACTGCACCACTCTCATTCCATTGCCAAGTCGAATTCAGCCCGACCGCTTGCGGAAGGTCAGCAGACAGGTTGACGTCGCTGAAAGTGATTCCAGCGGAACTGGAAAAGGAATTGTCGTCCAACCATACCATCCCATCCAAGGTGGTGCGGTTCTCTGCCGAAAACAGGGTTGTGAAAGCCTGCCATTCGGACAGACTAAGATTGCTGTCATTATCGCCCAGATGTAGGTCAATCTGCTGATCGAGGCGGAGATTGGAATCATTCAGAAAATCACTACCCACAGAAAGGTCGGAAGCGAGATTGGCTGACCATGTGCCATTGACTGTGGTGGTAGCGGAGAAGTTGCCGGACAGCGCCAATACCGCCGAGGTGGTCGCGGTCGAGATATTGGTGCCATTGGAGCCTTCCTCACCTGAGCCGTTCCCCGAGCCATTGGTTCCGTTATCACCATCCCGAGCCGAAACCAGAGATTGTGCTGACCAGTTTGTGACCGACCATTCCCCTGATGAAGAATCGCTTGTGGGCAAACTGGCCAAGCCGCCGACAGGAATGCCGGACAGCAATATGAGAATCAGTAAAATTGCTCGGCAACGCATTATCTCAATTCCTTGTTTTTCCTACTCAGAAAATATGATTTCAACCGGTTTTCTCGCCACCTCCAAGGGTAGCATACGGTGTTCTGGAAGGGCTTGTGCGACCTTTTGCCGCACCTCCGAACCACCGTGGAAGAGAATGAAGCCACCTCCACCGGCGCCGAGCAATTTTCCCCCTGTCGCTCCGCAAGAGCGCACGGTCTCGTATAGTTCATCGATTTCAGGTATTGATATTCCACTGGCCAACTGTCGCTTCAACTCCCATCCTTCATGGAGTAAGTTGCCGATTTGTTCAAGGTCGCCGACCAAAAGCGCATCTCGCACTTCCCGAGCCTGCTCGCACATTCGCTGAAGTTGGGTGGTATTGTCGGGGGTATCAGCACTCTGTTTCGCCAACAGGTCGGCGGCTGAGCGAGTCTTGCCGGTATACAGCAAGGTGAACTCATCGCTCATTCGCTGGATTATCTCGTCGCTGAGATTGAGCGGCTCGACTACTGTAGTGCCATCGGGAAGGAAGCGAATGTGATTGACACCACCTACGGCACAGCCATACTGGTCTTGGCGACCGATCGGCTGGCCGAGAATCTCAATCTCAATCTGACACGCCTGCTCGGCCAATGTCATGGCCGAGACCGACTTGCCGACATATTCGTACAGAGCCGACAGCAAACCAACGGTAACTGCACTCGAGGAGCCCAGCCCGGTGCCACGAGAAGGGATATCTGCGATGGTGGTAATCTCAACCCCTCCCGTAATTCCGACCATCCGCATGGCCTCCCTGACCAACTCGTGCTGCAGGTCCTCAAAGTCCTGCACAATCTCGGTTTTCGAATACGACAGGCGAATATCATCATCGAAGCGACGGTTGACGGTGACGTGGATGTAACGAGCTAGTGATAGCGAGGTCACACAACCACCCTCGTGGCTGTTTTCATAATACGCGGCCAAGTCACTGCCACCACCACAGAACGACACTCGAAGAGGCGTCCGGCTAATCATCATCGAACCACTGCGAGCGCCCTTCACTTTTCAAGCCACCCCTGTGGGGTGAAGTTGGGGCATCGAACGTTGTCCCGGCCCCGAGGCAATGGTTATGGTCGGGTCGCGGCCGTCAAATGTGGAAGGGGGGTCATATTGGCTAGTCTCATCACGATGGACGACCTCAGCAACGAAGATATTCTGGCTATTCTTGACGATGCTGAGATACTTCTTCCGGTCGCCAGAGGACAGGCATATCTGCCACTTCTACAGGGGAAATTGCTCGGAAATCTGTTCTTCGAACCATCGACCCGTACCCGTATGTCATTTGAGACCGCGATGAAGCGACTTGGCGGCGATGTCATCAACCTTGGCGATGTTTCCTCCTCGTCGGTGGTGAAGGGCGAAACCCTGTACGACACAATTCGAATGGTCGATGGCTATGTCGACATAATAGCCATGCGCCATCCTCGCCAAGGAGCGGCGCAATATGCTTCTGATTCGGCCGAGGTACCGATTCTTAACGGTGGTGATGGCGCCGGCCATCATCCTACCCAGACCTTGCTGGATCTGTTCACCATCCGTCAGGCCCACGGCACCATCGAGGGATTGAATGTCGCCCTGGTCGGCGACCTACGCTTCGGCCGCACAGTCCACTCCCTATCGCATGCTCTGGTGCGATTCGGTTGTTCACTGACCTTGGTCAGCCCTGACAGCCTGCGTATGCCGAGTGAAATCATTGACGACCTGCAGGTGCTCGGCGCGACCATCACCCAAACCGAAGATCTGGCCGCGGCAATCCCTTCTGCCGACGTCATCTACATGACGAGAATCCAGAAGGAACGCTTTCCCGATGAGGACGAATACCAGCGCGTCGCCGGCGTCTTCAAATTAGCTGCCGCCGACCTCGCCCCGGCCAAGGGGAGCATGATTGTGATGCACCCACTACCCCGGGTCGACGAAATTGCACCGGATGTTGATGCTACTGTGCACGCCCGCTATTTCGAGCAGGCTTTCAACGGCGTAGTAACACGAATGGCGCTCATCTGTCGCCTGTTGGGCATTACCGTTCCCCAAACCATCGACACCGGCAATGGAGGTGAATCCTGATGTCGAGAGAAATGTCGATGCGACGCGTCACGGCCATCAATAACGGCACCGTCATCGACCATATTCCCGCCGGTTGTGCCATCACCGTGCTGAAGATGTTGGGCGTCGATGGTGGACGCGCCACCCCGGTCACACTGGCGATGAATGTTCCCAGCGCCAAAATGGGGCTCAAGGATATCGTCAAAATCGAAGACCGTGAAATCAGCCAATCCGATTTGGATAAATTAGCGCTGGTCGCACCCGAGGCATCGGTGTCGATTATCCGCGCCTACTCGGTAGCCGAGAAGTTACAGGTCAACCTCGGGGAAGCCGTTGTCAATGTCGCCGCCTGCACCTTTACCAATTGTGCTTCGCACGGCCCACGTGAGCCGCTTCCGCACCGTCTGATCGTGCATGGACGCGAGCCCCTTCAACTGCGTTGCCACTACTGTGGGCGGGAGCAGGATATGGACTCGATAGTCGATAATCTCCTCTGAACCACAACCGCCCTCGCCGCAGACTTCAACTGGCCAAGGTCCCGGTACGCACACCGCGCAGTGTTCAGGTGGCACCTGCCTGGCCAACCCAATCCATCATCTCGCAGGCCTTGCAGACCTGCCCACTGGTCATAGAGCCACAACGCTGGCACGAATTCGCCGAATGATCTTCAAACGCCCCGGGATA
Organism: Euryarchaeota archaeon UBA60; assembly: GCA_002503395.1. GTDB lineage: Archaea > Thermoplasmatota > Poseidoniia > Poseidoniales > Poseidoniaceae > UBA60. Next base: position 19,638 of record DARQ01000042.1, on the reverse strand, counting down.
TGCCGTGGCATGTAATTCCTTGAGCCTCTCGGCGGTGTGCACCAACCCGTGCCGACTGCCGGGTACATCGGCTTCGAGAGCGGCGATGAATTCTCGATGACGCTGGCGTAGCGCTCCGGGGGCGTGCGGGCATTCTTCGTGAAAGAACGGTAGTCCAAGGTGCATCGCATAAGCGTGCACCTCTCGCTCAGGAACCCATTGCAGTGGCACGATTCGCGGGGCGATTCCAGCCAGTGGGCGAGAGGTGTGCGGGGCTAGCCGTAGAGTTCGGTCAAGGTCACCCTTCTGCATATTCATCAACACGCTCTGCGCCATGTCATCGAGATTATGACCGAGCGCCATGATATCGGCGCCGCTCACCTTGGCGAGGTGGTTCAGACCCGAGCGGCGAAAGACGCCGCAGAATGAACAAGGTGCCATTCCCTTCGCTTCGCCGTGCTGTTGGCGAATCGTCGGCAGTAATTCCACCACTTCATCCATTTTCTCAAACCCAAGTTCAGGATATGAGATGGTGATGAACTCGATACCCAGGCTGTCGGTGAGTTTTCGGGCGCTTTCCATCGACGGTGAGCGATAATCGGCAATTCCCTCATCGACGCACCCGGCGATGATGCGAACATCTGGGCGCGGGCCGAGGATGGCGTGAATTCGCTCAAGTAGAACCGCAGAATCCTTGCCGCCACTGATGGCGACCAGAATCGTCGTCCGGTCATCTTTTCCATCCCTCAGGGAACTTTTCGGTAAGATGAGTTGCTGGCGTAATGTACGGGATACGCGCTTGCGCACCGATTCGACCAGATGGGTGCCGCAGAAAGTCCGGCCTGAATAATCCTGATGTAGAATCGCCGGCTTATCGCAACTGTCACAACCTGGGATTTCCAAGCCACCTGCCATGTGCCTGCGACCGGAGTCGTGACCTTGACCTGTTCGGTGGTGAAACGAGGGGTTTTCAATCGTGGTAATCATCCAATTGGAAAAGGTCTTTTTCCAATTGAGTCGAAAGGTACCTACCTCTGCCGCTGATAGAACCGCAGAAACTTGGGATTATGCGCATGGCGGCAGGTGCATATTGCCCGCTCGTGAGCGGATTTTTCACGCCGCTGAATCGGCTGGAAATGGACATTTTGTCGGGTGTGTTGTAATAATGCAGTTGGAGATTCAATTTGCGTCGTCAAAACGGCCTATAAGGCCGTGAATTCCCGAAACTTCTTGAAGGGCCCCGAAACATCGTATGAAACCGGGGGTGCATATGCTACAACGGCTGGTGGCGGGATTCTGTCGAATCAAGGGAGTTCAAGGGGCAACTCTACTCGATGCCCAAGGTTTCCATGTAGTCGGATTTGCCAATATCGCTGACTTCGGCCAAGATACCGATAATGCCGCTACCTGTCTACACATGGCTGAGGCCATCGCAGCAGAACACAACCTCGGTAATGTCGACCAATTGTGGTTTGAATCCGATAATGGAGTGATGGTCATCGCCAACCTGGCGGCCGGCCACACGCTCCTACTGTCCGGTGATACGACCCCAAACCTCGGACGACTGCGCCACGAAGTGAACAAAGCAAGGCCGGCGTTCGCTGAACTTGTATAGGTGATATTATGTTTGAACTACCCCAAGGTGAGCCCGTCGAAGAAACTGCAGACCTCTCGGTAGGTGCTATGCAGATGCCATTTGATTACGGGGTGATCTC
>DARQ01000042.1:13766-17771 GCA_002503395.1 Euryarchaeota archaeon UBA60 | reverse complement strand
TCGACAATTCCGCCAAAGTCCGTTCAACCGCCTCGTCGTGGAGAAGAAATGATTTGGCCAACCTCATCGCCAAGTTGCCCGAGGCCTTCCCCGATACCACCAAACTCGGCGCCCTGATGCCGGGTAGCGCCGATATCTACACCCTTGATCCAGCCGACGTCGCGGCATTGGCGATTGACTTGGCGCACCGAGCCTCGGTTATCGGTGCGCTGGCATTCGAGGATGGAATGGTCATTGAATCGAGCGGTGAGCTACCTTGTTCAGCCAAGGATCTTGCGACAATGGCGCAGGAACAACTCAACCATTTCGATACGATGCGCGCGGACCTCGGCCTCGGCGCACTGCTGCGCACCAGTATGTGGCTTGATGAGGGGGTACTATTACTGGTCAGCGCCGGGACCGCGACTCTGGGTCTGTGGGTCAAGCACAGTGCTGACCATCAGTCGATAGTAGCCAACGCGGTAGCGCTGATTGAAGCCGGCCGTCAGAGCATTGAAGTCAGCGCTGATGCACCGCTTCCAGAAGGATTCATTCTACGGCAATCGAAAGGAGGAGTCGACAAATGCATCTCCCTGCTCGCCGCCGCCAAAGATGCCCGCACCAGCGGGTTCCTGCGTGCTTCAAAGGGTGCGGTGGAAATCGAGTTGGTCATCAAGGATGGAGTGCCGGTCGGAATGCGCGCCGTCGAAGGAGCGGATTTGGCCAACGCGATTTACGAATTCGCGGGGCCGGGCATGTCACTCGACCTACACCGCCTTGAACGCGCCGGGGTTCTCGCCGCACTGGCCGGCTCGATGTCGGGGTGGTCATTGGGTAAATTCTGCGACGAGATGACGACCTGTCGCACCAAGTCTGAGAACCGCAGGGCGGTACTGGCCCATCGACTCGACAGATTATTCGGCTTTGAGGCGGCGATTGAAGCGCTCACCAGCAGTCGAGCAAAGTGGTCGCTCGATGAGAGCGCCGAAGTCGGCTCTTCAAGCCTGATTCCAATAACCACCGCGTCCAGTATACTGCGGCCAGTCGACAATACCCTCACCAACGCTCTGGCTAAGGCCGAGAAAGACCTCAATGTCGCGAGTAAAAGTATTTCGCGCCTTGAACGCAAATCCTCGGCCAGTGCAAAAATCGCTGAATCCAGTCAGGATGAGTTGCGCCTGGCCAATGACAGAATTGCCGAACTGCGCGGCTCAATCGAAGGATTGCATGCCGATGTCGATGGTCTGCAAGCAAAGATTCGGGAGGAGGAGATGGAACATACCGAGGCCAATGAGCGCTCTAGCAAGTTGTCGAAACGGGTAACCTTCCTCGAACACCAACTCAGTGAGCGAGCCGCCGAACTGGCCAAGGCGATTGGTGATGCAGATTCGAGTGAAAACCTACGCATCAAGTTGGAGGAAATGATTGAGAAGGAAGTATCACTCAATTCCGAATTGGCTGCGGGGGCTGAGCGCCTGACGACGATTCGCGACCAACTCGAGGCCGATGAGCGACGCCAGCGCCTGTTGAGTGAGCAGGTGGGGGCACTGCGAGACCGCCACCGACAAGTTCAGGCTGAAACCCATGAAAGCGAAATCCGACTTGCCGAGCGCCGAGAGGAGATTACCGCCTTGGAAGGCGAGGCGCACAGCAGCCGCAAGTTGATGCTCGACCACGAGACCCGCTCGCATCAGGCCGAAGTCCGCAGTGGTCAGGCACAGAACGAACTTCGCGAGTTGATGGAAGAGCGGCGGACGATTCTACGAGAATTAGGCGACATGGGCGCCCGCCGCGGCCAAGCCGAGGCAGAATTGCGTTCGTTGATCGAGCAATGTGAAGAATTACGCGAAGCGCATGAAGAGGCACTCGACGATATCGATGAGGCGGAGATGATCAGGGCGCGCATGAATCAGGAGCCATTAGCCCAAGCATTGTTGGGCGAAGAGGCCTCGTTCAAGGCCTTGGGCCCAGTGTTGGAACGCCTTGAGCACGCTCGCAACCTCGGCTATTCGGTCACCCTGCTCGACCGGGCGGTCGAGCGAGGCCTGGCGGTGATTCAACACACCGTCGAACACGTCGCCAAAACCCCACGCTATCTACTCTCAAACGAGGTCATGGAATTACTCGAACGGCAATCCCCTGAGACCGCCGGAACGGTACGTGGGTTGACTCGCTGGTCGGTGCAACAGCGCTTGGAACACCGACTTGGTGAGACCGTCAGCCATGTCGTACTCGACCTTGAACGCCTGCTCGAGGATTTTGAGATGAGTATCACGATGTTGCGCCGCCTACGCCAGGTACTAGACAATCTTGAGACCCTTGGCGTGCCCAGCGAAGAACTAGCAACCCTTCGTCAAGCCACCAATCAACCCGAATGTCTGCCACAGATCTCCCTCGGTGCCCGCGGCATGATCAGGCGAGCGCTCGACGACATCTACATGGAAGCAGACCAACGCGATGCGGGAATGGCAGTACGGCTTGAGCAGACCACAAAAGTGCTGGAGGAACTGATTGACCAGATTGACGGCACCGGACTTTCCAGCGGCACCCCAAAAGGCCCGTTATGGGACTTCCAACGCAGTGGACTGCTACCGCACGAGATGCTCGACGGCGCGGTTCCGGTCGCAGTACCTTTGGATGCTCTTGAAGATATGAATCGAGAAATCGGTGCCCTTCCCGGAATAGAGAGTTATGGAAGCACCACAACCGCCGATGAGACAGATGACTCGGGCCTGAGCCAGGAAGAGCTCGTCGCCGTAGCCCACGTCGAGAGGGTAAGCGATTCGCCGATCTGGGAGGAGATACCCGAGCCCGAAGATGATCCTCGCCCCGATACGCCGATGGTCGCAGAAGCACCGATGGTTACCGCCGATATGCTGCCCACCGCTTCTGAACACGATGAGAGGGCGGTACTGGAACAGGAACTCGCCCGTCTCGATGTCGAGTGGGAGCGCCGTGGCGGAACCCGTGGAGGTGGGGAGAGTGCTGGAAGTGACTCTACCACCGCTGATGATGCGGGGCTGGAAACCTCGGCATCAGCGAGCGCTCTTGCCGAATTGGAATCCGATTTAGCCGACCTCGAAATCTGAGGTGAGAAAATGTCTGAGCAGCCACCTGAGGGCAGTACCCCTGCCATCGCCACCCCACCTGCGGCCAGTAGTTCTGAGGCCACCACCTTGGCAGGGCGAGAAGAGGTGATCGGTCACACCTATCCCAGTTGGCTGGAGAAAGTCACATTTCTGTCGGCGCTGGTCGGGGCGATTTGGCTCGGTATGTGGATCTGGCAGAGCAGTGACTGGCATGTCGCGGGAAAATGGACGGCGAGTATCTGTGGCCTGCCCCTTCTTGTTCTATTCACAACAGAAGCCATCGGCAGAATCATCCAGTCAAAATTCACCGAAGGCCACTAGAATTCGCTTGTAGGCTCGGCCTTAGGTGGCCTTAACTGTGGTCAAATTCGACTAACATCCGATGGAAATGATGTACCCCGGTCTCGCGGCTCGGTGAGTATCGCCCCCGCCGGTAAGCGCTCGACTTAATCCCCTTCTGCACCGCTTCGACAATAGCCTGGTCCTCGGCCTCGACCTTATCGAGGCCACCGCCTGCACCATCGCCGAAGTCTTCGAGGCTACCGACATAACCGCGGTAGAGGATTCGGGTCACTTCGACTTCTGAGGGGATGACGATATTCACAGATAATCCCCAAGGATAGAAATTCAGCATCGTATTGGGAAAAAGCCAGTAGTAGTATGCACCTATTCTCTGTCCGTGGTCGGGCGATGATTCGGGTAGATTGAAGCAAGCCTCGCCCGGTCTGGCAATGCCGATCTGAACCACCCCCCCGGGAAAGGTCTCGGTACGATACGAATCATAATCCAGAGATTCATTGAGGTCGGGGTGAACATGAGGGATGTGAAAACCCTCAAGGTAATTGTCGACATACAGAGCCCAATTTGCGGCAATCGTATAATCTCTGTCGCGACTCGAATCATAACGTAATTTATCAATCTCAAGCCATCCTAAGCG
>DARQ01000042.1:5505-13585 GCA_002503395.1 Euryarchaeota archaeon UBA60 | reverse complement strand
ACCAACATCCCCCGGTGGGTGCAGACATTGGACAGGCAGCGAATACCCTCGTCAGCACCGCTCTTGGTCAGGACCATCGCCTCACCCAGTTCAGTCATCTGTGGCAGGGGGAGAATATTGTTTTCCACCATCTCGTGCTGGTGGGCGGCGAATAGCCACGAACCAGAGAACGCTTTCAGCACTCGGTCATGGGTTTCGCGGTGGTGGTAGAAACGAGATGGTAGGGTATGCGCTTTGCTGATGTCGGAATCCACCCCTTTCTCCGCCATCGCCCATACCTTGCTGTCGGCGGATAAATAGGCCACCCTTGGAATAGTCTCATCAAGGACGGCCAATTCCCGTCAGCCATGTCGAAACCATTCGGGTTGACGTTGATTCTGTTGATTCTGTTGGTTCCACTGTTTGCGGGATGTCTGGGCAATGTTGCTGAGCCGGCTGAACCCGAGCCGGAGCCGACCATGTGGGTCGACCACCTGTTCACCGTAGCACTGCGTTTACATCACAATGGTAGTTTCGACATTTACGGTAATGATGGTTGGACCAGCGCGGTTAGAGTCATAGACGATTCAAATCCAATAATTGTCTGGGCCTACCCTGTGACCGGCGCTGGAGATGTGCCGGCCAACGAGACTCTATTCTGCACTCGTTTCACCAATGATACCAATTCCTCAGAAACCTGTTTTCCCTCCTTGATGACCGAGAAAACGATGTGGCGAGCGATGACCCTTGAAGCGAGCGGCTGGAATACCTCGTGTATGGTATTGGCCCGGGTTCCCGATGGCATGATGATGGATGAGGTCGATGATGGGTTGTGGCGTTATGACTGGGAATCAATCGTACAAGCTGATATCTCATCCGGACTACAGCCCTCCTGGTGTGATGACTACTACTGAAGCAGTGGCTCTTCGTAGGTCTTGACCTCCGGAGTGGTGGCCTTTTCTCCACGCCCAGCCTTGATCGATTCAATTAACACGGCAACCCTCTGCCATGGCACGATAAAGCGCAGAGCCGCCATGAAGGAGATGAATAACAGCGCCGAGATGACCAAGCCATAGGTTAGTTGCAATTCGATCGACTCGCTCACCTGAGCCGCCCACTGACTCCCGGTAATCCCCTCGACCATATCGAGTAGCATGCGGTGGAAGCCGAGCGCCACCATCGTAGCCAACCCGGTGGCACCGAGGATTATCCCGGTGTGCCAAAGGTGCCCGGTGAGTATATTATCCATCTGGCGGACATATTCGGGGTCCTTTTTGCACGACTCGGGGAGTTTGTAGGCATATTCCAGATAGCGGATGACGGCGAATGCCGATTCTTGGAATATCATCAACAGTATTGCAATCATGATGAGGCTGAACTGCTCGCTTGAAATCATGTCATAACCGAACAGTCCGACGGTTGGCTCGCCAATCTGGGTTTCAAGCGAAATCAGTTGGCCGCCGACAGCTCCCAGTTGTGACTGGATGATGGGGAAAGTGAGAATGGCGTGGATGGCGAGGAAGATGAGAGTGAAGCCGATCGCCCAGGCCACCGCCCGGCGAGATAGTCCCCAGATTCCTTTCGCCCCCATGATGATGGGGAGGAAGTAAAAGGCGAGAATGCCAATGCTGATGACAAACGAAATCGGTGCGACCAAGGTATCCCACTGCGCATCGGAAGGGGCGCGGAAATCCCAATTGTACAACATGTCCCAAGCCCATCCCAAGAGTAGACGACCGACCAATATGACCATCAGGGTAATCATGAAGCCGAGTTTGATGCGCCGTTGGGTGGTCACATTCTGGAACGAGAGGTAGGCCATTCCCCCACCCAGTAACATTCCAAGGATAAGCGGCATGTAGGTTCGCCCGAGGCCTTCGTTACCGATTCCCGTGACCCAGTCGCCCAATGGCACCCGGTGTTCACCATTGCTGTTGATATCGAGGAATTGGTCGAATAGGCTTAGCAACATCGTGTGGTCGATTGAACCGACGACATAGGTCTGGAATACCTCAAGATACATCCACACCAAGGATACTGTAGCGATGACTTGCAGGGTTACTATCTGCCACTGCTTGCGCAGCATTTTGAGGTGCAGGGTACGTTGACCCTCGGCTTGAATCGCGACATCTTCTGCCATCTTCAGTACCCTCTTGCAGTCAGAAGCGCCTGACTCAATTCCATATCCGGCATCCAATCGATGACCTGCGCCCCAAATCCGGCCAGCCCGCTCATACGGTTGGCACGCTCAAGGCTCAGCACCTCGTAGGACATCCGTGGAATACGGCTCACCAGACGCTCGAAATCGATACTGCTGGGAGAGAGGATGTTGACCTCGTGACCACGCCCGACTAAATCGCGCACCGCGTGCGGCACCGTACCATCGCCTTCGGCGCTGGTGATAATGAAGACCGGACTGCCGCGGCTGAAGCGCGGGCCGATTGAGTTGGTCACCGCTTGCAAGGGCATTTCGCCCTTCGGAGTGACCCCGGCCAGACTGCTGAGAATCTTGAAATACTGTTTGTCACCGGTGTCAGGCTGAAGATACGATAATTTGTTGTCGTAGATGGTCAGCGAAACGCTGTCGCGCCGCTTGAGGAAGAAACTGGCGATGCTTGCGGCGGCGACGGTGCCCATCTCAAGGGGATTCTTCAGCACCGTACCGATGCGAGAGATGTCGCGACTGTCGAGAATGATGTAGACATCGGTGACCGCATCACGGCACTTCTCGTTAACCATCAACTCACCGGTGCGGGCAAAGGCCTTCCAATTGATGTTCTTGAAAGGGTCTCCGGGCACATATTCGCGCAGGCTGTAGAATTCGGTACCCGGACCTGGAGTGCGCAGGGTCGTGGCGCCGGTGTACATCTTTGGGGTGCGAGAGCGGACGAAAGCCTCCTCGACATCCTTGATCTGCGGGAAGATGATAATATCGCTATGGTGGTCGACATACATCTCATCGGAGAACAGGTTGAACGAATTGTGGAAGCGCAGACTGACCGGACCGAGCGAGAAGTGACCGCGCAGAGGACAGCGCAGGACGTAGCGGATGCGTGTGGTCTCGCCCGGACCGAGATTGACACGCATGCTGTTCAGGCCGCTGCGCAACTTCATCTCGTGCGGGATGTTATCGAAAATCTCCAGTTGCTGGGTGCGGCGTAGCGCCTTGTTGGTAATCTCCAATTCGACGTAGAGGTCGTCGCCCTTGTACAGATTGTCGGCCGAAAGCATTCGCTTGACCTCGACATCGCCATGTCCGGAGAGCCACGAGTTGATGGCGATGAAACCCATGAAACACAAACCTAGAATCATCAATTGATGATTGGAGATCATCATCCCGATCAGTAGCAGAGCGATGCCGCCGGTGAAGGTGAAGGCTGCTTTACGGGTCCACATCAGGCCACCCCTCCCAGCGGATTCTTAGCCGATCCCCAAGCCTTGATGCGCTTGACGATCGTGACCATCTGTTCAAGCGAATATTGCCGCTTCTCAAATACGAATTTCTCCAACACCGGGTCTTTGATGAGTGATTGCAATTCACGTGCCGGCATGGCATCGAACTCACCGCGCGTCAGGCCTGAGGCATTACGTATCTTTGACAGAAACACCTGCCGTATCTTGTTCGGCTTAGCGTAGTAGCCATAGCGATGGGCATCACCGAATCCGTAGTAGATGATACTGAATACGTGGCGCCAAGGTTCCGGGTCGAGTTTCTTGATCAACACCGCCTCAAAGGCGACGAACAGCACCAGGAACAGAATCAGCATCGCCATCGCCTCACTGGTGAAATAGACCAATAGGAAGTAGACCATGTTGTAGGATTCAGCCATCACCGCGTTCTGGGGGTGGCGGCTCTCATCGAAGAGAACCTGCCCCTCACCGGTGATTGCATCATTGTCCAATATTGCTATCGCCAAGACGTCCAGCGCCCACTTGCGATTATCATTGACTGGAATATCCTTGCTTGAGTCGCCATATTCGCCGCGATTGAAACCCGAATAATCGTACAGGGCGTTGGATAGCAGACTGCCATCGGCGACGAAGATGATACGGCCTTCCTTGCCGGCCTCACACTTGGTCGTCTCACAGACCTCAACATAGAGCGGGAAATTCTGGTTGGCGAGGTCCGGAGTCTCCTCAGTCTGCTCATTGCCAGCCCAAATCTCACCATCGCCATTGACGTCAATCGCCGCTTCACGACTGCTGTTAGACTGCACCTTAGGGGTGGCAAGGGTCGACCTCTTGCCAATCTCAATCTCGAGCGCGGTCGGCCCGTTCATCAGCAGGCGATAGGTGCCGTTATACTCGATGCGACTGGTATCGGGATTCCAATGATGGGCGCACAATCCGGCGTCGGCATAGGTGAAAACCGGTGCACTCCACTTGGCACAGGGGTGGGTGCTCTTGGCATTCTCCAGCGCCCAGGTCGGGTGGGTGCCGAATGACTCAGGGTCGAGAGTTGCGTTATCCATGCCGCAGGGATTGGCTTGAATGCAGGCCCAGACGTAATTATAATCCAGACTATGAACATAGACCGTGTCATAAAGTGGGTAGCCGGTATACTTGACGCCAAGGGATGAGCCGAGACTGCTGGCAAAGCCGAAATCATCGAGCACGATTACCGTTCCATTGGCCCTGACGAAGGCGATTATCGCCTCGACCTCAGCATCCGAATAGCCATCGGCATCGGAAAAGGAGATGAAACCATCATCATCGAAATGGGGGAAGGAAAGGGTGTCGCGCTCAACCCCGGAGATAACGAACAAGGTGTGAGAGGGGTCTTCAATCTCGGCCAGGAGCAAGGGAGTGGAGACGACACTATTGGTCACCACACCATCCATAGCCGCAACATCATCGTGAAATGCCGAGATATCATTCCAACTATTGTCGTATGCCGACAACTGCGATTTATTATCCAATTCGACATAGGATGAGACCACCGTCAACAGGAGAATCAGCAATACCCCGTAGAATCCGACCAGCAGGGCGGTACGACGGACTCTACGATTCGCGGCGGCCATGGAAATACCTCAACTGGAGCAGGATTCAGACGTTGAGAACATCCTTCCCGTTTAGAAGGTTGCCACCCCCTGCACGGCTTGTGCGTCCCCCCGAAAGCCAAGTGTTGTAACAATACGTAATGGTCTTCGTTGGCCTTCGTTTATGGACGCAAGTGAATTTTTGTTGCGACCCGCTCGACTAGGTCAGCCGGCACTCGCATCAGACCATCGACCATCGACCACGGAAGTTTGGACGGGTCGAGATTGGCCTCTAAATCAACCAACAGATTGATGATCTGCCCGGTATTGATGTCGATTTGCATATCCTTGAGATGCCCAAGGGTATCTCCGAGCGAGTCGACTATTTCACGACCGAGTAATTCGTGACCGAATCCCGTCGACATCAACCTTTGCCTCACACCGCTTCCATGCCAATGAAATCTCTCTCATCTCGCTTGATATTGGATAAGCCACTGACTAGCATGGATTCCATCTTATTGTAGTATTCCATCATATTCGGGGTAACGGTTGCCCGCACCCGTTTGCAAGCTTCCTCGAAGTTCTTCTTACTGACTGTTCTCTTGTTCTCACGCATGGCGATGAGCGCGGCTTCGCGGCAGATGGCCTCGATATCGGCACCGGTATAGCCGTCGAGTTTCTTGAGAATGTCGCCCATCTTGAATTTGCCCAGCGGCATCGGCGCGGTGTGGATCTCAGCAATCTTAGCCCGCGCCGCGGCATCGGGGGGAGGAACGTGCAGGACCCGCTCGAAGCGACCGCTTCTCAACAGCGCGGGATCGATCATCTCAGGTCGGTTGGTAGCGGCGACGACAATGACACCATCCATCGAATCGACCCCGTCCATGCTGGCCAGCAGTTGGTTGACGACCCGGTTCATCACATCGCTACCTTCCCCGGACTGGCCTCCACTGCGAACGTGGGCGATGCTCTCAAATTCATCCAAGAAGATGATTGAAGGTGCTGATTGCTTGGCCTTCTTGAAAATCTCCCGCACCGCTCGCTCGCTCTCCCCTACCCATTTGCTGACCAACTCGGGGCCTTTTATCGAGATGAAGTTGGCCTTTGCCTCGGTGGCAATGGCTTTGGCCAGCAGGGTCTTTCCGGTACCAGGCGCACCGAATAGGACGATTCCGCGCGGTGGTTTGACACCAAAGTGCTCAAACAATTCCGGCTTGGTGAGCGGCCATTCGACCGATTCCTTGAGACGCTCCTTGACCTCTTCCAATCCGCCTACCTCTTCCCAACTGACTGTGGGTATCTCGACGTAGATTTCACGCAGGGCGCTCGGCTCGATATCGCGAATTGCAATCTTGAAGTCATCCATCCGCACCTCCATCTTCTCCAGCACCTCGGGGGGAATGGTCTCCTCTTCAAGGTCGATTTCCGGCAGATAGCGGCGCAGTGCCTTCATGGCTGATTCGCGTACCAACGCCGATATGTCGGCGCCGACAAAACCATATGAATTCTCCAGTATCCAATCCATGTCAAAATCCTCGGAAATCGGCATGCCGCGGGTATGTACCTCGATGATTTCCCTACGGCCATTGCGGTCGGGAACACCGATCTCAATCTCACGGTCGAACCGACCGGGGCGGCGCAGCGCCGGGTCGATCGCATCGCGGCGGTTGGTTGCGGCGATGACGACGACATTGTCCCGTCCCTTCATACCGTCCATCAGGGTCAGCATCTGGGCGACGACGCGGCGCTCAACCTCGCCTGAAACGTCTTCACGCTTCGGGCAGATGGAATCGATTTCGTCGATGAAGACGATGGCCGGAGCATTGTCGGCGGCATCGTCGAAAATCTCTCGCAGTTGTTTTTCCGATTCGCCGTAATACTTGCTGATGATCTCGGGACCGTTGATGGAATGGAAATACGCATTGGTCTCATTGGCGACCGCCTTGGCAATCATCGTCTTTCCGGTCCCAGGTGGGCCGTGTAGGAGAACTCCTTTGGGTGGGTCGATGCCGAGCCGACGGAATAACTCAGGGTGCTTGAGAGGCAGTTCAATCATCTCGCGGACTTTTTGCAATTGCTCGCCGATACCGCCGATATCCTCGTAGGTGATGCCGGTCGCCTCACCGACCTCATCGGCATCGATGGATTCGTCCTTGATGACGATTTCAGTATCACCGGTCACCCGAACAATTCCCTTCGGGGTGGTCTGCAGGATGGCGAAGGGCAAGGCCTCGGCGAACAAGGTCATACCGGGAATGAAGATGCGGTCGCCGACCACCACCGGGCGGTTGTTGAGGCCGCGCCGGGCAAATCCCTCGATGCCAGGGCCGAACTTGACCTTCTGCTTATTGGCCATCACTGGCGAGAGCATCAGTTTCTTACAGGTTTTCGCCTCGACCTTGCGCACGGTGACTCGGTCGCCAAGACTGACGCCGGAATTCTTGCGGATTATCCCGTCTACACGGATGATATCCATATTGTTGTCTTCGGGGCGGCTGCGCCAGAAGGTCGCGGCGGTGGTGCGCTTATCCGATTTGATTTCGACGATGTCACCCGGCTTCAAATCCAACTCGTTTTCACCCGAGATTCGGGCGCGTCCGTGACCGACGTCGCTGGGAATCGCTTTCGTCACACGCAAGGACAATGTCTCATCTTTACCACCAGCCATAACAGCACCTCTACAACACCCCCTCAGCGATGAACCCCTAAGAACCCTTCAATCCGTCCCGCTTGAAGAACCGAGATTTCTACTATCAAATAAATCACCGAATATACACTGGTTGGCGACAAATGGGTAGCGCAGGTTTCATGTCGGAAACTACTCTCGCGAGGATAATGACGCACGTGCTAGAGACCGGACTGGAGTTCCTCGATAACCAAAACCCGGATGGACTACCCAAGGTGAGGGGCTACAACATCATCGCTGGCCAGTTGACGGTTTCGGGTGATGGAGAGACCTTTGAGAGTCACAACCCAGCTCGCTTGAGTGATTGTCTGGGGGAGTTCCCCCTCTCGACCAAGGATGACGTATCGGCGGCGCTGGCCGCCGCTCGCGCGGCCTTCCCCGATTGGGCCGCAACCCCAGCGCCGACACGCGGTCAGATAATCGGTAATATGGGGCG
>DARQ01000042.1:4942-5382 GCA_002503395.1 Euryarchaeota archaeon UBA60 | reverse complement strand
GGCAAGACCCTGAAGGAGAGCGCCGGCTCGGTGCAAGAAGCCATCGACACCTGTCTATTCTTCCAGAGCGAGGGGCGACGCCTGTATGGTCAGACCGTCAACAGCGAATTGCCCGACAAGGAATTGTTCACCTATCGCCGACCACTGGGGGTTTGCGGCATCATCAATGCCTGCAATTTCCCGGCCGCGGTACCGTTCTGGAAGATGATTCCAGCCATAATGTGCGGCAATACCTGTGTGTGGAAGAGCCCGCAGGATGCGCCGCTGCTGTCCTTTGCCCTGGCCCGTATCATGCATCAGGCCGGCCTGCCCGATGGCGTCATCAATCTCGTCCACGGCAAGGGCAGTGGCGCCGGTCAGCACCTTGTCGACGCGGTCGATGAGGGTAAGGTCAACAAAATCAGTTTCACCGGCAGTACCGCGGTCGGCAAGATGATTGG
>DARQ01000042.1:785-4788 GCA_002503395.1 Euryarchaeota archaeon UBA60 | reverse complement strand
ACCGCCGGTCAGCGCTGTACCAGCCTCGGGAATCTCATCATTCACACCGACATCTACGATGAGTTCATGGCCAAGTTCATGGCCAAGGTCGAGAGCACCAGCATCGGTGACTCGATTCGCCATGACGGGGTGCTCTACGGGCCGATGCTATCGGAGAAATATGCGGTTGATTTCTTGGCCGCTATACTGACTTGTGAGGCCGGCGGGGCGACCAAGTTGTACGGTAAAGGCCGTATCACCAATGACAACAAGCCGGCCGGGTTCCTCGGCGATGCCAGCGAAGGAGTCTATGTGTGGCCACACGTCTATTCAGGTGTCACCGAGGACATGGAATGCTTCCACGAGGAGTTGTTCGGCCCCGCCGTCACCATCGTCAAGGCCGACGATTTCGACCATGCTCTACACTTGGCCAATGCCAGCCCATATGGTCTGTCGAGTGCGATTTACACCAACGACCGACTCGAAGCCTATCGCTTCAAGACCGGAATCAAGGCGGGCATGACCAGCATCAACAACTCAACATCTGGGGCGGAAGCACACTTGCCATTCGGTGGCGTCAAAAGCAGTGGTAACGGCACCCGTGAATCAGGTATCTGGGTCATCGAGGCCTACTCGTACTGGCATGCTGTAAATGATGAATTAAGCGGTAAACTGCAATTGGCACAGATGGATGTTGACGAGATCGAGATGGTCGAAGCCGAGGTTGATTGGGGTTCACTGTCGTAAGCGAAGGGCAATATGATTTGCATCAAGGTACGGCCTTCGCGATATATCCTACTTGCTCAAGGCATATTATCAAATGCTGGCCCAATAAGCGACCCCATGGGGTCGAATTATGGTAGATGCGCAACAACTCCCGATGGCCCGCGGCTTCGGTAAGACCGAGCGCATCGATGCATGGTGGAAGTCACCGCTGGCGATGGCCTGCTATCTTGGCGCGGCGATTATCTATGCGACTTGGCGCGGCTTCATGGAAGCCGACTTCTGGATTTTCAGCGAGTTCGGTAATTCAGCCTGCGGTGCCGCCAGCGGGGTCATAACCGAGTGTCAGACTCTGTCAATAGAATCCAATGGCAATCATGTCCTATCGCCACTCTATTCCCCTCTCATCATCCCCGGTGCCGATGGATTGGGCTCGATGGTTCCCACGTTCCTGTGGTGGATGAGCCCGGCGATGTTCATTCTCATCATCCCGGCCGGATTCAGAGGTACCTGCTACTATTATCGCAAGGCCTACTACCGTTCGCTATTGGCCAGTCCGGTTGCCTGCGCGGTCTCGACTCCGTTCGGTGATTACAATGGTGAGCGCAAGTTATTCCTATTCCAGAATCTCCACCGATACTTCATGTATCTGGCGGTAGCCTACCTCTTCGTCCTCACCTATGACGTCTACATTTCACTGCAATTCCACGCCGACGATGGGGCTGGGGCTTTGAGATGGGGTCTCTCGATGGGGACTCTGATTCTTCTCATCAACGTGATTCTGCTGGGTGGCTACACCTTTGGCTGTCATTCCTTCCGACATATGGTCGGGGGTATCCGCAACCGCTTCAGTAGTGGGGGTGGCCAGATCGCCGAGGCCTGTTGGAAGGGTTGTACCAAGTTGAACAAGAAGCACAACATGTGGGCTATCACCTCGCTGTTCTGGGTCATGTTCGCCGACTTCTACATCTACGCCTGCACCGAGGGTTGGTGGACTGACGTCGTTCTATGGGGAGGATTGTGATGGCCGATTACCAATCACATGAATTCGATGTCATCGTAATCGGCGCCGGTGGCGCTGGCCTGCGCGCCGCCATCGAGGCCAGCCGCCAAGGCGCCAAGACCGCGATAATCTGCAAATCTCTGCTCGGCAAGGCGCACACCGTGATGGCAGAGGGTGGCGCCGCCGCGGCACTGGCCAATGCCGACGACCGTGATGATTGGCAGACCCACTTCAAGGACACCATGAAGGGAGGGAAATATCTCAATAATTGGCGCATGGCGGAGATCCATGCGCAGGAATCACCCGACCGAATCCGTGAGTTGGAGCAGTGGGGAGCGGTCTTCGACCGAACTCCACAGGGGCTGATCAACCAGCGCAATTTCGGTGGCCACACCTACCCTAGACTGGCTCACGTAGGCGACTCGACCGGTTTGGAGATCATTCGCACCCTGCAGGAGAAGGGCATTCACAGCGGCGTCGATGTGTTCATGGAATATACCGTGCGCGACCTGCTTCAGGCAGAAGACGGCACCTGTACCGGCTGCGTCGCTTACGACCGCGTCGATGGCAAGATGCATGCTTTCAGTGCCAAATCGGTAATTTTAGCCACCGGTGGCATCACCCGCTGTTGGTCTGTATGCAGTGGTTCGTGGGAATATACCGGTGATGGCCATGCCCTCGCCCTGTGGGCCGGAGCCGAGTTAATCGACATGGAATTCGTGCAATTCCACCCGACCGGAATGGTCTGGCCACCTAGCGTGCGAGGAATCCTCGTCACCGAGGGAGTTCGTGGCGAAGGCGGGGTGCTGAAAAATTCCGAAGGGGTGCGCTTCATGTTCGATAACGTCCCGGAGATGTTCAAAGGCGACCATGCCGAAACCGAAGAGGAAGCCAAGGAATGGGTGCGCCAAGTCGTAGCCGGACAGAAGGCGAGCGTGCGCCGACCACCCGAATTACTGACCCGGGATGTGGTCGCCAAGGCCATCAACAAGGAAGTCGCCGAGGGACGAGGCTCGACCCATGGCGGTGTTTATCTCGATATCGCCAGTCAGCGCAGTGCTGAGGAGATCATCGCCAAATTGCCGAGCATGCACCACCAATTCAGGGAATTGGCTGGTGTTGACATCACCAAGGAACCGATGGAGGTCGGCCCTACCGCCCACTACGTGATGGGCGGGGTTCGAGTCGATGCTGAAACCCAAGAGTCCACGGTCAAAGGACTGTATGCCGCGGGCGAGGTGGCCAGCGGACTGCACGGGGCGAATCGCCTCGGTGGTAACAGCCTGTCCGATTTAATCGTCTTCGGTAAGCGCGCCGGTGAGTTCGCCGCCAAACGCGCCACAGAGATTGCCCAGCCGGCACTAGATGTGTCGCAGGTCGAGTCAGCGGTCACCGCGGCATTGGCGCCATTAGGGCGAGAAGGCGGCGAGAATCCCGGCATAATCTACGACGACCTGCGCGAGATGATGCAGACCAAGGTCGGAATCATTCGCACCAATGACAACCTTGAATCGGCATTGGTCGACCTGAAGGATTTCCACGAGCGCGTCAAGAATGCCAACCCCGGCAGTGCCTTGCTGTACAATTCCGGTTGGCACCAAGCGCTTGACCTGACCAATATGGTCGACATCTCCACAACCTGCGCCCTGGCGGCACTGACCCGCACCGAGAGTCGCGGTGGGCACACCAGAGATGACTTCCCCGAACCCGACACCGGCAAGTGGTCACACACCATCAATGTGATCTGGATGGAAGACAGCGAGGTCAAGATTCGTCAGGAAGAGATTGACCAACCCCCCGAGGAACTGGAGAAATTACTCGACCGCTCAAAGAAGAAGGAGGCCTGAAGATGGATGAGATCACCATGCGCATATTCCGCGGCCAAGAAGGCGAAGGCGAACTGGTCGACTATCAGGTCAAATTGGACGAGGGTATGGTTCTGCTCGACTGCATCCACCAAATCCAACACCAACAGGATGCTGAGATCGCCTGCAGATGGAATTGCAAGGCTGGAAAATGTGGCTCTTGCAGTGCTGAGATTAATGGCAAACCACTCCTGATGTGCATGACGAGAATGAGCGATATCATCGCCGAGACCCCCGAGGATGAGGTCATCACCGTTCGCCCGATGCAGACTTTTCCCCATATCAAGGACCTGGTCTGCGATGTGTCGTGGAACTACGAGATGGCACAAGCCGTTGCTCCGATCAAGGGGCCCGAGGAGCCGGATTGGCAATTCAGTCAGTTCGAGGCCGAACGGGCGCAGGAATTCCGGATGTGTATCGAGTGTTTCATCTG
>DARQ01000042.1:460-651 GCA_002503395.1 Euryarchaeota archaeon UBA60 | reverse complement strand
AATTTCGAGATGCACCCGATGGACCAGGAGGATAGGATTCCCGAGGTCAAGGACGAGTTCGGAATCGGCTATTGTAACATCACCAAATGTTGTACCGACGTCTGTCCGGCCGGAATCAATATCACCGACAATGCGATTATCCCGCTCAAGGAGCGGGTGGTCGATCGTTATTACGACCCACTGAAGATGAT
>DARQ01000042.1:0-190 GCA_002503395.1 Euryarchaeota archaeon UBA60 | reverse complement strand
TGGTATTCTGATGGCCGGCTGAACGCGACTATCTCCTGTCTCGACCGTCATCTGGAGAGCCGCGGCGACAAGACCGCAATCCTGTGGGAGGGTGATGAGCCCGGAGATGTTCGAGAGATTTCCTATTCTCAACTACAAGCAGATGTATGTCGTTTCTCCAACGCTTTGGAAAACCTTGGCCTCGGCTCGG
>DARQ01000072.1:28314-41128 GCA_002503395.1 Euryarchaeota archaeon UBA60 | reverse complement strand
GGAGAATACAACCAAGCCTGTGGGGTTGGCAGCGAAGCGTGGCCACTCTGTCAAGGCGAATTAGTGCCCGATGTATCGCAAACCCCGATTCTCGTGCAAATGGCTCACCGGATTGCGGTTCTGGTCGTCGGGGGTCTGCTCTTTTGGGGTAGCCAACGGGGATGGCAGGAATCTGTCGAAAAAAGTAGCGCTCTGGGAAGAAGCATTACTTCGGCTTTCTTTCTCTGGGGGATAAATCTGCTCGTCGGCGGACTCTATCTCTTTACCGCGACCGAGGGTTTCATCGAATGGCTCTCGCTGATTCATCTAGTGCTTGCTGTAGCATCATTCATAGCCATCGCAGTTTCTGCTATGTTGGTCGAAATAGCAATTTCAGCGCCGGCGGAGGGGGATGAAGTATGAGCGCGGTGGAGAATGAATCTCCAAACCTCGTGACCATCTGGTTACGGCTGATGAAATTACGGGTCATCGTCCTTCTCCAAGTCACCGCGATATGTGCAATTCTGATGCATGATATTTTGGCGCGTAAGGGTGCAATAGATGCATCGTCGCGCGACTGGATGGATACCATTTTTACATCGATATTGGTAATTATTGGTGGAACGCTGTCGGCAGGCGGAGCCAATGCCATCAATATGTGGTACGAACGAGATATCGACAAGGGAATGAAGCGCACCGCCAAACGTCCGCTTCCTTCTGGCCAAATTTCGCCGATACACGTTCTGATATTCGGAATTGTGATTGCGCTGATCGGGGTTGGGATTCTGTGGAATATTCATTGGAAAGCAGGTTTTTGGAGCGCTTTTTCGGTGCTATTCTATGTTTTCATCTACACCATCTGGTTGAAACGGAGAACACCGCAGAATATCGTCATCGGTGGAGCCGCTGGCGCTACTCCACCCCTCATCGGCTGGGCCGCTGCGGCTGCAGGCGGTATTGAGTCGAGCAATGCATTCGACCTCGGGTCGCCAATTCCGTGGTTGTTATTCCTCCTGATTTTCCTGTGGACTCCCCCTCATTTCTGGGCTCTCGCACTGTTTCGCGGCGGTGAGTATGGCAAGGTCGGCATCCCGATGTTGCCCGATGTAAAGGGGGCTGACAGAACCCTGTTCGAGTCTAAGATTTACTGTGTACTGCTGGTGTCTCTCGCCGTAATACCGATAATCTGGAACGATTATGGGCTCGGAATTTCTGCCAGTATCCTGACCGCAGGTCTGGGTATCTGGTACGCCTCGACGGTTTGGCGAATCAATCCGACCGAGGATATCGACGAAAAGGGGAGATTACCATCGGCTTTCTCTTCTTTCATGAACTCGCTGAAGTATTTGGCGCTGATGTTTTTCGGCCTAGTCATAGTCTGCATGTTGCCGTTCTAGCGAAAGGCACTAGATTCAAATTGTGGCTCGACTTTCGCTAAGGGTTTTACCTCCTGGTAACCTTTCTCCCTAAGGTCGAACGTCGTCTCAAACCGTAGTGGCCTTCGGTATTCCCCCTGTTTAAGCCAGTCGCAAACGCTCATCATATCACGGTTATTGCTTATTGTTGGGTAATGCGATGCAATAATCAATTTTCTTCGCTTACTCCTTGCTGTTTGTGCTCAGGATTCTATTGTTCAAGCATCTATTTGGAGGGTATTATCGCACAAGCATCACCGCTCGCTTTATGTTGGAATCACCGGTCGCCAAGACACTGCGGTCATCGCATAGCCTGGCCATTGCGCCGGATTGCTAATCCGGTGGGTGTACCCACGAGGGTTCGAATCCCTCTGACCGCGCTCAGTCAAAGAAGTCGGAGAAGTCATCGTCCAAGTCATCATCGTCGCGGTGTTCGCCGCTGATGGTTTGCTTGAACTTCTTCACTCGGCGACGCAATAGCGGCAGACCGATGAGATTCATCACCAACAGAATCAGGAATGTAACGCCGGCGAGTTGGAATGGTTCATCCTCAAGGTAGGACTCAAAGTTGGCCAGATAATCGATGCCGTAAGGAGGCTCTGGCTCCGGCGGCGGCTCCGGTATCAGATATTCTCGATAATCCCAATACTGGTCATCGACATGTACCCGCTCGATATTATTGCTCTCGCCGTATGTTTGTAAATACATCACATTTCCGACCTCATCGATTGGTGCGAGGATATAGTAGTAGGTGCGATAAGGAACAGGCCCGCCGGGAGTCCAGCCTGATTGTTGGTACGAACCTCCACTTTGAGAGGTGAATGAAATATTTGCTTCCAGCGGCTGTAGAAATTTCAGGTCGGTATTATTTGGTCGAGAATCCAAACGATACAAATTGTAGGAGACCGCACCGCCGATTTCATCAGCAGGCCAGGTCCAGGTGAGGTTGACGACATAACAGCGTGACCAATCAAAGAACCAACTCCAGCATTCGGAATCATTGGTGAATGTAACTGTATGCTGCAAATTTACCACTTCGGTATTCGGTGGTACCGCATCACCACAGGTCAGTGTCGACTGCGAAAACCCACTTGACTCAGAGATGCTGGAAACATTACCGCGGTAGAAATCAGGAATCGATTGCCGGTCGATTGGCACCACGAAATAACTTGAACACATTCCGACCGCGAGCGCAGTGGGGTCATTCCAAGTGCCATTATGGGCACCTAATTCAGCCTTACTGGTATCGGCGACAAGAAGTTCCCAAGTCTCGTATGATTCTACGCTATCGACCAATGGGAATGGCATATTAGTTGAGGCTGGCATGGTGATTCGGTATATCTTCCAACCTCCGAAGTAGTTATTATCTAAATCACCGGAAGGTTGCCAATTTACTTTCATATATCCTTCGGGGAGAATCTCGATGTCGACGGCACCTGGGCTGACCTCGATATCAGGTATAATGCCAGCTAGTAGATAAGCGCCAGAATTCACCAATATTGCCGAAGCGGTTTCCTCATCGATAATGGAAAACTCGTCATCATCACTCAATTGCCCCCACTCAATACCGGTGAAATTCTGTAAATTGAATAATTGCAATGAACTTCTATTGATGGCAGGTGGTATCAAAGCCGAGAGATTGAATTCGAGATACATATTTTCCATGCCGGTATCGGGATTTGAGGCGTCGGTACTGAAGACCTCGATATTCATTATAATGAGGGCGTCCAATCCGGCTTGAAGATTGTAATTAGTACCCACTTCGGGCATGCTCTGCTCAGCTTCTACTCGAGCCGATGTCAACGTAACCGTCTCACCATCGAGCCACGGTGCTTGTTGCAACTTGGTGCGATTGAAAACGGTCAGATAGGTGTATGCCGATTCTTTATTGCCCAGAGCATCTTCTACCTTGACCATGAACATATGTTCGCCCATGCCAATCAGGCTGGCGTCGAACTCGATGCTCTTACCATATGACCATTCTATAACCCCAGCGAGATACCAAGAGTAATTCAGCGGCTTTGCCGCTGTGGATGCCACTTGAGCGCGCAGGGTGATGTTTTGACCTGTATCATAGGTACTCAATGCATTATCCTGAATAGCGACAGGATTGATATCTCCGGCCACGATAGTCACCGTCTCGGTAAGGACATTGTCCGAAGGCTTGGCATCATCACCTACCGCGAAGGAAGTCGGAATGGAGATACGTAGCACCTTTGATCCTAGGCCTTCAAGGTCATAATTGCACAATATGCTTTTACCGGGATGAATAGTGACATTGGCACAAAAATATGGCCCGCTTTCGTATTCAAAGAAAACCGTAAAAATCTCCAGTTCAATCGTGGTATTGAGTATCGAGGTATAGCCATTATTCTTTATCTCGACCTCAACTGAGCCTAGGCCGAAAAAGTAATCGGTGGAATCAGGTTGGTAGGCTGGATACATCTTCTCGACAATCAAATCTATAGTATCGTCAAAAAACACGTATGAACTAGCGAGGTTGTTGAAAGAATTCATATCACTGCTCGAATTCAATACCCCGTACTCGAGCAGGAATACACCTTCTTGGGGAGAACTGAGATTTGGCAAAGACAGGTTGAAGAATTCTGGCCCCCATTCGCCTCCGGGATTAATGATTATCGCGCTATCATTAGCGATAACGTTGTCGTCGTCGTCTAATAATCGCCAACCGGCCTCTACCACTAGATCGCAATTGGTGATGCAGGAGGTGACGATTCCCTTGAAGTATAGCGGGTAGTCGGTATTGGTATTGTAAATCCAGTCACCATCTTGAAAAGCATAATTGTGATGCCCAGGCTTGACATCCCAGTCCGAATCAATCTCGATGTCCATTAAGTACTCGGCTAGGTTAAAGGTGTAGGCGATGGCATCGTTGCTCGCATTCTGGTCATCGATGACAAAGCGGAAAACGATGGTGTAGATTCCCGGTTTGTTATAATACTCAAAGGTGGAGTCAAATTCTATCGTTACACTTTGTCCCGGTGAAAGAATTGGAATTGATTGCAGGCCATTTTTATGGTCAGTTCCTCCGGAACACAGCGTAGTGACGAAATCCCCGGCACAGGTGGTCCATTTCACCGCCTTGCTAGAGGTAGTTATGGAGCCGAGGTTCTGCACGATAACCGAAGGTTGAATCGAATCCCATTGTGAATAATTAGACCATGGAATTGGGGTTGAACCCGATATCACCGCCACATCCCCCTCAAGAGAGGCGCTGGCAGACGGTAGTGAAACAATCCCGGAAAAACCCGAAATCAACAACCCTATAACCAAAATCAAGGCTTTGTGTGAGCGAAAAAGTGAGAGGTCTTTCTCAAGGATTGATAGCCCGCGGCCGCACTGCATCGGCATTGTGTAACATCCGTACCTCAAATAGGGTTCGGCTGTGCTGGCCTAAAGGCCAGCCAAATGATGGGTAAAACCACCAATCCATAATGGCGAATAGTGCTCTGGCTCAACCGTAGGCTTATGGGGGGGCGTTGTCGGTGGCGTTTCGTGGACGCTGACCCGGCTTTGCCTTGCCGCTCGCTTGCGGGCGATGAGTCCGGAATGACCGCGGTGATAGAATTCCTTTCCGCGTTCATATTATTCTTGATGATAGTCACTGCTTATCTCTCGTTGGCGCAGTTGAGCTTGGGGGCGAATGAGCCGGGTTTGGACCGCTTGGACCGCGCCGCTTCCGAAGGCCTTCAGCGATTGACCGATGACGAAGGATTATTCGTACCTTGGCAAGAAGGCAATCGTGATCTGGGTAATGCGACCAGCGATTGGCATTTGGTAAATGCCTCGATGCTGATAGGAGGCGATGTACTGCCCGGTTTAGTCACCGCTGACGGGGTCCTTGCCGGCAAGAAATTATCGGCCCTGAAGAATATATCAGAAAGGCAATTTGCCCGTGGCATCGGACTCGATGAATCATATCAGTTTAAGCTGGTAATCAAGGTGGTCAATAGTGATGATTCCAGTCGTATCGACACCATTCTATTTGACGATGGTACCCCAAGAACCGCGGCAAAGGATAGTTCTACGGCAAGCCGAGTTCTTGCATTAGGTGATGAATTGGCCAGAATAACCCTTGAGGTGCACGATGGGGCACAGCACTTCCCCTCCCTGCGCATCACCGAATTCCAAACCAGACCGATTGCCGGGCAACCGGAGTGGATCGAAATGTATAATCCCAATGGATTTGCGGTAAACATGTCAGGTTGGGGACTTATGCGGCAGACCGGTTCATCAGCTGCCTCAGTATTGTTTGAATCAGGTGTGCTCCCCGGTGGTGAGGTGGCTCTGTATTCGGGCTGGGCCGAGTTGCAGGAATCCGGGAATGCATCATTCATCAGCGACCTCAGCGAGTCGGGTTTGTTAGGGGTCGGGGTTCAGGATGGCCTAGGCGATGTCTCTGGTTCGCTTTCTTTGACATATGCTGATATTGCTTCGACTGGGACCATTGTGTTCACCATCACTTGGAATCATACTTGGCGCATAGGTGTCGGTGATTCGATAATATTCCTAGGTGGTTCACCGGGGGAAACAGAAAACTGGAATGTCACTTCGACGCCATCACCTGGTGATTGGTAATCACTTCAATCCGGAACCCCGGTTGCATAGGCTTCATTTACCGAGGCCGTTGTCCGGTCATTGTATTCCATGTTGCCAAGCACTTCCTATACCCGTGACCGGTGCGTCACCGGGGTGCACGGTCTGGATGAGATTCTGCGCGGCGGCATCCCTTACGGCTCTACGGTATTAGTTGCCGGCACCTGTGGTTCGGGGAAAACAACTCTGGGAATGGAATTCCTCGTTCGTGGTTCGATGACCGGTGAAGCCTGCGCCCATTTCACCGCTACCGAGCCCTCGGTGAAGCTCTTGGAAAACATTCGCCAGTACCCTTTCTTCGACATGCAATTGGTCGATACCGGACTGATAAACGTATTCGATATGGACGTTCTGTATTCGTGGTTAGGACTGACCAAAGCGACTTTTGAGTTGGAGGATGTGCACGCCCTCATCAAGGCAATAACCGATATTGTAAATACCATCGGCGTCACTCGATTGGTGATAGATTCTGTAACGACATTGTGTTATAAGATAAAGAGCGAGCAGTTGATTCGTGATTTCCTCTTCACCTTGGGGAAGAAACTCTCAACTCTGGGCTGTACCACCATACTAATCGCTGAAATCACTTCGGCGACGCAAAATGCCCATTGGTCATCATTTGGTGTTGAGGAGGCGATTTGCGATGGTATAGTGGTAATGGGAGATGCCGAGAGAATGGGCCACCTGATTCGTTTCCTTCAAGTTGTGAAAATGCGTGGTTCGGGGCACAGTCGAGCAAAATATGCTCTTGAACTAACCCCGTTGGGGGTAATGTTGACGCCAATGTTGAAATGGGGCTCAGTCGGCGACAAATCTGCTCAGTGGGGGTTATGATGGATGATAGAATTTGACCAACGTATTTCCGAGCAACTCTCCGAGGTTTCACTGAACAGTTCGATTCAAGTCAGGGTTGGTACCTCAAATGCTTTCATGGTCACCGCCAGTACCATCCTGCCGCTGATCGAGATGTTCGATATGGGTGGCGTATATATCTCAGCCAGTCGCGGTGCGGTCGAAATCATCGAGGCATTCGAAGGGATTGGTATGCCTACCGATAGGATTCACTTCATCGACTTGGTCTCCTCTGGGTTATTGGGGGGTACCGAAACGCAGTACAACAACATAACCTTCATCGATTCGCCAATCATGCTTGAAAGTATTCTTCTGCGAACGATGTACCACATGAGAACCACGCCGTATGAACGCAACTTTGTTATCCTCGATAGTGTGAATGCTCTGGCGATTTACAATGAGGATAGAATGTTGGCAGAGTATCTACATACATTCATCAACACATTCAGGCAGAGGGAAGTCTTGACGGTGATAATCAATGTTCCCGACCAGACCCCGCCAGGGGTTCTAGCCAACCTCGACCTGTATTGCACAGACTTGGTTGACCGCGGTCAAGTGGTTATTAATTGAGGATACCGGGGATTGGAAATGGCTGATAAAATCACTTTTTCACTTGAAGATGAGGAGTTTTTCGGCCCCAAGGGTAGTTTTGGCATCCCCAAATTCGACTCCTCCCTCGAAGGTGGCATTCCGCGCGGCTTCTTCGTCATCGCCATCGTCGAGACCGGTAGTGGGGCTGAATTATTCGGCAAGCAATTCGT
Source organism: Euryarchaeota archaeon UBA60 (assembly GCA_002503395.1). Lineage (GTDB taxonomy): Archaea > Thermoplasmatota > Poseidoniia > Poseidoniales > Poseidoniaceae > UBA60. The sequence goes on along the minus strand of DARQ01000072.1, from coordinate 33,504 downwards.
CTCCCCGGCAGAGGAGCCAGACAATACCCTGTACGTTTCAACCAGCGAAACAGGGGCGCAGATTTTTTCGATATTCGACAAATATGGCTGGCCCAAGGATATCGGCGTGCGCACCATGGGTGAAGAATACAATCAGCGCGTGCTGAACAAGGAATTGCAGGCTAGTCGCTTCCGCCTGGAAGGCTTCACCATGCCCGATATCCAGAAGTTGGCGCAGACCAGATTCGTCGATGATGAGGCCGAGGATTTCCTCACCGAGTTGACCAATGAAATAATGAGTCTGGGACATTATTTCCGCGCCGTGATCGACAGCATGGACTTCTTTTTCAATCGTGAAGACCCGTCGCGAGTGCTGGCGATGATGCGCATGATGCAGGCGCATACCCAAATGAATCGTGGCCTCCTGTTGTGTACGGTCTCGGATTCGACGGTGACCAAGGCGATGGAGCAGGAATTGGAGATGCTCGCCGACATGGTGCTCAAGTTTGAGGTTCATAGGATGGGTAATGAATTCGATACCAGAATGGTCATCAGGAAATTCCGCAACTCGCCGGAAAACCTCGCAATTATCTCTTTCAAGGTGACTGCTGAAGAAGGGATCACCCCTGAGACTGTACAACGTATCATATGACAGAAAGCCACCGAAGGCCACTATGTATTGCTACACGTTCGGCCTTCGGAATTGTCTTGTCTGGTGTTTCCTATGCATTTACGCTTCGTTCACTTGAGAGGCACGGGGGGAGGTAGTGAGGAGTTTGACCAATTCGCGAAAGCCGAGCCTATATTCGCTACTCAGTTGCTTTCGCTGGTAAGGTCCAACTTGCTGAGTAGGGCATCGGCTCTCTCAAGGTTATTCTTGACCCGGTCGAGGGTCTCACTGGCCTCGACCACAGCTTCTCCAAGACGTATTTCCTCTTTTGCCTCGACATCTTCCAGCGGTAGTTCCGGGCGGTCGAATTGTCTGATGACCGAACGCAGTTCAGCAACCACGGCATCTATCTCGGTCTCGCTGAGGTTGATGCCACTGGGTAGGGGCGGTACATCACGGGGCGAGATGAAACCTAACTCGACTCCAATAACACCGCCGCAAGCGACTATTCGGGGGCGCAACTCGGCGGTATTCACGCTATAGCCGCGCTGTTCCAAGAAGCGGATGAGAAGAGCCTGTTCACCGACTCCATACTCGCCACCCGACTTGCGTAGAATCGCCTCGACGACCTGTTCGAAACCGTCGATATTTCTCTCCAGTCGGTTGAGTGCGACTTGGGCCGAGTCACTCAGGTGTACCGCACCGTGTTGCATGATTCGCACAATTCTCTCTCGTCGAGCAATTCTCGGGTCATTCAGTGCCGCACTCTCATTGAGAGAAACCTGCAGATCGAATAGTCCGTGCAACCTACCACTTACCGCAGGAAGGCGCATATCGAGTCCACTTTCACGCGCCAACTTCTCAAACTCCAGGCGCCCCTGTACCATGTTTCCGGCGCAGGCATCGAGAATCGAATCAAGTCCATCGAGAAGTTGTGGCCGTACGCCTTCCAATCTGCGTATTTCTTCCCTCTCACGCCATGAATCAGGTCCCAGGTGAACCGCTTCTCGCTCGGCTTCTACAAGGGCTGAGATTTCACTCAATTTGGTGGTGATATGCTGCCTGACCATACTGAACTCGACCGCGAAACCCTGACGACCGAGACTGGAGAAGAAAGACTCGAGGTCGTCGCTATCTTCAGAATGTCCAATCAGCAGGAAATCGCGGATCGAACTCTCCAATTCGGCATTTCTCGCCTCGAGTTCCAGCACCGCCTGCTCACTGCCTACTTCGTGCTTCGACGGCGATGGCAACACCGAACTACTCGATGCTACCTGTTGGTCACTGGCCTCTGCCAGCCACTCCGCCAGTGCACTAGAAACCCGAGGGTGATTGATGGGAATACCGTGTGCCAGTAATTCGGAACGGAGAACCGCCTCATCTTCAAAACTCCAATCACCGCTATTCTGTTCGACAAACTGCTCGATTCGGTCGCGTAAACTCTGAATCTCCTCGGCCGTCATCAATTCGTTCAAACTCGCTCTTTGGGTTGAACTTGGCATCGTCATCGGCGCGACTAATTCCGCCACCGCCGGTGATTCTGCCATTTCTTCGGCGTGATCTAACTGCAACGGCTCGGGAGCAGGTATGGGAACTGCTTGGGAACTTGGCTTCGCCGCTGATGCCGATGGCAGTTTTATGGTCGTGGTCCCGCGCTTCAGGCTCTTCTTGATCTTCCCCCAAGAATTCTCATGGCTGACCAGCACGCCGGCAACCCGGCCGAAAAGGTCGGTCTTATTACCCGATCGTGGCAGTTCAAGATTGATACACAGAGCGTGCAATTCATCTCTGGTCATCTTTTGCAGAGAATCGATGGTCAATTGCTTTGGGTCGTGATTCAGGTGCAACCACAGGCGCTGTCGTCTAACCTTGATAGAGCCGGTTTTCTTGACCCCGAAGATGCCGAGAAAACCACCAAGGTCGTCATTAGAGGCATTTTGAATTCCTTCCCATGATAGGTCGAAGTCGGACAAGACCAGTTCAGCAATCAATCTGGCGCGAAGTTTTTCGACATTCCCCGCCTTGGCAACATCACGCTCGACCGCAATCTGCCGGAGGTTATCCAAACGGGCCTGATACAGCGTTTTCAGCATTCCTTCAGTCTCGTCCATACCCGAACCCCATAGGGTTCGACACAATACCATTCAAGAGCCTTCGCATTGCATTACTGAAGAAAATGCCGTTTCGTGGAGAAATTTTTCCTCACCGAAGTGGTATTATTGCTGGTGATTGGAGAAATTGAGGACTCGCTTGTGTTGCGACACCTTCAAGCATCCTCGACCTGAGCGGGTATCGCCGAGGTTTGTGGCAGGAGTGCATTCATGGGTCGAAACCTGAAATCAGCAAAGAATCATCTACGCTTGATAAATAAGGACGGCGATAACTTACTACAGCGGGTCTCAAGTGATATGAAGACGCTGGAATCGATTCTGCGCCAAGACCTTACCGAACGGATTTCCAATATGGATGACGGTTTGCTTGAGTTAGCAAAATTACGCGACGCCATCTCGGCTGGATTATCCGAGACCCGTAGAGAACTTGAGCGGGTGCATAAGAGGTTAGGCAAGGCCAATACCGATATATCGAAAGCCAAGGAATCAATTTTGGGCGTGGCCGAGAAGTTGGGCGAATCTCGACAGATGTACGGCGATATGCGCGACCAACTTGAGAAGGTCATCCACCAACCTCCGACATCGATAGAATTGGTGCAGCAAGCGGTTCAGGGATTGCTGCGGGCTTCGAGTAAATGGGAAGGAGATGCGCAGGGAATCGAGGACCGCTTCGCCAATGTGGTCGATTGCAGCATTCCAACCGAGATAAAGGAACTCGAGTCCGACCTACTCAGCAATGGCTACTCGGTATTGCTGGCCGGAAACCAGCGCGATGAGGGCGAGATTGCACAAATCGACGAGCAACTCATCAAGTTGATGGGCTCAGAGCCACGCTCTTCCTAGTCTTCAAGGCTCATCATCGGTGGGCGTGCCTCTCCCAGACGAGGGCTGGCAAGGTGCTCCATGGTGGCGATTTCCACTAGGTCGGAAAATGTCTGTAGAAGACGGATAACCGCTTCTCCAGCCTCATCTTGAGGGGCGATGCGTTCAACCGAAATTGTGACCGTGCCATCACGATTCAAAACTTCAAGCATTAACTCGACCCGCGGTTTGGTGCTGAGTGGCTTGTCATAAGCATCGGTTAATTCGGTGCGTAAATGCAGGTCATCCTCTGAATCCAATTCTCGCAAGACGGTGCCAATCTGCCTCTGACCGGCGTACAAACCGATGAATGACCGGATGTTCTCATCTATGCCATGCATTATTTTTGACTCAAGGTTGAATACCAAAAACGCAGATTCATCCAAGTCCTCAATGATGATATCGAGGGGAAAACCGTGCCGTGCCATCAGTAGTGTGAATCCCTGCCAAGGTGGAGGGAGAAATCTCTGCCGGCTGGATTCACCGCGTTGCAATCCGAGCGTATGGCGGCGTGATTTGATATTGGCGGCATCGAATAGCGAACGACTGATGACGAATCCATCGATTTCTCCCCTCTGCCGAAGCTCCTCAAGCCAAGTGGCCAAAGCGACTTTATCGTTGAGTTCGGGGCACTCTATTCCGCTCAGTTCGGCAATTGATTGAGGGGTGTGTATTTCCAGATCAGCGCGTGCCCGAAGCAACTGGCGTCGACATAATTCCAGTTCGGCAACTATTATCGCTGACTTGGAAAGATACTCCATCTTATCGTCGCTCACCATTATCAATGTCGGCTCTTTTCGAGCCAGTGTACCAACTACAGTCAGCCCACTGGTGGGGTTGGCAATCGCCCACTCTGCACTACATGCCATAAGGTCGCCCTCGCCCTGTGATAGGCGTGTTGCCGCGGCACACAAATCATCGGTTGGGTGAAGAGAAATAGCCTGGTTTTTCGCCGCTAATCGGCGCGCTCCTGCACCTGCTCCATCGCCTAATGATGGGTCGTAATACACCTGCAGTGTGCCTTCTTCGGACATTCGTCCACCTCGGTGGGAAGGTTTCCCACAGACATATGGCGTCAGCCACCTGTTGATATAGGCGACCCATGTCGATAGAAATGCACATGCTACCGAGCACTACGATTGAAGACAGGCTTGAATCGGGCCGGCTGGAAATCGATATTAAACTGCAGGAAATCATCGAGCAGGCCATCGCCAAAGGCCATGGTGAAGTGGCAAAATTGGCTGGTGAGGTATTGCTGGCAGGGGGCAAGAGAATGCGCCCACTTTTGATATTGCTCGCCCACGAGGTCGCTGGTGGCCTCGACCGAGAACAGGTCATGCCGCTGGCATTGGCCTTTGAACTGATACATACCGCTACACTGGTACACGACGATATCAATGACAAAGCCAAGCAGAGGCGGGGGGTTCCTACCATCCACGAGCGATATGGAAGCGAGAGGGCGATGATTGCCGGCGATTGGTTATTCGTCCAAGGATTTGCTCTGGGCGGCAGATATGATGCGACAATAGTGGAGATAATGGCCGAATGTTGCGCTAGAATAGCCAGTTCTGAACTACAGCAATTGGCGCGTGTGAATGACCTCGCTACAACCCCAGAGGATTACTATTC
>DARQ01000072.1:15355-28215 GCA_002503395.1 Euryarchaeota archaeon UBA60 | reverse complement strand
AACCCAGAAGAGGCAATGCAGTTAGGGGAATTCGGGATGGAATTGGGCCTTGCCTTCCAAATTGTCGATGACCTGCTCGACATTCTCGGAGATGAGAGAATGGGCAAACCGCGCGGTGCCGATGTGATTGAGGGTAAGATGACCCTGCCATTGATTCACGCCCTCACCCTTCTGCACGGTGACTCCAGAAGCAGATTATCCGAGGTAATCGTCGGATTCCACGATGGCCTGTGGGACGAGTTGATAGATTTGCTGACCGAGGCCGGCTCTTTGGAATACGCCAGAACCTTGGTTCGCAATCACACTGACCGAGCATTGCATCTGCTGCGACAATTTCCCGAGAGCGAAGCACGTAATTGCATCGAGAGCCTAACCCAGTTAGTGATGGACAGATACGAATAACATCGAACACGAATAGGTGAGTTTGTGGCAGAGGCTGTGAAAAAGTCGGCAAGAGATGATGTCGAGCACCGTGAAGTCTTGATTATCGGCGCCGGACCCGCCGGCTCGGTTGCGGCGCAGCGCTTGGCTGAGGAAGGCGTTGATGTACTATCAATCGAGCGCCGTGAAATAGTTGGCAATCCTGCACAGTGTGGTGAATGTATCCCCAATTGGGGTGAGGTGATTGCGGCTTTCGACAATGTCGAGAAAGACCCTTGGCTACGCTCTTCCTTCGATTTTCCGGACCGGGTGCGACTAGCCAGATTGGATTGGATGCGAGTATTCTCGCCGAGCATGAAATGCTGGGGTTTTGAGTTGGATGCTTTCAGTGCTCACCGGCCGCAATTCGATGGAATGTTGGCCGAGCGCGCCACCTCTGCGGGAGCTGAAATCAGAGTAGGAACAGCCCTTCGGAAAGTGCAGAAGCAACCCAAACTCGGGCGCGAACTCTATCTTACCACCAATGGCACCTACACTGCGGATTATATCATCGACGCATCGGGCTCACTGGCACAAGTCGCTAGGCTGAGGCGCGGAAAAGATGCAACATTCCGGCCTTCCGACCAGATTCCGACCATCTACGCTCAGGTCGAGGGTGACCTCCCCGATACCTTCGACGTTTTCCTCGGCGCGGTTGCGCCCGGTGGCTATGCGTGGATCATCCCCAAGGGTGAGACCGCCAATGTCGGACTGGGGGTTGCAGCCGGAAAACTTGGTGAGGTCATGCTCAAGCAATACCTTGGCGAGTTTTGTCAGAAGATGGACTTTGAAGTTCTCTCCTGGGGCGGTGGATGGATTCCCATGGGAGGCCCGGTCAAGCGAATGGTCGATGGTAATGTGTTGGCGGTCGGTGATGCCGCGGGTTTGGTGATGCCGAGCAACGGCGGTGGGATTTCGCAAGCGATGATTTCGGCCAAATTCGCCGCCGATGCGATTTTGGCGCACCGCGCCGATGGAGTCGGACTTGAGATTTATGAGAAGATGGTGCGCCGCTCGATGGGCAAAGCCCTGCGCATCAGTCTGCGCTCAAAGCGCCTGGGCAACGCCTTCCTGGGTGGTGATTTGCGCACCGAGGCGATGATGCGAATCCTCGGGCCAATCGGTGGGCTGAAGCGGGCGATGGAATGTAAGAGACCGCTGTGGCTGTTCTAACTCCGAAGGCCACTACGAATCGCTACGACTTTCGGCCTTCGGCAGAGAGAATAATTGTCCGGTCGCCTAGACTTGATGAGCCGGAATCGCTCGTGAGGCAATTCAAGGCCACCGCTTGCTATTGAATACGGCCTTGAATTTCGCACTCACGATTCCTCTCGGGCGACATACGTTCTGCTTCTTATCGTACGGCCGCCCTCACTTCGGTTTGGTTCCAGTGAGTTTTCCTGCCATCAGGAATGGCAGGAGGAGTCGGCCACGAACATTTTCATAGCCAACATCGCGCATCATTTTCCGATAGAATGGGATGGTGCCGAAATGGACATAGGTCTTGGCCAACCACTTCCACGGATGGTCGGGGTTCTTGGTGACTCTGCGGGCGACCAATTGTACCACCGTCGCCATCCACAGTCGCCCCAATAATCCGTGTGGAAAGCGTCCTTTTCCGGCGTCGCAGATCACCAGCAGCCCACCAGGTTTGAGGACCCGTAACATTTCTTTGAGGCCTTTTTCCTTATCATGGAAATCCCGGAACGAGAAAAGGCAGAATACCCGGTCGAAGGAATCGTTCCTAAAGGGTAGTGATTCGGCGGTAGCCGCAACATATTCTGCCGACGCCTCAGACCGAGACGACCTAGCCGCATCGACTCTTTTCTTTGCCACTGCCAGCATTTCTTCACTCGGGTCGAGGCAGGTTAATTCGACCCCGGCAAGGCGTTCGGAGAAAGTGCCCGGCCCACAGCCGACCTCCAGGACCTTCATTCCCGGCTGCGCCGATTTTGCAACGTGGCGGCGCCAGCGTGAATCTTGGCCGAGGGTAACTATTGAATTGACCTTATCGTAAACCGGAATGGTGGCCTCAAGATGCCGAATCAATTCGGTCCATTCCCCGGCATCGATTCCCGAGGCATCGATGCCGTGTTCCCGACCTTCGTCGCTCGGTAGTCCATCTTCGGCCATCGTCTTCAAGTGCTGCGGTAGTGCCTCCTAATTCAAACGCTTGGGTCGATTGGTGATGAAGAAAGAAACCTAGCGCCAATACTTGAGGTGAAGTTACGTCCGTCATCAATATAAACTCCACTTAGGTCGCAAAAATCACCTTAAGGTGATACAGTTGAGCAAGGCGGAAATCCTATCCCGAATTTTGACCGCAGAAGCGGATGCTGAGAATTCTTTGAAGAAGGCTAATGAGAAGGCCCAGAATATCATTTCAAAGGCCCGTTCAGAGGCTGTTGAAATTATTTCTGAGGCGCGCTCATCGGGTCAAGAAAATGCCCTTAGCATCGTCGATGCCGCGAAAACAAAGGCAGCCAAAGAAGCAGATGCAGTCAGCGCCGATGGCGATGAGCAGATTGCCGCTATCAAGAACAATAGTGATAGTCGCCGCCAAGATGCGGTAGATGTCGTATTAGCATCTTTCATGGCCGAATAGTGAATTATTTGGAGAGTTGGCAATGTCTGGTATTACCACAGCCGAGATATCTCGAATCTCGGTAGCAGGCACCCTCAAGGAATTATCCCCGACCCTCGAGTTGGCGGCACGACTGAGTGCCATTCACCTCATCGATTATGATGGTGGTGAATTGGGCATCGGCACACCTGATGATGCGGCCGATGATATCAGTCATCGTTTGGCGGCGATGCGCTCCTGCATCAGCCACCTCAATTCGAGCGCGGCTGATGAAGTCATCGAGAACAGAAGGATGCGAGACTCGCTTGAGAATTCACTACCTGAACTGGTTGATACGGCAATCTATGACATCAAGCGCCTCGATGAGGTCACCACACAACTAGAGCAATTGGAAGAACGGAGTGACGGCTTGGAACTTCTCGCTCCACTCGGTTTGGATCTAGAATTATTGAGTGGATTCAAGTCACTTTCCATAAATCTCGGCACCACTCCAATCCTTGGGCAGTGTTTAGCCGCTTTGAATGAGCTTTCCGAGGAATTGTTGGTCTTCTCCTCTCATGGCAAGGGGAAAAGAGGAGTGCTGGCAGTCTATTGTGAGAACTCATCGGCCGAGGCGGTCGAGCGGTTACTTACGCAGTATGAATTTGAATCGATGATGCCCCCAGACGGTGAAGGTTCCCCGGCGATGATGTTGCAGGATATCGACAGTGAGGTCGGGGGCTTGAAGTCTGAAGCAGAAAATCTTCAGTCCAGTCTTGAGACTTGGAACGATGCCAACGGTGGTCTCCTAGTCGGGGGGATTGAGGTATTGGAGCGTGACTTTGAGATTCAAACCGCCCCGGTGCGTGTAGCCGTCAGCGAACACGCCTTCATCATGGAAGGTTGGGTCATTTCCGAGCAGGCTGAAGAGACCGTTGCCGCCTTATCGAAGGTTGCGACCTTTGCCGAGTCCACACCATTTGAGATGCCGCGTGGGCGCGGCCATCACTTCACTGACGAAGAGGTCGAACTTCCACCAATCGCATTCCAGAATTTTAATGCCGCCAGGCCATTTGAATTGTTGACCGATGCGGTCGGACGACCGAAGTACGGGCGAATCGACCCAACCACCTTCATGTTCATCACCTACCCGATATTCTTCGGATTGATGCTTGGCGATATCGCCTATGGTATTGCAATCGTTGCTATTGCGTGGTGGCTATCGAAGAAATTCGCTCGTAATGAGTTGGTCATACAAGCATCTGGTCTACTATATTATATCGGTTTTTCAACCATCGTATTCGGCTATATTTTCGGTGAATTTGCCGGTTTTGAATATCTGCCGCACGGTGGATGCGACATTGAAGGAATCGTCGGTGTGGCGCAGTGTAAAGCTGCGCATGGCCATTATCACTGGGAAGCCGCAGCACATGCTCCGGGTTGGGTGACTTGGATGACCGCCCTATACCCAAACGGCGGAGAGATACAGTGGATGTGGGAAGGGATGTTCGGATTGAATTTAGCCTATCCATTCCACCGCGTATCGACTCACATCAACGACCTCATCGTCTTGTCACTATATCTCGGCATTCTCCACCTCGCTCTCGGGATGATTCTCGGCTTCCGTGAGGTCAACCGTGAGCACGGTTTCGTAGCCGCGATGTTTGAGAAGGGCTCATGGCTTCTAGTGCTCGGTGGTGGATTCTTTTTCGTCTATTCATTCATCGTGTCGCCGAAGCATAGCGATTCTGATTATCTAGCATTGCTGGATATGTTTGCCACCGTTGGTTTGATAGTGTTGGGAATCGGTATTTTCATGGTGGTTATCATGTTGTGGAAGTATGAGGGAATTCCACTACCGATAGCTATTGGTTTGGGGCCACTGGAATCCCTGCAAATCCTCTCCAATACTATCTCATATGTGCGAATTTTCGCGGTCGGCATCGTCGGCGTCAAGATTGCCGAAACCGGGAATGATATGCTATATGCTCCACTCGGTCATACCTTGGCCGATCTTTCTCACGCCGGAGCAATGGACCTTATTTTGATACCGGTCCTGCTCATCGGTTGGCTCGGGGTGCAGGTATTCGCTCTGATATTGGGTATGTTCAGCCCTAACGTGCAAGCCGCCCGTCTCCACTTTGTGGAATGGATGGGCAAGTTCTACGAGACCGGAGGAATTCCCTTCGTTCCGTTCGGCAAGAAATTAGTTAATGTGGAGGCCGATTAATCACATATCACAGTCCAAAACTTACAGGACAAAACGGAGGAAGAAAAATGAATATAAATTGGATGAGAATTACCCTAGTGGTATTGTTTGCGACCCTTGCATTGACATTGATTGCGGACTTTGCTGCGGCGGATGCACACGATAATGAAGAAACGGTTACTGCGAGCGCTAAGTTGGGAGCAGGTATTGCTCTGGCTGGCTGTGGAATTGGCACCGGGCTGTCGCAAGGACAGATTGGTGCCGCTGGCGTGGGAATGGTTGCAGAAGATGGCAGTAAATTCGTTACTGCGCTGATCTTCATGGCTATCCCCGAGACGATTGTATTGTTCGGTTTCGTTGCATTATTCTTGATGGGCGCGGCTTGAAACAACATACATCTGAACAAATAGGAGAGTCTAGTATGTCATTAGACAAATTAGCCGAAAAAATAGCTGGGAGTGCTAGGTCTGAGGCTGCCACAATCGTCGGTGAGGCTAAGGCCGAGGCCAAGAAAATCAAATCGGAGGCGCAGAAAGAGGCCGCCTCCATTGTCGAGCAACTGAAGCAGAGCGCAGAGCAGGAAGCGGGGCAACTCGGCACCGAGATGTCGGCCGCAGCCAGACAACACAACCAAAAACGGATGTTGATCGCCAAGCGTGAAGAACTCGACACCTCTTGGCAGTCGGTTCAATCGATGGTTGGCTCGGCCGCTTTGAAAGGTCGCGTCAGCGTTCTGAAAACCCTCATGGCATTAGCCAAAGAGCAGAATTCCGGCAAAGGCGTACTCCGCCCGGTGGCAATCGACCGCAAGGTGTTAGAAGACCTAGGTCGCAAATTCACCCTGGGTGATGACATCGATGGTCTAGGTGGATTCGTCATCGAATCAGATGGTGGCACTGTCAGTATGGACTATCGTTTTGAGAGCCGATTGGAAGCGGCGTGGGATGATAATCTCGCGGCGATTGCTGAAACACTATTTTCGTGAATGATTAGGAGAGGAAGAGAATGCCGGTAATTGATTCAAGTGGCTCCAACCCAGCTACCGCAGCGACGCGCAGTAAGGCGCGTCGGGCGAAGTTGGTCGACGAGACGCGCATGCGTCAATTGCTACAGATGACACCGAGCCAATTGGTCACCGGTATTGCCGATTGCGGCTATCGCACTGAAATCGACACCTACGCGATGCGCCTTTCTGGCGCTGACCTGGTCGAGGTTTCTCTGAATCACAATCTGAGCCGGGAATTATCTGAGGTGACCGGTTATTGTCAAGGTGCCTTGAAGGTTCAGGTGAAGGTCTTCATCGACCGCTATTCATACAAGAATGCTAAAACCGTTCTCAGGGCGGTGGCCAATGAAGTGGTGCTCGATGAAGTATCCAAGTTCATCCTACCCGAGGAAAATGAATTCAATACCGATTGGTTGGCAATAGTGCGCAATAATTCAACTTTGAAAACCGCCGCTGATGCTATGCTCGGCACTCCTTGGGGCCGGGCATTATCAGAAACCTCTGCCGAATCGACCTTGCAGGAGATGGAAGATGCCCTTGACCGGCACTACTTCTCCGAGGCGCTATCGGCAACTCGAAACCCAGACCCATCATCCAGTACCCTAAGGCGGTTTATTCAGACCGAGATAGACTACCTCAATATCACAAACATCCTCCGTGGTTTGAGAGAAGGTCTAGCGGCTGAGAGTAGGGCTGAGATGCTATTGCCAGGCGGTCGGCTATGGAATGGACCGCAATTGCGGGTTGCTGCCGCGGTCGACAGCCATGGTGCCTTGGTCGACCTTCTGCGCAGGTCAGCACATTTTGATGCGGCTGGTTTTGATGAGGCTTTATCTGCCACCGAAGGTGCCGGGACCTTGGATTCAGCCCTGAATTGGCTTTCGCATAGCCTCCATGACCAGTTGCGAAGAATGTCCTATCTGCACCCACTCTCGGCCTTGCCGGTGATTCATTATATCGCCTCGAAGGCCGAAGAGGTTGGCAAACTGCTGATGATTATTCGCGGCCTATCGGCAGGACTTGACCGTAAGGTCATCGAGGAACACATATTGTAGATTGAGGTGAATGAAATGGAAATCGCAGTTGTAGGAACCTCGGAATTCACCCTCGGATTCCAGCTCGCAGGTATCAGCCATGTACACAATGCCTCGTCAGACGAGGAAGTTTCTGGCATACTGCGAGGCTTACTGAATGAAAAGGAGGTGGGAATCGTGGTGGTTGACTCCGAGATTCTTGCCCGTATGCCGGAGCGACTGCGTATGCGTCTCTCCGATAGCATAAGTCCGACGGTCCTGGGAATCGGAACCGAAGAGGACACGTCGTTGCGAGAGAATATCCGCAAGGCGATTGGAGTCGACCTATGGAAGTGAGAATATGAGCGATAAGGGAAGTATTTACAGAATTTCTGGACCAGTTGTTACCGTCACCGGTATTGATGCAAAGATGTATGACATTGTAAGAGTTGGAGATGAAGGACTGATGGGCGAAGTGATTGAATTGCACGGTGAGAAAGCCGTCATCCAAGTGTACGAGGATACCAGTGGTGTACGCCCCGGTGAGCCGGTCATCAATACCGGCGAGACCTTGTCGGTAGCCCTCGGACCTGGATTGCTGACGCAGATTTATGACGGCATCCAGAGGCCACTCAAAGTATTGGAAGAGAAGATGGGTGTATTCATCACTCGCGGTGTCGATGCCGACGGAATCGAGATGGACAAAATCTGGGAATTCAAACCCAGTGTCGCGGTTGGCGATGAGGTCTCATCCGGACAGGTCATCGGCACGGTGCAAGAGACCGAGACCATCGAACACCGAGTCATGGTTCCACCTGGAAAGGGTGGTGTGGTGAAGGAGATCAAAGGCGGAGAATTCAACGTCACCGAAATAATCTGTACCCTTGAAGATGGTAGCGAATTAGCAATGCTGCAGCGCTGGCCAGTGCGTTCACCCCGTCCATTCGTTCAGAAGTACGCACCCGATACCCCTCTGGTCACAGGTCAGAGAATTCTTGATTTTCTATTCCCCTTGGCAAAGGGTGGTACGGCTGGAATCCCCGGTCCCTTCGGTTCGGGAAAGACGGTTACCCAACAGCAACTCGCCAAGTGGTCTGATGCCCAGATAGTAGTCTACATCGGCTGTGGCGAGCGCGGCAATGAGATGACCGAGGTGCTGACCGAATTCCCTGAACTCATCGACCCGAATACCGGCAAACCTCTGATGAACCGGACGGTGATGATTGCCAATACCTCGAACATGCCGGTTGCTGCCCGTGAGGCCAGTGTGTATACCGGTGTCACCATCGCAGAATATTTCCGTGACATGGGCTACGATGTGGCGCTGATGGCCGACTCGACCAGCCGTTGGGCCGAAGCCATGCGTGAGATTTCCTCGCGGCTTGAAGAAATGCCCGGTGAAGAAGGCTATCCAGCCTACCTTTCTAGTCGATTAGCAGAGTTCTACGAGCGTGCTGGCCGGGTCGAGACCCTTGGCGGAGCAGACGGCTCGATTTCAATCATCGGCGCGGTATCACCCCCCGGTGGCGATATTTCGGAGCCGGTCAGTCAAGGCACTCTCCGTATCGTCAAGGTATTCTGGGGCTTGGACGCCGGTCTGGCGCGCCAGCGCCATTTCCCTTCTATCGACTGGTTGAGTTCTTACAGTCTATATCCGACCGCTCTGGACCAGTGGTATAGAGAGAATGTGGCGCCGGACTTCCCCGACGTCCGCACCAAGATCAGCAGTCTTCTGCAGGTTGAATCAGAATTGCAGGAAATCGTCCAACTGGTCGGCTCCGATGCACTTCCAATAGACCAACAGTTAACCTTGGAAGTAGCACGTATGATTCGTGAATACTTCCTCCAGCAGAATGCCTTCCACGAGGTCGATACCTACAGTAATCTCGACCTGCAATACAAGATGGCCGCCGCCATCCTATCATTCCAAGACAATGCCAAGTTGGCCATCGAAGCCGGGGCAATGCTGGAGGATGTGGTGAACGTCCCAGCCCGTACCGATCTGCTTCGTGGCCGTTTTGAAGAAAACTATGGCGAGCGTATCGAATCTCTTGTCACCAAGATGAATAAACAGATTGCAAGTGCCGTGGAGGCAGAGGATTAGGAGGAATTGAAATGAGTGGAAAAGAATATCGAACGATTACCGATGTCAAGGGACCTCTGGTGTTCCTCAATAAGACCGAACCCGTCGCTTTTGGCGAAATAGTGACCTTGCGCCTGACCGATGGGAGCATCAAGAATGGGCAGGTGCTCGACACCAGCGACGACATGGTCGTCGTACAGGTGTTCGAAGGCACCGCCGGAATCGACCGTAAAACAGGTATCCGTTTCATGGGTGATGTATTCAGGTTGCCAGTCAGCAAGGATTTGATTGGTCGAATCCTCACCGGTGCCGGAAAACCCCGTGATGGTGGACCTGAAATCATCGGTGAATCCAACGCCGACATCATCGGTGCCGCCATCAATCCATACAGTCGTGAGAGCCCGGAGGAATTCATTCAGACCGGAATCAGTGCCATCGACTGCTGTACCACCTTGGTGCGCGGCCAGAAGTTGCCAATTTTCAGCGCCAGCGGTCTGCCACACAACGATATTGCCTTACAGATTGCCCGACAGGCCAAGTTGCTCGACAGCGATGAGCAGTTCATTGTGGTGTTCTGTGCGATGGGAATCACCGCTGAGGAATACAACTACTTCCGCCACGATCTCGAGCGCACTGGTGCACTTGAGAATGCGGTGCTATTCGTGAATCTGGCTGACGACCCAGCGGTCGAGCGCCTTATCACTCCCCGCTTGGCTCTGACCGCGGCAGAATTCTTGGCTTTCGAGCACGATTACCACGTGTTGGTCATCTATACCGACATGACGAATTATTGCGATTCACTGCGTCAAATCGGTGCAGCTCGTGAAGAAGTCCCTGGCCGGCGTGGTTATCCCGGTTATATGTACACCGACTTGGCCATGCTCTACGAGCGCGCCGGAATTGTCAAGGGGAAGAAGGGTAGTATCACCCAATTCCCTATATTGACCATGCCCGGTGATGATATCACCCACCCGATTCCTGACCTGTCTGGATATATTACCGAAGGCCAGATTGTCATCAGTCGTGAATTGCATCAAAAGGGAATCTACCCGCCAATTAACGTTCTACCTTCGCTATCCCGTCTGATGAATGCCGGTATCGGTGATGGCAAGACCCGTGAAGACCACAAGTCGGTCTCCGACCAACTCTACGCAGCATATGCCCAAGGCCGTGAATTGCGTGGCCTGGTTGCAATCGTCGGTGAGGATGCCCTCAACGAGCGCGACCGGCAGTTGCTGAAGTTCTCGGATATCTTCGAGGACACCTACCTGCGGCAGAACCGCGACGAGGATCGCAGCATCACCCAGACTCTGGAAATGGCGTGGGATATTCTGACCAATATCGACACCAAGTATCTGGTTCGTCTCGACCAAAAATGGATTGACAAGTACCACCCGACAGATAAGAAGTGAATCGTCTACCAGGGATAGGGTAAATCGGAGGTGAAATGATATGGCACTGGATATTCAGCCCACTCGCAGTGAACTGATAAACCTGAAACGCCGCATCAAGCAAACCCAAAATGGGTATAATCTCTTGAAGATGAAACGTGATGGACTGTTCTATGAGTTCCGCACCTTGCTGAGTGAAATGATCGAGGCCAAGAAGGGTTTGACAGATTCCTATCGAGTAGCCAAGAACCGTATTGCCCTGGCAGCCGCCATCGAGGGCGGACTTTCGGTTCAGAGTGCGGCTCTGGGCAACCCCGTGCACCCCGAGGTCGAGGTTTCGCGTCGCAATATCATGGGCGTCGTCGTACCCGAGGTCAAGGGCACCAATCTCTCACTATCACTGGAACAGCGCGGCACCGGATTGATCGGCGGTTCAGCCTATATCGACGAGGCTGCCGATGGCTATGGTGAATTAATCGAGAAGATAGTGAAAGCAGCTGAGATGGAATCGACTTTGAAGCGACTACTGGTAGAGATAGAAGCCACCAAGCGGCGGGTCAACGCTCTGGAATTCAAAGTCATCCCCGAGATGGAAGAAGCGCGTGACTTCATTCAATTACGACTTGAAGAGATGGAGCGCGAAGAGACCTTCCGACTTAAGCGCTTCAAGAATAAGTGATTGTTCAGCAAGCGTAGCATTGATGGCTTATCGCTATGACCCCTAGCCGCTCCAAGGGTGTGAGGTGAGGGAATTTCTGAAGATGCCGATGAACTTGAACCGATTCCTATCGCTGGCGAGGCTTGGAATCAGCGACAATTACTAGCATCTATCGTCGGGCGTTATTTCGCCATCGAGCAAGAATTGGGCGGCCTGTGGCCGGCTTGGGTGGTATATCCCATCGTCGTAGAAGAGGAGGAGTCCGATGTTCATGATTCTCTGCTCACCCTGAACCGACATCTCAAGAATCACGATTGGATGGCCGAACTGGGTATCGATGACCCATGGGTGATAAAAATCAAGCCGCGGCCGATTCGTCAGTTCTCCACCACCTCAGGTGCTTGGTTATTCTTTTGGCTCGGCTCATTCATTTCCACAATCATCGTTGGAATCGCATGGTTGAAGCCACGATATTCAACGCTTGAATGGTATGATGTAGAGATGATACTACCGGTCGTGTTGTTCTATTCTCTACCCTTCCTCGGCACCATCGCCCTGGCTTCCCACCTGCAGAAAAAAGTCGCCGCAAAGATGGGAACTCGCATTGGTGGGATAATCCCGATAATGTTGCCATTTCCCTACTTCCCGTGGCCGTTTGGAGTCATCTCGATTCCCACCGCACCGAGAATGGACGATATCACCTGGGATGACCGCCATCGTTTGGGACTGATTTCTCTTGTCGGTCCAGCTGTTCTATTGGTGTCCGGCTTGATTTTCGTGCTCATTGGTCTTTATCTCACCCCACAGAACACGGTACTGAATGCGATGCCGATCAGGCTGGAATTTTCCTTATTCCCCCAGACTCTAGGGACTCTCTTACTCGGTGGCGAAGGTTACTTGCTCGCCAGTTCATGGTCACACCCTCTCGCTTTGGCGGGTCAAGGATTGATGTTGATGGGATGGATTTCCCTGCTGCCGTTCCCCGGGTTGCCCGGTAATCGGATTCTGGTCGCTGAATTAGGGCTCAATGCGACTAGAAGCACCAGCACACAAATCGCATTATTCCTCGCCACCTGCATTACCGGATTGATGTTCGGTGCCTTCACCGGCCATCAATTCTGGACTTTCCTCACCATGCTTGGGGCGCTCAGCATTCTAATCAGTGGTGCCGACACTTCGAGCCCACGGATTCTCGACGATATCAAACCGTCCAGAGATAGTTCAACACTAAGTGTGTCGCATATCATTTTCCTCTCTTTATTATTGGCATTGCCGGCTGAATATCCCACCGCCGAGGTAGTGGATTGGGATGCTGGATTGGAATGGGAAGTTCCGCAATTGGTAGAGGTGGAAATAAATTCCAGTGAGAATATCAGTATCTTTGTGAAGTCGACAGCACTCATTACCAGAGAGTGGTCGATTCAAGGTTGGTCCGGTGCTGCTGATTGGAATCTATCTTGGGATTGTGGTGGTGATAAACTTGCAATTTCAGAGGTTTGTAGTGGCCAAGTGATGCC
>DARQ01000072.1:13535-15190 GCA_002503395.1 Euryarchaeota archaeon UBA60 | reverse complement strand
CAGATCATCCCCGAACTTCCAGTCGTTGCGACTTCGCAATATTGGAATTGGGATGGTAATCATCTAGCGCCGCGGATCTGTGCTGAACTCAGTGTCGATTCCAAGGCGCCGATTGGTAATGTGACCCTCGCCGCCGGCGATGGTGGAGACAGCATATTGTGGAGTTTGGAGAATACCACCCGTATTGCTCTTGAGCCAGAAGAAGTGGGAGGGCTGGTCGAAGTATGTGCCAGAGGTGCTAACGGTGCGATACACCTCCTCAACAGTGGTGAATTGAGCAGTAGATTATTGCCGGTGATCGAGTGGATGGGCGATGATGGTTCTTCGTGGTCTGCGGCGTTGGCTATTGCCTCAACATCATCCAACCTTCTTTCAAATGGCCTAGCAGTGACGGTTGATGATTCGCATTCTCTGTTTCAATCAGGTCAGCACCTATTGCTTGGAGAACAGGATACGCGGTGCGATTTAGATTCCTCTCCGCGCCTGCCGGCGGGCGACAACACCACTTGGGCCTGGGATTTGAGTTTACGAGAGCAGGGACTACTTCCCCACTTGGAGAATGGTGCAATAAATCTCACGCTGCCCGAGAGCGGATGGTTACATATCTGTGACGGTGGCCTGATGCCGCATGAATCGTGGAGGATTACACCTACCAGCAGGCAAGAATTATCTTTGACGACATGGGATGGCGGACTCATCGATGTATGGGTTTCAAACTCGAGTGATACAATCAATCGTACTTGGGAATTACCGGTAAGCGATGCGCTGGTGAGAACACACGGTGACGGCATCCCCAATGTGAGCATCGATGGAACAACTGCCAACCTGTCTTTGTCAGCATCGGATTCATCATTTCGGGCAACGGTGATCTGGCTGCAGGTCGAAGCCGATGGAAAGGTATTGTTCAATGTCGCATCATGGTCGCTGGGGGTTGGTACATGAGATGCGCAATTCTCGGCGCTGGAGCGATTGGAACACTGGTGGCAGCACAATTATCACAGATTGACGCGGTCGAATTACTGCTCTACTCGCGCCGCGAGCAAGCGATGGCATTGGCCGCTCTCGGGCTGAGACTGGAATCCGAATCGACGTCGACTTCTGTTCCCCCTTCGCGCTGGACTGTGGTCGAGTCCGGTGAAAACCTACCATCTGACTGGGCTGGTGCAACAGACGTAGTATTACTTTGCAGTAAGGCTAATGCAAGCGAAGAATTAGCCGCTGTTGCGGCCCATCTTCTGTCTTCTGAAGGATTTACAATCTCCTTGCAAAACGGAATTTCCAACGAAAATATACTCGCAAAACATTGCGGCTCCCACCGTACTCTCGGGGCGCTGACAACCCATGGTGCAACCCGCCTTGAGCCGGGAGTAACCAAATGGGCTGGTCGTGGTGAGATTGTGATGGGAAATTGCGGCGGCAACTTAACTGCAGAATCGCCACCTGTAGCCGAGTTATTGACTCACCTCCACAGCGCTGAACTCAATCCTCGGTGGTCGGAGAATATCGATGCCGAATTATGGTTGAAATTGCTGTTGAATTGTGCCATCAATCCGCTGGCGGCAATCTGCGGTTGTGAAAATGGCTCGCTTCTGGAATCGCCGCAATTACACGAGCAATCCGTTGCGACCCTTCTCGAAGCCGCCCGGGTCGGTAGG
>DARQ01000072.1:10559-13475 GCA_002503395.1 Euryarchaeota archaeon UBA60 | reverse complement strand
TGGTATTGGCCGCCACGGCAGAAAATGATTGTAGTATGTTGCAGGATCTAAGGCGCGGTGCGATAACCGAGATCGACTCGATAAATGGCGAGGTTCTCAGAATCGCCGAGCAAGCTGGTATCGCTTGCCCGCTCAACTCACAATTGGTTGCCTTGGTCAAAGGAATCGAGAATTCACTACACAATTAAGCGAGGTCGTGATTGAAATGCAGACCGATGTTTTCCTCCATCGATATGCTTGAAGAGCAAACGTGTTGGGCGACAAGAACCATATTTCTCAATTCCACCAAAGAGCGGGTTGGGCGACATTTTCGCCAGATTCTATCAGCCTCTTCAGATAACAGTTCCAAGCGCCGGGTCGCACGTTGCAATCTGGCGTTACTCTTGACCAGGCCGACATCGTGGGTCATCGTCGCCTGAAGAGCTGCAAGGTCTTGTTTCAGTGGACTGTGTTCAACCAGATTCGCCAAATCTTCGCAGCGCCAAGCAGGTAGTGTTTCCTCCTTTACCATCCGTTTGAGGTCAGGCGGATTATTGGTAATCCAGTCAGTCGCTCTATAGGCAAATACAACCGCCTCGAGCAGACTGTTGGAAGCGAGGCGGTTGGCACCGTGCATGCCGCTACAAGCGACTTCGCCAATAGCGTAGAGGCCGGCCATCGTGCGGTTGGAATTGTCTTGCTTCACGCGGCCATCGACATCGACATCGAGGCCGCCGACAAAGTAGTGAGCGGCAGGGGCGACCGGCAGAGGGTCGCGGCCGAGCCTCAATCCATGCCGTTCAAGTCTGGCTGAGATGGTCGGGAATCGCTGTTGCAATTTAGATTCCTGCAAATGTTCGGTGACCAGATAAACGTAATCATCACCGCTCTGTTTCAAATTCTGGTCGATTGCCCGGGCGACGATATCTCTGGTCGCCAGGCTTCCAAGATGGCTGTATTGGTTGGTGAAAGACAACTCTGCAATATCCCCACCCTGCAATTTCCATTCAGAGTACTCGGACTTGCTCAACAATACTGCGCCATCACCGCGCAATGCTTCGGTGATGAGAAATGGTCGGTCGCCAAGAATCGCCAGCGCGGTGGGGTGGAATTGGATGAATGCCATGTCCTTGGTTTTGGCCCCGGCACGTATCGCCATCGCCGTACCATCGGCGGTTGCGACCGACGGATTGGTCGTGTGCTGATACAATTGCCCAGCCCCACCGGTGGCGAGGATTATCGCATCCGCACCGAGTGTATTCATGGTTTCATTGTCTAAATCCAGACACCACACCCCGACGATATCCCTCTGGTCGGCCATGTGGTCGCGCAATATCAAGTCGACAACCAGCTGATTTGGGCGTAGCGAAATCAGTGGATTGCTCAGGACTGCATCGAGCAGTGAGCGTTCGATCTCTGCGCCAGTCGCGTCCTTGTTGTGCAAGATACGCTTTTGCGAATGCCCACCTTCCTTGGCCAAATCGAAATCACCCGAGGTCATTTTGTCGAATTCGACCCCGTAGGAGAGTAAATCGAGAATTCGGTCACCGGCTTCTTCGACCACCGTCCTGACTATTTCGCTATCACAATGCCCGGCACCAGCGCTCAATGTGTCATCGATATGCGCCTGCAAGCCAACCCCGTCGGTCTTATCGAGTATCCCAGCGATTCCACCTTGCGCCCAATTGGTCGAGGATTCACGGGGGTCACTCTTGGTGACGATGCGCACCTCCCATCCGGCTTCAGCACACCTAAGACTTGCGAATAATCCGGCGATGCCAGAACCGACGATTACTGCGCTGGGCATGTGTTTCGAATCTTCGTGTATCGGTTTGATGTTCAATGTTCTCCTACGAAATCCACCGAAGGATACTACAAAACGCCACGACGTTCGGCCTTCGGGGAATAGGTTGTTCGGAAAGGAAATACACTTCGCTAAGGCCGAGCCTGAATCTGCATCCTAGTGGCCTTCGCTAATGTCCACAAATGATAATGTCGGGTGCAAAAGCACCGACGTTCACCCATATCACTATGAATAATCAGCATTCATAACGCGCTATGGCTAGGGCACTACGAGTAGTCTTGGTGCTTCTCTGCATCGGTCTTATTGCGATTCCATACGTCAATGCCACATCCGGGTTTCATACTCATGCGGGCAAGGAAATGAAATTCATCTGGTCGGAGGTGTTGATGGGGGATTGTGATGAAAGAGGAATCAACCAAGACTACGAACAAGATGGTGCTAGCCCATGTGTTGAACCTCTCAGCGTTGATTCCCAAGACGTGATTCCAATCGCAATCGGATTTCTGGTAGGATTCTTGCAGGTGCGAAAAATACTGAGTCCGGAAAGCAAGCCGGTCAAGTCTTCGCGCTTTGCCAAGGCGAAAGTGGTCGGCGGGGGTGCGCTATTCATGTTAATAATTACTGACATGGCCGGGATTCTTGCCCCTGGCGACGAGATGGTAGATTGGGCCAGAGTGGTCGGTGCCCCGCTGCCCAACGCAATGTTCCACGGTATCTTCGCGATAATCGGATTACAATTGATCAAGAAAGGCCGGGCTGAGATGGCGGTGTGGAAAGAGGAGCAGGTGACGATTGCCACCGAAACCGAGATGAATGTTCAGGAAGCTCTGTTCAGCCGGCCTATGCAGGATGTATTCGGTCGAGATGCTTCGACCAAGGGTGCAGATAAATTCCGCACCGTCGGAGAACTGCGCACAAAGATGGGCATCGACCGGTTGGATGACGACTTTGAAAGAGCACTCGCTGGAGATGTTGCTGCAGCAAAACCCTGCGGTTATTGTGATGGTGCTGGGTGTGGTATGTGTAATAATACCGGCAGCCTGTAGGCTGGTGGCGAAAAAACCACCCCCTGCAAACCTATCCGACCTTTGCATTGCCAACGTATTGCTTATTACCTGTGCGGTTACGCTGTG
>DARQ01000072.1:4666-10476 GCA_002503395.1 Euryarchaeota archaeon UBA60 | reverse complement strand
GAACTTGAGAATTTCAAGTCGTTCAAAGGTGAATTGACGATTCCACTCGTCAGAGGATTCACCGCAATAACTGGGCCGAATGGTTCTGGGAAATCAAATATCGGTGATGCGATACAGTTTGTATTGGGGACCAGATCGAACAAAAATATCCGCGCTGACAATGTCAAGGATTTGATATTCAATGGTGGTGGTGGTGGCAAGCCGGCACGGTATTGCAAGGTCACACTGGTCTTTGCCAATGAGGCCGGGGAAGACGGCCAACGGCGGATAAGCGTGGATTCTGACGAGGTAAGATTCTTCCGGCATGTACGTTTGACCAAGTCTGGAAACTCGGTCTCGTCCTACAAACTCAATGGCGAAGAAAGCAGTCGCAATCACTTCCGTTTGCTACTGGCCGAAGCCAATGCCAGTGCCGATGGTTACAATATCGTTCTACAGGGCGACGTAACCAATCTGGCGAAGATGACGTCCCGGAATCGTCGAAAGGTACTCGATAAGGTGGCTGGTGTCACCGCCTATGATGATGAGATTCGGCGGGCTAACTCCCAGCGCGACAAGGTCGATGAATTCATCGAAAGAATTTCCATTCTACAAACTGAATTGACCGACCAACTCGGCAACTTGAAGAAGGAGAGAGAAACGGCTTTGAAGGCCAAGGATCTGATCGCCGAACTCAATGAAGCTCGCATCACCCTGCTCCAGTCGAAGCATCGCTCGCGTTTCGACGAAATTCATTTCCTTTCCGACGAACAACTTCGCTACAATAGTGAAGCGAGCGACCTGCGTGGTGAGGTCAAAGCGGGTGAGAAGGAATTACTCACCCTCGACGACAAAGTCGCCGAACTCGAGCGTAAAATCACCGAGATACTCGGCGATGATGCCGCGGTACTCATGGAAAATATCAATAAGTTGCACCGCGACATAGACCGTCGCGGTGACCAGATAATCGATGCCGAAAGCGCGTTGTCAGAAGCGTGCGAAGATATCGACATACTACTTGCTGAAGAGGAAGAGGCAAAAACCGCTCTCGACCACCACAGCACCGAGAGAGATTCGGCGATATCGACCATGGAAGAGGCTGCTGTAGCGCTGAAAACCGCTGAAGTAGCCGAGAAAAAGGCGCGCGATGCCTTACTCGCCGGTGACAAGAAGAATCACGAATTGACCCGGGCACTGGGTAAGGCCGGCGAAGCAGTTAGCGCTGCCCATGAGTCTTTGGCGAAGGCACAACTCGACCGTGACCGGGCCGCTCAGCATGTCGAAATGACGGCTCAGAGATTCGCCGAAGTTGAGGAACAGGTCAGCGAGATCCAACTCGCGGTCGATGATTTGAAACTCGAAGGCGAAGAGATCGGTGAATGCGACCCGGATAAGGAGCGAGTCAAACTCGGCAAGGAGCTCATCACCCTGCAGACAAGCGAACAGAAACTCACTCAGGAAGCGGAGATACTCGAGATGCAATTTCGCCAAGCAGGCCGCCAACTAGTGGTCAAACGCACCGAGTTGGAGAGCCATGCCGGCGGTCGCTCAGGCATGGTCGCGGCGGTGCAACAACTACTGCAATTACGCGATTCGGGGCAAATCAAAGGAATCATCGGCACGGTAAGTGAATTGTGCCACCCCGCTGACAGTACTCATGAACTCGCACTGGCAACCGCAATCGGTGCCGGTGGGATGTCTGGTATCGTCGTCGATGACGACGCCGTCGCCAGCAAGTGCATGCAGTGGTTACGAGAGAACAAGGTCGGCCGAGCGATGTTCCTACCCCTCAGCAAACTGCAGAGCGCCAGGCCCGCAGGGCGCTCGGTAATGGTCGCCAGAGAGTCTGGCGTCATCGGTTTTGCCTGGGAATTGCTCGATTACGACCCCCGAATCGAAGTCGCGGTGCGATATGTTCTGCGCGACACATTACTGGTCCAGGATCTGGCCACCGCACGCCGCCACATGGGCGGCGTTCGTCTAGTCACATTGCGCGGGGATGTCACCGAGCGCGGGGGGGCGATGCAGGGTGGTGCACCGATGAAGATCAAGAGTGGATTCGGTGGTAAACTGGCCGGCGCCAGCGAGGTCGAGGCACTTCAAGCTGAAGTCGATAGGCTGCAACTATTGTCTGAGGTCGCAACCGGCGCCTTGAGAGAATGCCGTGAACAACAGCGGTTACAACGCGAGAGAATCAATGCGATGACCAGTGATGATTCTTCCCTCAGGCTGCGGCAATGGCGCGAGGAACTCCGCTTAGGCGAAGAGCGACTGTCGAAGGCCAAGGGTATTGTCAACGAAGTAAGCAAACTGTTGACCGCCGCAGAAAAGGGTCTCAAAGCTCGTGGTGATGGGCTTGCCGCCGCTAAGATAGCACTTGAACAGGCGACTCAAGCGCGTAACCTTGCGAGCACGACCTTACAGGAGGCCAGCCCACAACACCTGCAAAAGATGCTGCGCGATGCTCAAGACCTCAGGGTCAAGGCTGAATCCCAGAAGGCTCAGGCCAGTGGAACCCTGTCTGCAGGGGAAGGTCACGGCGACATCTATGTTGAGCGAGTGGGTGAAATCACTACCCGGCGAGGAAAACTCGAAGCGGAGAATGTCGACCGCCGTCAGCGCATTAAGGAATTGGCAACTGAGATTGTCAACCTGAAGGTCGATCTAGACACCACATCTTCGACACATTCGCAGATTATCGAGGAACACAAGGAACTCGATGATGAGAGGTTGCGCATCAGCGAGGACCGCGCCGCCCTGCGCGCCACTCTGGGCCAGCGAGCGGCCAATGCTGAGACCCTGACCAACCGGGCGAATGAATTGACCCTCAGTATTCAACAGAAGCGCGCAGCTCTGGAAGAACTTAATGCTGAGATGGCAGAGATAAATATCGAGCCGCTCAAAGCGGACGCGAACCTGCCTCCGGTCGGACAAGCCGAGAAGACGGTCAATCAACTGCAGAGAAGGGTTGAAGACATGGGGCCGGTAAACATGTTGGCCATCGAAAAGTACGATGCGACCGCAGAGCGGGTAAGCGCCTTGAAGAGCGATAATAAGCACCTTTCTTCACGCCGCAAGGAACTGATCGCCATCGCCGAGCGTCTGGAGAAGCAACGCAAACGCCGTCTCTTGGCGGTACTCAAGGAAGTCGACCGAAACTTCCGCACCGTCTACAAGGAACTTTCCGGTGGCCGTGGTGAGTTGTTCTTGGAAAATCCTGACGAGCCGTTCAAGGGCGGATTGTCGATGTGGGCGCAGCCACCAGGAAAATCGAACCGGGTCAAACTTGAGCAATTATCCGGCGGTGAGCAGTCGATTGCCTCGCTGGCACTTATTTTCGCCATCCAGGATTACGACCCCAGTCCATTCTATTATTTCGACGAGGTTGACCAGAACCTGGATTCGGTAAATGCCGAACTGGTGGCGGCGATGTGCAGCCGGAGAAGTCAACAGGCGCAATTCATCCAGATCACACTGCGTAAGGTCAGCCTGCAACTTGCCGACCACCATATCGGCATCACCCATGCCGGCGACGGCTGCAGCCGTCGCATCGCCAACTTTGACCGTGACCGAGCAATCGAATTGGGTGCGGCAGCCCTAGCGGAAATAAACGCAGGCCGCGAGGAGAATGAGCGCCAGGAATTACAAAATCGCCTTGGCGAACTACCAAATCCCGAAGAGATGGAAAAAGTTCCGGATGACCCCCCAGTCCCCGAATCACTCGGCGGTGCAATCGATGCCGATGCAGAAGACCAAGATGAGCTTGAAGACTGTACGTCGGTCGCAGAAAATACCGTGACTTTGCCAAAGGGCGAGGTAGATGAGAGCGAAGTTGGGGAGGGATTCACAAGCCTGAAGAAAAGGGCTGATGATCTGGCAGAGGATATCGAAGAGGAACAGTCCGTGCACAAGGAAAAACTCTCAATTGAGCAATCAGACGAGGTTGGTGAAGCCGCCGAAGCCGCCGAAGTCGCTGAATCCACAGAACCGGTAGAGTCCGAGGGTATCGAACCTGAAACTGAGGAATAAGTTAGTTGGGGGGGGTATTCAGATGGCTCAAGAAAATGGTGAGATGAGCCTCGACCGCTGGTTCTTACGTCAAGATGTCATCGACCAATTGCTCGCTCAGGGTCGAGACACACCTGATGCAGCCGCATCATATGCCGACCGCATCATCGAATTGGCGCATATCGACCAAGCCGAATATCAGTCCTTGAAAGACCCCTTCGACCGTTCGGTGGCAATCGTCTTTGAATTGGTACGAAGTGAGGACATGAATCCGTGGTCGATTGACCTCGAACACTTTGTTCAAGTGTTTAGCGAGAGAATCCGCAAAGAGGGGAACACGATTGACCTACCTTCATGCGGGCGTCTCATCAGGCTTGCTTGGGGTGTCCTTCGACATCAGGCAGAAGATCTATACGACCGTATGCTGAGCAGTGGTGATGATGAAATTGACTACCTGCCCATCGATGGTTGGGAGATGGAATACGACGATGCCGGATTTGCCTTCACCTCCAATGTCATCGCCGGCGATGTCGATTCGAGCTTGAGTGGATTATTCCAGGAGCGAGTTCGTCGCGATGAAGGCCGACCGGTAACCCTCGGGGAACTACTCGGGGCTTTGCGCGAGGCTTGTGTCGAAGCCGAAGAGTTACGGCTGCGCGAGGATAACCGAGTCAAGCACGCTGCTGCGGTAAAGGAAGCGATTTCTTCGGTCGGTAGCAAGATGCATGATGAGAATTTGGAGAACGATCTCAGACTGTGCTGGAACGCTCTACGAGATGAGGTTGAATCGAGCGGCAAATCAGCTAAGTCACCGATGCCGATGCAGGCGATTCAAAATCGTGTGAGCGCAGCATTGGCGCAGGAGTACGCGGCTCAGTCGGTAACGGTGCCGGACGACATTGATGAGCAGGCCTGGATCACAACTCTTGTCTCAAGCCTTCATCTGACCTATATCGGCGCGGTCGAGATATGGCAGGAAGACGTGCCCGATGGCACGATTCACATTCGTGATATGCACATTTCACTGAAGACTTTTGAAGCGGTGATAGTACTTTGCCAGAAACAGAAAGATGCCATGGCACTGAAGATGGAGCAACAGGCCGGCGGAAAGGAGCGCTATGGAGTCTTGATGGAAGAATTGGCCGCCCGAGCCGCGGCGGCCAAAGCTGCCGAAGAAGTAGCCGCGGCCGAATTGGCCGATGCGACCGACAACATCGACATCAACCACCAGGAGCCCGTCGACGCGCCCGAAATCATAATCGAATTGCCCGAGGAAATCTCAGTAGAGGTGGTCGAATGACGACTCCGAACTTGGAAACCTTGCTCGAAGCGACCCTTTTCGGTGTTGGCCGCTCGATTAGTATCGAAGAGTTGGCCGAGAATCTTGAACGTTCCGAAGAAGATATCAGCGCCGCGCTGGAGGTTCTCACCACCACCCTCAAGCGCCGTCACGGCGGCGCTCTGCACCTCGCTGAAATAGGTGGGCGGTGGGCGATTGAGGTCAAGCCTTCACTGGCCGACCATCTGCCGCAAATAGCCAAACCGACCGTCTCAGATGCCCTTCTAAAGACGCTCTCGTTAATCGCCTACCATCAGCCGATGTCACAATCCCGATTGGTCGAGTTGATTGGTCAGAAGGCCTATGACCACGTCAGGGCACTGTCCCAACTCGGCCTGATAGATAGACGTAGAGATGGAAATACCCGCCGTCTTGGTACCACTCGCCGATTCAGTGAGATGTTCAGTTGCCCTCATGTCGAACGCAAGAAGGTACGGAAATGGTGGCGCCAGCAGGTCGACGATGCCGGTTTGACTACCGGGCC
>DARQ01000072.1:0-4531 GCA_002503395.1 Euryarchaeota archaeon UBA60 | reverse complement strand
TCTGCGACCGCGGTTTGAGTGATTGGGGAATTGGATTGGCGCACTATTTCTGCGACTTGCCCTACTTCATCACCGACCGCACCAGCGCTGAGTGCCATATTCTCGGCGTGTAATTTCATGTGACCGCTTTGGATTCCGGAAGTCGACAGGGCGCGCAGTGCACCGAGGTTCTGCGCCAGTCCGGCACAGACTAAGATTCCAGCTAGTTCCGCCGCTGATTCAACCCCTAGCAATTTCAGGTTGGTCCTTGACACGGGATGAACTTTCGAGGCGCCACCGACAATTCCGACCGCCATCGGGCATTCCATCGTCCCGACCAGATACCCTTCTTCATCGACACTCCATCTGGTCATCGAGCCGTATTTCCCTTGCTCATATGCAACCCACGCATGGCAACCAGCCTCAATAGCGCGCCAATCTTGGCCACACGCAACGGCAATCGCACTGATGGCATTCATCACTCCCTTGTTATGTGTCGCCGCTCGATAGGGGTCGGCACAGGCAAAATTGTAGGCCTCGATGATACCTTGAATAATCCTCTCGCCATTTTTCTCGGACCCATCAGCCATGCTTTGCGGACTCCATCGAGCCTCCACTCGGGCCATTCTGTGGGTCGCTAAATTAGACATTATCCGCAGATTCACCTTTCCCCCGGTGATTCTTCCGAGCGATGGGGCGATGAGTTCAGCCATGGTATTCACGGCATTCGCTCCCATCGCATCGAGGCAATCTACGAATAGATGAACCACCAGCATCGGCCCTGAATCACTATCCAGATTGCGGCAAAGCAGGTCCTTACATCCGCCGCCTAATTTCACGATGGTCGAGTCCAAACGGTTGCACTCGGCAATAAGCTCGGACTTTTTCTCATCAATCGCGCTGATGGCAGCAGCAATATCGTCCAACTCGAGAATCTGCACTTGGGCAATCATTATCGAGGCATCGCAATTTGTGCGAAATCCACCGGTGTCGATACACCGCTTAGCCATATTCGATGCAGCCGCGACAACACTAGACTCTTCGATGACGTATGGAATCAGGAAATGTGAGCCATCGATTATGAAGTTCGTCGCCAGGCCGATCGGCAGCGACATCGTTCCGACGACATTTTCAATCATATGTTCAGCGACCTCTTCACTCAACTCTCCTGTTGCCGCCCATGCGGACAAGTCATTTTCATCTAGACCGGCGAGTTCAGCGACCAACTGCCGTCTCTGCTCCACACTAAGTCGGTGAAAGCCTGGGACCCTGCTATTGCTGACTGGCATCGCGCTCAGTTGCTTCGAGGGGGCTGATGGCCTAAGCCCTTCCCATGGAGGGGGGAAGGAAAGGGTAGTTGTGGGGATTGTGTCCTTCGTGCAGCAGGTGGCTCAACCTGAAAATAATGCGTGAATAAGCGTTAATCTATACGTTAATGATACGTTAATAGTGTGTTATTACGCAATAATAAGGCTAGATAAATTAACATCGGCGCCCGAAAACATATTCTGCATATTGCGTTTAAGCATCATAATCCACGTGCAAATACGTGTGAATGCGTGAAACCATATAAGCCGATGAAGAAGTTGCTTGGTAGCGTGGCTATGATGACCTTCAACCTCGACCTACCACCGATGCGTTCGAACCCTTTTTCGAGCCGCCCGATCGAATCGTATGATTGGAGGTTCTTGGCCGGGCGAGGCCAACTTGTCGCCAAAATGGTTAGGCATCTGAAATTCAACTCCCCCCGCCTGATTCTGCTCAAAGGTGAGCGAGGTTCAGGTCGAACCTCACTGATTCATGCTCTTGCATCGCAAGCGGGGAGATTCGATTCATTCTCGATATTCCCGCACGATGACCATTCGCGTAGAATCCTTGAGGAGACCTACACTTCCATCGTCGGTTTTGAGATACCCTCGCATTATGGCCAGTTGGTCGGTCAACTGGTCGAGGAGTTGAACGCCAATTCCGGGACCTTACCTCTAGTCGCCTATGACTTTCCTGGCGCATCTGGCGCTGACCTGGTGGCGGTCTTCAGTCGTCTCACACCGGTGTTGCAGCGACTGCGAGCCTTGGTAGTAATATCTGTAACACCGTCTCAGTTGGCGGCTTTTCCAGATGAGCTCAAAGAAGCATTTGACGAGATTGAAGAAATACAACCTCTCAGTGGAGATGGAATTGAGGAATTGGTACGGCGAAGAATCGATACTGTCAGCCGCAGGCCATGGATTATTCCACCTAGTTTGGTTGATTCCTTGCATGACGAGACCGGTGGACATGCCGGACGAGTGGTTCGGTATCTGCGTGATATCATCGATGTCGAAAGAGGTGAGAAGGCAATCGACCAACGACTCGGAAACCTGCTATCGGCGATGTCGATATACCGAGATACTTCCGGCGCTGACAAGGACGAAGACGAAGACGAAGACGAAGACGATTACGGTGATGAATCTGATGAAGGGAATGATGAAGTCACTATAGAACAGGCTATTGAAGGGATTACTGAAGTTTCTCAAAGCGATATTAACCACGACATCGATGTTGAGTCCGAGTCTGATTCAGACATCGATTCCAAGGCTCGTCCGGAAGGAGATGAAATGACAGCTGTCAAATCGAGAATTAGTGGCATTCTCGAGGATAGCGAAGAGCCGGCTTCGACATTTTCCTTCGCGATTGATAGAATCGATGCTGATTGCGAAGGCGAATCGATGTATCTCGATTCAGACTCTTCATCAATCAGCGGAATTTTCGGTGGTCTGGCACAGCGTAACAGGGTTGCGAAAAACATCGAGCCACGATATGACCCTGAATTGAACTCTCTTCCCGACCACGCTTTCGATTCGACTTTGCCGACGATGTCGACCGACGGAGCTGAGTTGTGGTTAGAGGATTCGGACGGGGGTGCAGACCTGAGTGCCCTGCCACCTGCCATCGATGAGCGGCAAACAATTTCCGCACAACATCCTGACACACCTCCATCTACCGATTCCCAAACCCCTCAACCTCTGCCGCTTCAGGAAAATCCCGCAGTTATGAATAGTCCCCATTTGGACAATCACATCGAGCAGCGTCCCGAACAGCACCCATCCGAGACAGGCTTTGGGGGGGAGACAATCCAATCAACTCAGATTGCAGAATCTCTGGCTGCAGTCGGCGACCAACAGTCGATTGCCAATCGCCTTTCAGCCCTGAATCGCCGCCCCCAGACCGACCCCCACGATAGCGTCGCCCTGAATATCACCCATTTGCGAGCACTCTCGGTGCACGAATCTCAGGTAATCGCTCGGGCGACTGGGGGGGAGTTTTCACCCTCTGATGAGGACCTGTTGATTCGCCTGAATATCGGGCGCTCAAGGATGTCACAGATATGCAACGCGCTTTATCGCTCTGGGATAATGCGAGTACGCAAGGTCGGGCGCTCAAGGATGTTTTCGCTTACCAATGATGCAAAAGTGCAATTGCAGGTATGGGGGATATTGGAGGGTTAACATGTCTGGCAATAAATGGGAAGTGGCGTGGTCATTGCAGGAGAATCAGGTTGCCGCGGTGATCTGTGACGACGATGGAATGCTGGTCGCTTGCGGCAGCCATGTTGTGAGTTATGATTCTCGCGGCAATGTTCGCTGGCGGAGCAATCTGCCATTCAAGGTATACCGCTTGGAAGTAGACGATTCTAATGTTGGCTTACTCTGTGGGCAGGGTTTCCATTTATTGCGGATTGCCGATGGAATACCAATTCACGAGGGCCGAGCCACAGCCGGTGGGTTCCAAGACCTGATACCACGCCCAGGCGGCGGTTGGGTCATTTCGGACCGGGTTGGCCATCTCCATCTTTTCGATGTTGCAGGGATTGGCATCCGCCGTCTCAACACTGGTGACAATAGAAGATTGGTCGGTTGGCTTGACCGAGAGCATCTACTCCTACACTATCAGGATGGTAGAATCATGTGCCTGAGGTTGGTACAACAGGACTTCAGCCGTTATATCGATGAAAAAAATTGGTCGTGGACGAGCCGACTATCGAATGGCCAAATGCTACTCCAAGCCACAGATGGTGAGGTGTGGATGGGGCAGCCTCACCCATTTGGATGGGATGCTTTGGATCGAGTCGAGATGGTCGGCACCGAACCCATCTCCTCAGTACGTTCCGGCGACGGTTGGTGGGTTGCGGATATCGATGGGAAGTTACTGAGGATTCCACCGCTGGCAGATGAATCCGAGAAGAGTGTAGAAATGAAAGGTGGCGAATTCATTGCTGGCAATGGCATCGACATCATGGTCACGGCGACGCAATCAGGTCTTATTCGGTGGTGGGAATCAGCGGAACTGTCATCCAAGCGTCGGGCAATAATCCAGAGGTTGGTCACCGAAGAGAGGCAACGCTTGGATTGGGAATTTCGCAAAAACATGTTTCAAGAGGCGCGCCGCGCCGAGGACGATGGAATATTATCAAAAGCGATTGAATTGTATCAGGCATTGGGTCGGTCTGGCGACGTTCACAGAATGTTGCAGCGCCAGAGTAGAGGTGACTGAATGGCCGAAGATGAGGTCG
>DARQ01000051.1:8974-12070 GCA_002503395.1 Euryarchaeota archaeon UBA60 | reverse complement strand
GCGATATGTCCAGTTTGATGGAACACCTATTGAATGGTAATCAATTATTAGCCATACGATGACAATTCTGCTCAAAGGCTACCCACTGTATTCGTTATTTGAATCGATAATTCTTCCCAAAAAACGCTTCAGTATTTGTTTGCAGCGATGTTCTAAGAATCGCCACCGCAGGACCGGCGGCAGGGTAAAGTGCCACGGGGCATTTTTTTGGTGCTCGGGGAGTTTTCGAAATTGTTAGAAAACCTTCCTTCGGAAGCCCGTCCCGGGCGCGAATGTAGGCTTGTGGGCAAGCGTTTCTCCACCGGAAACCAAGGGGTATGGTATTCTTGAGCGCACAGGTTATAGGACGCCAGCGTTGCGCGTTGATGCCCGGTGAGTGAAGTATGGTCTTACAGTTCGATATGGGAGCGCGCTGGCGCGGTTTTCTCGAGGAGGTCTGTCACGAATCGATAACCAACCTCTCACACGTATGGCCTGAGGAGCAGAGCATTGAGGTTCGTTACGGTGACCTACAGGCCTACGACCCGGATTTCGCCGCCGATGTCCTGCTCCATCCGAACCTCTCTCTCGATGCGGCACGACGTACCTTGAAGGCATTATTGCAGGATTTGGGGGTCGACGCCGACGCCGAATTACGTTTGATAGAACTGCCTCTCGACCACCGTTTCGTCCTGCGCGAGATTCGCAATAAGCATATCAGTCCATTGATTGCAATCGAGGGGATTGTCTCAAAAATCACCTCGGTCAGGCCAATGATTACTATCGCTACATTTCGCTGTATCTGCGGCCACGACACAGTTCTTGAGCAATTGGATGAATCGAAAATGACCACCCCCTTGATGTGTGAAGAGCATGAAGGTGGTTGTGGTCGGGAAGACCGCAAGACCCGATTCACCATTGTCCACGAAGAATCGTCGCATCTCGACACCCAGACGGTCGAGATTCAGGAACTCCCGGAAAAAGTCAAATCGGGCCAATCCGCCGAGGTGATGCTATGCTACCTACAGGGTGATCTGGCCGGGGTATTATCGCCCGGCAATCGGGTGGTGCTGAACGGTCGACTATATCGGCGAGCGCAGAGAAAGGGTGGCAAGGATACACCGATTTTCGATTTGATTTACAAGTGCCATTCTTTTGAGCGCAAGAACATCCCCTTGGAAGAGGTCACAATCTCCGATGAGGAGAAGGAGATGATACTCAATTACAGCAAGCGCGAGGATCTGGAAAGTCTGTTGGTGAATTCCATCGCCCCCTCAATCTTCGGCCATTATGCCATCAAGAGGTCATTGGTCCTGCAATTATTCGGCGGTGTTTCACGAGTGAATTCCGACGGTACCCGCGCTCGTGGTGACATCCACATCCTGTTGATGGGCGACCCTGGGGTGGCGAAATCACAATTGCTCAATTACATGGTGGCCCTCGCTCCTCGCGGCCAATTCGCCAGCGGCATGAGCACCTCTGGAGCTGGCCTTACCGCGGCAGCAGTACAACATTCGGATGGTGGTTGGACGGTCGAAGCCGGTGCCTTACCACTGGCCGATATGGGCTTGGCCTGCATCGACGAATTCGACAAGATGGGCGAGCATGACCGCAGTGCGATGCACGAAGCGATGGAGCAGCAGAAGATTTCGATTCACAAGGCAACCGTCCACACGACGATGCGCACAAGGTGTGCAATCCTGGCCGCGGCAAACCCCTCGGATGGGAAGTTCATCCACCCCGAAGTCGACAAGAAATCTCGCCCCTACACCCAACAGATAATGTTGACTAAACCCCTGCTCACCAGATTTGATTGCATTTGGATGATGTTGGATAAACCGGAGAAGGATGACGACCGCAGAATCGGCCTGCATATCGCAAAATATCGCCAGACCGGCACTCCTGAATGGTTGATTGATGAGGGAATCGCCACCGCTCCGACCTCTGAGGACGTGGCCAAAGGGATTATCGATGGGTCAGAACTAATCGAGCCAGATTTATTTCAGAAATATGTGGCATACGCCAAGAAATTCATTCACCCGACCCTCACCGACGCGGCGCGCGAGACCATCGTCGACTATTATGTCAAGACCCGCACCGAAGGAGGAGGGATAAACGAGCCTGGAAGTGTATATACCGATGGTAAGAAATTCGGCACCGAATCGGGTCTGGATTCATTCGATAGCGTGCCAATCACCGCCCGTTCAATCGAATCACTGGTACGTCTGGCCGAAGCACATGCAAGAACCCGACTTTCCGAGGAGGTGGAACTTGTCGATGCCGACTTGGCGATTGCGACTTTTGATGTATGGCGCTATGAACTGATGGGTGGAGATTATGATGAGACCTCAATGGTCTCAGGAAAGACCACCACCAAGAGAAATCGCGAGCACCACATTCTCTCTTTCATCATTCAACAGTACCAGGAGACCGACCAGACCGTCGAGTTATTTTCAATCCTCAATGAAATGGAAAAACACAGCATCTCAAAATCGCAGGTCGAGGAAATTCTCGATTCCTTGTGTACTTTAGGTACTCTGTTCCGTCCCTCGATGAATCGTAATGAATACCAACCCACAGGATGAATATGCTCATCACTCTCGACCCTATGGGTCGAGTTATGGGTGAGCCGATAGGTGATGTTGGCGATGCCGATGCACTCGAGGCCACAGGCCTCGGCTTCATGTGCGGACTTGAGGTTCACCAGCAATTGGCGACTGGCAAACTGCATTCCCGCCAAGCCGGGGACCTGCACGATGTGACCATCGATTCTGTCCCAGAGCATTGGCCGCGGGTGCTCAGAAAACTGCGCCCAGCCCAAGGAGAATCGGGACAGGTCGACGTTGCCGCAAGATTCGAGGCCAAGCGAGGGCGCCGATTCATCTACATCCAATCGCCCAATTCAGGACTTATCGAACTCGATGACCAGCCGCCCGAAGGCCACGATGAGGATGCGGTCGAACTTGCCCTGACCATCTCTGGACTGATGCAAGCCCACCCGGTGCCCTTACTGCAGACGATGCGCAAAACCGTGGTCGATGGCTCGAATACCTCGGGCTTCCAGCGCACCACCCTGATAGCCACCAATGGGGTCATCTCAACCCCGGATGGCGATGT
>DARQ01000051.1:8535-8784 GCA_002503395.1 Euryarchaeota archaeon UBA60 | reverse complement strand
AGTGATGGGAACCATTCTGCGCGATACACGTCGGGTACGTCGAGGCTTGGGCTCAATCCGCCAAGACCTCAACGTCAGTATCGCCTGTGGCGACCGGGTCGAGATCAAGGGTTGTCAGGACCTTGATTGGATTCCTCGCATCATCCGCCTTGAGATGGCTCGCCAACTGCATTTCTACCGCCTAGCCAATACCCTGCGCAAACAATTGTCCCTCCCCGCTCTACCCCCTGACCGGCGAGACACCTCTGC